>PFEX01000150.1:0-1954 GCA_002783145.1 Rhodobacteraceae bacterium CG17_big_fil_post_rev_8_21_14_2_50_65_11 | reverse complement strand
ATGTCCAAATCGCTGGCCAGCGAGGTCGCGTCGCGCGGAATCACCGTGAACGCGGTTGCGCCGGGCTTCATCGCCACGGCGATGACCGACAAGCTGAGCGATGAGCAGAAGGCCAGGATCAACGACCAGATCCCGGCCGGGCGCATGGGCCGGCCCGAAGAGATCGCGGCCGCCGTTCTGTTCCTCGCCACGCCCGAGGCTGGCTATGTCACCGGTGCCACGCTGCATGTCAACGGCGGCATGGCGATGATCTGACGCCCCGGTGACGGCACCAGCTATCGAAGGCGGGGCAGGCGGGCTGGTGGTCGGCGGTGCGCGCTTAGCCTGCGCCGGACCCGGCCCGCGACGATTCCGTTGATCAACGCGGCAAGCGCGACCACCGGGTAAACGAGTTCGGGCAGGTAGGGCAGGGCGCGCAGGAAAAGGGTGATGTGGTCGATCAGGTCTGACATGGCACCTCCTGCGTCTACGATGTCAGGGTGAACAGGGACTGAGGCTGGACAGCAGGGTAAGCGACACGGCCCTGACGGGTCGTTAACACGCGTGCGCAAGGCCCCGCTCACGTCCAGCTGAATCGAGTCAAATGCGATCAAACCCGTTGCCTTCCAACCGCGATGTGCTAAGAGCGGCGCAGTTTCTGCCGGTGGGCGCTTGCGTTCGACGGTACGGGGGCATTATGTCCCTTCAACCCGCCGGGACCGGCGCATGCAAGATCGGGGCCACAATCAAATGGCTTCGACAAAATTGAATGAGGATCGAAAAGATGAGCGACATCGCAGATCGCGTGAAGAAAATCGTTGTCGAGCACCTGAGCGTGGAAGAAGACAAGGTGACCGA
Source organism: Rhodobacteraceae bacterium CG17_big_fil_post_rev_8_21_14_2_50_65_11 (assembly GCA_002783145.1). Taxonomy (GTDB): domain Bacteria; phylum Pseudomonadota; class Alphaproteobacteria; order Rhodobacterales; family Rhodobacteraceae; genus Nioella. The sequence continues at coordinate 1,117 of PFEX01000150.1, read as the reverse complement.
GAACGCCTCCTTCATCGACGACCTGGGCGCCGACAGCCTGGACACCGTCGAACTGGTCATGGCCTTCGAGGAAGAATTCGGGATCGAAATCCCCGATGACGCCGCCGAGACGATCCAGACCTTCGGCGATGCGGTCAAGTTCATCACCGAAGCGTCGTAAGCACCCGCTTTCGATCAAGAGCTTGCCGGCGGCATCCCTCGGGGTGCCGTTTGGCGTTCTGGCCCCGCACCGCGCGCGGACGGTTCGGGCGAAACGCGCCGCCGGGGGATTGCCCAACAGGGCCGCTTGGCGCTATCACTCCGCGACAAGACTGAATGCGAAAGGGCAGGAACATGCGTCGAGTTGTTGTCACCGGGCTGGGGATGGTATCGCCCCTGGCTTGCGGGGTCGAAGCCACCTGGAGCCGGCTCCTGGCCGGGGAATCGGGGGCCGGGACGATCCAACGCTTCGACGCCTCGCACCTGATCACCAACTATGCCTGCGAAGTGCCGCTTGGCGACGGCAGCGACGGCAGTTTCAATCCGGATGACTGGATGGCGCCCAAGGACCGGCGCAAGGTCGATGATTTCATCCTGTTCGGCATGGCCGCCGCCGAGCAGGCGGTGCGAGACGCCGGCTGGACGCCCGAGGACGAAGCGGACCGGCTGCGCACCGGCGTCATGATCGGGTCGGGCATCGGCGGGCTCAGCTCGATTGCCGACACGGCTGTTACGCTGAAAGAGAAAGGCCCCCGGCGGGTGTCGCCGTTCTTCATTCCCGGCGCGCTGATCAACCTGATCTCGGGGCAGGTCAGCATTCGTTACGGTTTCAAGGGGCCGAACCACGCGGTGGTGACGGCCTGTTCGACCGGCGCCCATGCCATCGGTGACGCGGCGCGGCTGATCCAGTGGGGGGACGCCGACGTGATGGTCGCGGGCGGCGCCGAGGCGGCGATCTGCGAGATCGGGATTGCCGGCTTCAACGCCTGCAAGGCACTGTCCACCAAGCGCCGCGATGACCCGCAGGCCGCCAGTCGGCCCTACGACGCCGACCGCGACGGATTCGTGATGGGCGAGGGCGCCGGTATTGTGGTTCTGGAAGATTACGAACACGCGAAAGCCCGCGGCGCGAAGATCT
>PFEX01000213.1:7521-7742 GCA_002783145.1 Rhodobacteraceae bacterium CG17_big_fil_post_rev_8_21_14_2_50_65_11 | reverse complement strand
GGCGACTTCGGGCAGGGCGGCGAGCGCGGCGATGGCATTTCCATGCTCGGCCAGCATTCGCCGGAAGGTCGCGGGCCCCACACGGCGAGAGCGCACCAGCCGCAGCCGCGCCAAGCGGTCGGCATTGTCCGCAGCGGGGGCGGGGCAAAAGGCGGTTGCAGCCTCGTAGAATCCGTCGTCGAAATCCATCCTCATGAGTCGCTACGCTAGCCGCGCGACTC
>PFEX01000213.1:0-7514 GCA_002783145.1 Rhodobacteraceae bacterium CG17_big_fil_post_rev_8_21_14_2_50_65_11 | reverse complement strand
CCCGTTTACAGCGCCCGCCTAATCGTCGAATTCGAGCCGTTTCGCAAAGCCGCGCAGCCGCAGGCGGAAGGGTCCGGTGGAACTGTCCACCTGCGCCTCGACCGTGCCCGTTTCTTCCCAGCCATGGCGGGCGTAGAACCCTGCGGCGCGGTCATTGCCGATGCCGACGAAAAGCCGCGCCATACCGACCCCGCGTGCTGCCAGACGAGCCTCGCCGTCCGCCAGCAGCCGCGCGGCAAGCCCGCTGCCGCGTGCCTGGGGTGCGACGAATAACTGGTAAAGCTCATCGTCGCGGATCGTGCAGAAGCCAAGCGGGTGCAGCATGGGTCCGGACATGCGGATATCGGGCAGGGTGGCGCGCAGGCGGCGGGCGAAATCCTCTACCGTGCGCAACCGGGTCAGCGCCTCGGGCGTGTAGGCGGCATGCGCCTCGTGCCAGCCTGCGTGCCAGAGCCGCGACAGCGCCGCGATGTCGTCATGCGTGGCGGTGCGCAAATCGTTCACGCAGCCGAGCCGCCCACCGTCAGCCCGCCGATCAGAAGCGTCGGCTGTCCGACGCCCACCGGCACCCACTGGCCGGCCTTGCCGCAGGTGCCCATGCCGGGATCGAGCGCCATGTCGTTGCCGATGCCGCGGATCTGTCGCAGCGCCGTCGCGCCGTCGCCGATCAGTGTGGCACCCTTGACCGGCGCGCCGACCTTGCCATCCTGCACCCGGTACGCCTCGGTGCAGGAAAACACGAACTTGCCGTTGGTGATGTCGACCTGCCCGCCGCCGAAGCCGACCGCATAGATGCCGTCCTTCAGATCGGCCACGATGTCGCCGGGGTCGGTGTCGCCGCCCAGCATATAGGTGTTGGTCATGCGCGGCATGGGGGCATGGGCGTGGCTTTCGCGGCGCCCGTTGCCGGTTGCCTCCACCCCCATCAGCCGGGCGTTCTGCCGATCCTGCATGAAGCCGACCAGCACGCCATCCTCGATCAGCGTGGTCCGGGCGCTCGGCGTGCCCTCGTCATCCACGCTCAGCGATCCGCGCCGGTCCGGGATGGTGCCGTCATCGAGCACCGTGACCCCCTTCGTCGCGACCTGCTGGCCCAGCAGTCCCGCAAAGTCGGAGGTCTTCTTGCGGTTGAAATCCCCCTCCAGCCCGTGGCCCACCGCCTCGTGCAGCAATATGCCCGGCCAGCCGGGGCCGAGGGCGACATCCATGATCCCGGCAGGCGCGGGAACCGCGCCGAGGTTGACCACCGCGATGCGCAGCGCCTCGCGCGCCAGAGCCTGCCAGTTCTCGGCCTGCAACCAATCGGCCATTCCAACGCGTCCACCACCGCCCGCACTTCCGGATTCGCGGCGGCCGTTTTCCTCGACGATGACCGACACATTAGCGCGCACCATCGGCCGGGCGTCCGACACATGGGTGGCATCGGGGCGCAGGATCTCCACTTCCTGATGCGAGGCGGCGAAGCTGACCGAGACCTGCACCACACGCGGATCGAGCGCGCGGGCAAAGGCGTCGGCCTCTTTCAACAGGTCGAGCTTTGCGGCGAATCCGGCGCCCTCCATCGGGTCCGCATCGGTGTAGAGGTGACGATTCGTCGGCATCGGCGCATCGGCCATGGTGCCGCCGCCATCGCCCACGGCGAGCCGCGCGGTCTGCGCTGCGCGGCGCAGGGCGGCCTCGGAAATCTCCGTCGAATGGGCATAACCCGCCACCTCGCCGCGCACCGCGCGCAGACCGAATCCTTCCGAGGCGTCGTAGCTTGCCGTCTTCACCCGACCGTCATCGAACAGCAGCATTTCCGAGCGTTTGCGTTCAAGGAACAGCTCCCCGTCTTCGGCGCCGTCGGTCGCGGCGCGCAACAGGTTCAGGGTCGTATCCTTGTCGAGCCGCGTCTCGAACGGGCGAAAGGCAGAGGCTTGGGCCATGGGCAGGGGACCTTTCCGGGTTGGAAAATGATCTGTGTCAACTGATCGGGCAAAATCTGCGGGGTGAGACATTTTTCACCACTGTCTTGCCATGAAACCCTCTATATGGTTCATCACCGATCATACGCAACGGGGTGTGCAGGACTGCCAGACCCAAGCCCCGCAACGACAGGACGACCGGAATGACCCTTCTGAACAAATTTACCGGCCTCGTGGCCGGCATTGCCGCAAGCGCCGCCGCCGGCATGGCCTTCGCACAGGCCGCCCCGGACGGTCTGGACGTGATCGGTGCGCCCGAATCCGGGGCCGTCTCTTTGCAACCCGCCGCCAGCAGCCTGGCGCGCGAATTGCACTTTCTCGATAGCATGCTGCTCTACATCATCGGGGCGATCGTTCTGTTCGTGCTGGCCCTTCTGATCTGGGTCGTGCTGCGCCACAATGCGCGCGTCAACCCGACCCCGGCAAACTTCAGCCACAACACGCCGGTGGAGATCACCTGGACGCTGGTGCCGCTTGCCATTCTGGTTTTCATCGGGGCGTTCTCGCTTCCCGTGCTCTACAACCAGCAGGAGATCCCGGAAGCCGACGTGGTGATCAAGGCCACCGGCTTCCAGTGGTACTGGGGCTACGAATACCCCGATGAAGACATCGAGTTCATGAGCTTCATGCTGGATCGGGACCAACTGGACGAGTATGGCTACAGCCAGGATGAATACCGCCTTGCCACCGATACCGCCGTCGTCGTTCCGACCGGTCAGACCGTCGTGGTGCAGGTGACAGCCGCCGACGTGATCCACGCCTGGACGATCCCGGCCTTCGGCGTCAAGCAGGATGGTGTTCCAGGGCGCCTCGCCGAACTCTGGTTCGAGGTCGATCCGGGGATGGAAGGCATTTATTTCGGCCAGTGTTCGCAGCTTTGCGGTCTGAACCACGCCTTCATGCCGATCACCGTCATGGCCGTGACGCCTGAGGAATATGAGGCATGGCTCGCCACCGGCGGGACGGATTTCGCCTCGCTGATGGACGGCACCATTGGCGGTGCGATCGAACTGGCCTCGGTGGAACAACAGTAGCGCGATCATAGCTGCGGGCGGCGCTGTTTCCGCCCGCATCCCACATTCAAGCCCTCCAGCCCGATGAGCCAGTGTAGATGAGCGATTTCACCGCCAATACCAGCACCCCCCCGCAAGAGGCGGGCTTCGGCGATTACTTCGCCCTGCTCAAGCCGCGGGTGATGTCGCTTGTGGTGTTCACGGCCTTCGTCGGGCTGATGGTCGCGCCGCAGAGCGTACCACCCATGGTCGGCTTCGCTGCGATCCTGTTCATCGCGCTTGGCGGCGGTGCCTCGGGGGCGCTGAACATGTGGTATGATGCCGATATCGACCGGGTGATGGCGCGCACCTCCGGCCGCCCGATCCCATCTGGCCGCGTCGCGCCCGGTGAAGCGCTGTCGCTCGGCCTTTGGCTGTCGACGCTGTCGGTGGTCATGCTGGGCCTTGCCGCCAACTGGTTCGCCGCCGGGTTCCTTGCCTTCACCATCTTTTTCTACGCGGTCATCTACACCATGTGGCTGAAGCGATCCACGCCGCAGAACATCGTGATCGGCGGTGCCGCGGGTGCCTTCCCGCCGATGATCGGCTGGGCCGTCGCGACCGGCGGCGTTTCCGTGGAATCGCTGCTGATGTTCGCGCTTGTCTTCATGTGGACGCCGCCGCATTTCTGGGCTTTGGCGCTGTTCATGAAATCGGACTACGACAAGGCGAAGGTGCCGATGCTGACCGTCACTGCCGGTCGGCCCCATACCCGCCGGATGATCCTTGTCTACACGCTGCTTCTGGCGCCCGTGGCGATTGCCGCCGGGCTGACCTCGATCGGCGGGCCGGTCTACCTGGCTGCGGCGGTGGTGCTGAACCTGGTCTTTGTCAAGGGTGGCTACGACATCTGGCGTCGGGACGAGGCGGCGGCGCGTGCCGACGACTACCGCACCGAAAAAAAGGTGTTCAGGTTCTCGCTGCTGTATCTTTTCCTGCATTTCGGCGCGCTTCTCGCAGAGGCCGGGTTGCGAAGCGTCGGATTGGGGGGCTGGTAAGATGCCGATCACCGAAACACACGAGATTCACAATCGCCGCTTGGGCCGCAACATCGGCGTGGCGCTGACCCTTGCCGCCTTCGTCGCCGTCGTGTTCTTCCTCACGGTGTCCAAGGTTCGCAACGGCGGCAGCGTTGAGGCGTACGACCATACCGTGCGGCCCTCGATCACCGAGGAGGACAGCCAATGAGCGATGCGCGCCAGACCGGGAACCATCGCTGGACGGTGATCACGCTGCTCGGCGTCGTTGTGCTGATGGGCGGGCTCGGCTTCGCCTCGGTGCCGCTCTATAACCTCTTTTGCCGTGTTACGGGCTATGGCGGAACCACATCGACCGCTGAGGCCGGCAGCGACGTGATCCTCGATCAGACCATCCTCGTGCGCTTCGACGCCTCGACCGAGGTCGATATGCCTTGGGAGTTCGAAGCCCCGGACGCGCCGATGCAAATCCGCATCGGCGAAACCGGAATGGCGTTCTACACGGCCTACAATCCGACTGACCGCTGGATCGCGGGGACGGCAGCGTATAACGTGGCCCCGTTCACGGCTGGAAACTACTTTGCCAAGATCGAGTGTTTCTGCTTCACCGAACAGATCCTCGGCCCCGGCGAGCGGGTCGAGATGCCGGTGACCTTTTATGTCGATCCCGAGATCGTCGAAGATCCCGATACACGGGGCCTGCACGCCATCACCTTGTCCTATACATTCTACGAAACGGACTTGCCCGAAGACGAATACGCCGCGCTAGACGGCGACAGTGAGTGACCAACGAAGGACAGCACATCATGGCCCACGCCAAGAATCATGACTACCATATCCTGACGCCATCGATTTACCCGTTCCTGGGTGCGATTAGCGCCTTCCTGATGCTTTCGGGCATCGTGATGTGGATCGCGGGAAATGGCCCCTGGCTCTTCGCCATCGGTCTTGCAGGCGTGCTCTACGTCATGTTCGGCTGGTGGAAGGACATGGTTGCCGAGGGCAATAACGGGGTCGACCACACGCCTGTGGTGCGGATCGGCCTGCGCTACGGTTTCATCCTCTTCATCCTGTCGGAGGTAATGTTTTTCGTCGCCTGGTTCTGGGCTTTCTTCAAGCACACGATCTATCCGATGTCGGAGTATGTCGGGTCGGTCTACACGATCCCGGAGATTCACGCCGTCGACGCCTTCCACCTGCCGCTGATCAACACGCTGGTCCTGCTGTTGTCGGGCTGCTTCGTGACCTGGGCGCACCATGCACTGGTGCATGAAAACAACCGCCGTGACGTGATCACCGGCCTGAGCGCCGGCATCGCGCTCGGCCTCACCTTCACCGCGCTTCAGGCCTATGAATACTGGGAGCTGCTGGTGCACGAAGGCTGGTCGTTCGGCGGCGACCGGTTTTACGGAACCTTCTTCATGGCAACCGGCTTTCATGGCTTCCACGTGATCATCGGCACGATCTTCCTGACCGTCTGCCTGTTGCGTGCCATCAAGGGCGACTTCACGCCCGAGCGTCACGCCGGGTTCGAGGCGGCGGCGTGGTACTGGCACTTCGTCGATGTCGTCTGGCTGTTCCTGTTCTTTGCGGTCTATATCTGGGGCCAGTGACGCCCTTGCCCCGGCGACGGCGCTTGCCCCGCGGGCAGGACGCCTCCGGCGGGAGTATTTTTGCCAAGAAGAAGGGCAGGGCGCCGCGTTAACCTTAATGGGGTGTGAAGGCCGGCCAGTGGGGTCGGCCTTTTTCTGTCGGAGGCGATGATGATAAAGCGAATGACGGGCGCGATCCTTCTCGGGATGATCGGCTGCGCGCTGCTGGTTGCCCTTGGGGTGTGGCAGGTTCAGCGGCTGGCGTGGAAAGAGGCGCTGCTGGCCGAGATCGACGCGCGGATCGAGGACGCGCCGGTGGCCTTGCCGGACGATCCACGAGAGGAGCGGCACCAGTACATGCCCGTCGAGCTGTCGGCGACGATCCTGGAGGGCGAGATCACCATCCTCGCGTCGCTGCGCAACGCGGGGCCGGTCTATCGTATCATTCGCGCGGTGGAGACAGCGGCGGGCCGGCGGATTCTTGTCGACATGGGTTTCGTGCAAGAGACCGAGCACTTGGCGGACCGACCATACGGGGCGCGGGTCGAGCTTGTCGGCAACCTCTACTGGCCTGACGAGACAGATGCCTTCACGCCGGAGCCTGACCGCGCGGCGGGGATCTGGTTTGCCCGCGACATCCCTGCCATGGCGGCCGAACTGGATACAGAGCCGGTGCTTGTGGTGCTGCGAGAGGCGCCGCGCGGCGGCCTCGGCGTGACGCCGTTCCCTGTCGGTACCGGCGCGATCCCGAACGACCATCTCTCTTATGCGATAACGTGGTTTCTGATGGCGGTCGCCTGGTTGGGGATGACACTTACCTTGCTGTGGCGTATCAAGCAGCGGATCAACTGAAGGCAGCTGAAGTTCATGCGTTATGTCTCGACACGGGGCGTCGCCCCCGACCTGAGTTTCGAAGAGGCAATGTTGACCGGCCTTGCCCGCGACGGGGGGCTTTACGTACCTGCGGAGATCCCGGCGATGGGTCACGCGGATATCGCGGCACTCGCGGGGCTGTCCTACGAGGAGGTGGCCTTTCGCGTGATGCGCCCCTTTATCGGGGATGCCTTCAGCGACGCGGAATTCGAAGACATCATCGCGCGCGCCTACGCGGGCTTTGACCATGCCGCGCGCGCGCCGCTTGTGCAACTTGCGCCCAACCATTTCCTGCTGGAACTGTTCCACGGGCCGACGCTGGCCTTCAAGGATTTCGCCATGCAGCTGATCGGGCAGCTGTTCGAGGCGTCGCTGAAACGCTCCGGCGGGCGGGTGACGATCGTTGGCGCGACCTCTGGCGACACAGGCTCGGCGGCGATGGAGGCGTTTCGCGGTCTCGACAATGTGGATGTGTTCATTCTGTTCCCGCATGGCCGGGTCAGTGACGTGCAGCGCCGACAGATGACGACCGTGTCGGAGGCCAACGCCCATGCGCTTGCGCTGACCGGCGATTTCGACGATTGCCAGGCGCGGCTGAAGGACATGTTCAACGATCACGCGTTCCGTGACGAGGTGCACCTTGCCGGCGTCAACTCGATCAACTGGGCGCGGGTGCTGGCGCAGGTGGTCTATTACTTCACCGCCGCCGTGTCGCTTGGCGCGCCGCACCGCGCGGTCAGCTTCACCGTGCCCACGGGCAATTTCGGCGATATCTTTGCGGGCGACATCGCGCGCCGCATGGGGCTGCCGATCGGGAAACTGGTGATCGCCACCAACCAGAATGACATATTGCACCGGGCGCTGTCGGGCGGTGCTTACGAGACGCACGGCGTCACCCCCTCGATCAGCCCGTCGATGGATATCCAGGTTTCCTCGAATTTCGAACGGGTGCTTTTCGACGTCTATGACCGGGACGGCGGCGCCGTGGCGCAGCTGATGGAGGAGTTGAAGGGGCAGGGCGGATTTCGCGTCAGTCAGGGCGCGCTGCAACGGCTG
>PFEX01000147.1:579-8088 GCA_002783145.1 Rhodobacteraceae bacterium CG17_big_fil_post_rev_8_21_14_2_50_65_11 | reverse complement strand
GAATTCGTCGACCTGCTGTTGCTGGCGCTGACACATGGTATCGACGTGGTCGAGACGGCCTGCGATCTGGCCGTCGAACAACACACGTTGCGCTTGCCTGCGATCATCAACCTGATCAATCAGTTGCTGGAACCCGTCATACCCCCGCTGGCCGACACCCACGCCTACCCGCAGTTGACCCTGCGCCCAGAGGCCGATTGCAAACGCTATGAGATGTTGTGCAATGCCACGAAAGCGGTGGCCGCATGAACGCTCTCATCGACCAGTTCGCAGCCCTCAGACTCCATGGTATGGCGGCCTGCGCGGCAGACTTGTTGGCCGCGCGCACGCCACCCAGTCTGACGACAACCTTGAAGGCCTTGATCGAAGCGGAAACCGAAGAGCGACGGGTGCGGTCCATTCAATATCAGATGCGCATTGCCAAGTTCCCCCACCACAAGGACTTTGCCACCTTCGAATATGGAGCTGCGACCGTCACCAAAGCGCAGATCGACCCGTTCTGCTCTGGCCAATTCACCACGGACGCCCATAACATCATCCTCGTTGGCGGAACCGGTACCGGCAAAACGCATATTTCCATCGCTTTGGGGACCAACCTGGTCAATCTCGGCAAGCGGGTTCGGTTCTATAACGCCGTCGATCTGATCAATGCCCTGATCGCAGAGCAGGCCGACGGAAACACCGGGAAAATCATCAAGCAACTGACCGCCCTGGAGTGCGTGATCATCGACGAGCTTGGCTATATCCCGTTTCCAAAGTCCGGCGGGGCACTCCTGTTTCATCTGATCAGCAAGCTGTATGAAACGACCAGCGTCATCATCACCACAAACCTCGAGTTCGGAGAATGGGTCTCTGTGTTTGGCGATGCCAAGATGACAACTGCGTTGCTTGATCGTGTCACGCACCACTGCGCTCGCCATTGTCCTCGGACCAATGGCGGACAAGGCTCGCCATCGAGACCGGCAATACGTCCTACCGTTTCGCCCAAAGCAAATCCCGCCAGAAAATCTGAAACTGCAAAAGCAAAGCCCACAGACGAGCCTGCTATATGGGAGCTGCTCGTCTGTGGGCTTTGCCACCGCCGGGGTGGGTCAGTTTTAGATGATCACACCGGGTCACTTTTGAATGCACATTGACACCCTTTGGACAGATCATAAGGGTCTCACGCCACTTTTCCTTTGCAACGAAAGAGCGGATCGCTCCGCGTTTGAAAAACTCGGCAGACTCATGTCGCCAGACACGCGCCCGCCCGCTGGCAGGGAGTGGACTCGAGCTGCAGCGTGACGTGGCCGATGCCGAAGTCATGCTCCAGTTCGTCCGCGACATGGTCGAGGAAACCGTCGGCGTCGGTGCCTTGCCAGACGACATGCGCGGCCAGTGCCGTGCGTGTGGTTGACAGGGCCCAGATGTGCAGGTCGTGCACGTTGCTGACGCCCGGTTGATCGCCGATCCAGGTCGCGACCGCCTGCCTGTCGATGCCCTCCGGCACGCCGTCGAGGCCCAGCCTGAGCGAATCCCGCAACAGTCCCCAAGCGGTGAAGGCGATCAGAACGCTGACGGCGATCGCCACGGCCGAATCGAGCCAGTGCCAGCCGGTCAGCATGATCCCCGCAGCCGCAAGCACCACCGCGCCCGAGACGGCGGCATCGGCGGCCATGTGCAGGAAGGCGCCGTTTGCGTTGAGATCGCCCTTGCGGGCTTTCAGGAACAGGAGTGCCGAGGCGGTATTCACGGCGATGCCGATCAGCGCCACGACGAGGATCGTCAGACCGGGCACCTCGACCACCGTCTGGAAGCGGTGTGCCGCCTCCCAGACCACCACGACGACGCCAATCAGGATGGCGATGGCGTTGAACATCGCCGCCAGAATGGTCGCGCGGCCGTATCCAAATGTGTAGCTCGCTGTCCCTGCACGCTTGGCCAGCACCGCCGCACCCCAGGCGATCAACAGCCCCGCCACATCCGTCAAATTGTGCGCGGCATCCGCAAGCAGTGCCAAAGAGCCGGTCATGAACCCGGCCGTCGCCTCGACGATGACGTAGCTGACGTTGAGCCCGACCGCCCAGCGAAAGGCCGGGCCGAGGTCGGCGGGTGGGGTGTGGTCGTGGCCGTGATGATCGGACATCGGTTCAGTCTTTCCGGCGGATGGTCCCGCGCAATTCGGTGGCGCCCGCGAGCGTATTCATGATGGTGCCGTATTTCTGCAGGTTGCGGTGCAGCAGATCGAGGCGGGCATCGGGCTCGTCGGTGTCCACCACGATGTCATAGTCGATGCGGATCAACTTCGGCGGGCTGTCCTGACGCACGCCATGCAGGTTGACCTCGATGCCGCGCAGCTCGAACTTGAGCATCGGGATCACGCGCTCGGTTCCCTTGAGGGTGCAGGCTGCAAGGCTCGCGAGCAGCATCTCGGCGGGGTTGAATGCGTCAGGACGGCCAGCCTTGTCGGTGTCGAGCTCGATCCGCGCGTCCTTGCAGGTCGCCTCGGACCCATGGCTGTCGATGCGGCGGGCCGAGACATTGTACTCCAGCATGGTCTCTCCCTTCACACTGCGGGTTCGGTGCCGGGAACGAGGTATTCCGGCACCTGATCGGCGGGCATGGTCGCCAGCTCCGCATCGGTCAGGCGAGCATAGACCTCGATCAGGGTGCCGTCCGGGTCGGTCAGCCAAAGCTCGTGCAGCGGCGTGCCCTTCCACGTGGTGCGCGGCGGTTTCTCGACCTGCGCACCGACGGCAACGGCGCGGTGGTAGGCGCCGATCACAGCGGCCTTGTCCGGCAGCGCCATGCCAAGGTGGTAAAGCGTATCGTGGTGCAGGTCCTTGCCGTCAGTGACCACCAGCACGAAGTTCAGACCAAGATCAGGTCGGATGAAGGTCGCATAGCGGTGCGTCCATTCCTTGGGCCAGATGTTCAGAAGCCAGCCGTAGAAGCGCGTGCTGGCGGCCAGGTCCCGAACGCGGATGCTGGCGTGGAATTCGGTGCCCGCCGGGCCGTCCGGCAAGTTCAGCAGTTCGGCCAGGACTTCGATCCTGCCCTTGATCTGGTCGCGCGCCGTACGGAATGCGGCGATGTCGCCTGCGGTGGACGGGTCGGCGATGGGCCAGTGCAGGCGCTTCACCGGGCCGGGCACGAAGGGGCAGACCTCCTCGGCGCAGAGCGTCACGATCAGGTCGGCGGTTTCGGGCGCGACGTCCGTCAGCGGCTTGGAGCGCTGGCCCGAGATGTCGATGCCCACCTCGGACAAGGCTTCCACCACGAGCGGACTGAGCTTGCCGGGCGCTGAACCCGCGCTGGCGACCTCGACGTTGCCGGGAAGGATCGCACGGGCCAGCCCCTCGGCCATCTGGCTGCGGGCGGAGTTAGCGACGCAGAGGAATAGAATACGGTCTGTCATGTTCTTACCTTTTGAGCACGAATGGGGGTTTCCTCAGCCGGGAACCAGTGCCGGGTGCGGTTGGCGAACCAGACGAGCGACAGCATCACCGGCACCTCGACCAGCACGCCGACGACCGTGACCAATGCTGCGATAGAATTCAGGCCGAAGAGGCCGATGGCCACGGCGACTGCCAGCTCGAAGAAGTTCGACGTGCCGATCATCGCGCAAGGGGCGGCCACGTTGTGCGGTATGCGCCAGGCTTTCGCCGCCCAGTAGGCGATCGCGAAGATGCCGTAGGACTGGATCAATAACGGGATGGCGATCATCACGATGACCAGCGGCTGGGCCAGGATCACCTCGCCTTGGAAGCCGAACAGAAGAACGACCGTCGCCAGCAGGCCCACAATGGAAAAGGGTTTCACCCGTCCGGTGAAGGAGCCGAGCGCCGCTTCCGCCGCCGCAGCATTGGCGGCCCCGCGGGTCATCATCACCCGCGTGACGATGCCCGCCGCCAGCGGGATCACGACATAAAGGCCCACGGACAGAAACAGCGTTTCCCACGGCACGGCAATGTCCGTCACACCCAGCAACAGGGCGACGATCGGCGCGTAGGCGAATACCATGATCGCGTCATTGAGCGACACCTGCGCCAGCGTGTAGTTCGGATCGCCCTTCGTCATCTGCGACCAGACGAAGACCATCGCCGTGCAAGGCGCGGCGCCCAGCAGGATCAGGCCCGCGATGTAATGGCCGCTCGTTCCCGGTTCGATGAAGGGGGCGAACACCCAGTCGAAGAACAGCACCCCGAGTGCTGCCATGGTGAAGGGCTTGATCAGCCAGTTTACCGCGAGCGTGATGATGAGGCCCTTGGGCCGTTCATGCAGCCGCGCCAGCGACCGGAAGTCCACCGCCACCATCATCGGATAGACCATGAACCAGATCAGGATCGCGACGACGAAGTTGACCGAGCCGTATTCGAGGCTCGCGAGGAACCTGACCAGCCCCGGCGCGATCCGGCCAAGGGCAAGACCGGCGATGATGGCCAGCGCGACCCAGATCGAAAGATAGCGTTCGAATGCAGACATGGGCGACGTCGCTTTCTTCGGTTCAGGCGATGGCGGGTGCGCGGCCGGCCAGCGCGCGCAGGCGGTCCGCGCCGACCGGGTCTTCGGCCAGCATCGGCACGACGGCGTGGTGGGTCGCCAACTCGTCGCGCACCCGTGCGATCTCCGGCGCCTCGGTCGCGGCGCGGGCGGCCAGGATCGGATGGGTGGCACCGGTCGCGGTGAAGCTGGCGTTGACGACCCATGCCCAGGGCGTGATCCCGGCGCGCCTCAGGTCCTCCTGCAGGCGGGCTGCTTCCAGAACCGGCGTGGTCTCGGCGAGGGTCACAATCAGGATCTTCGTCTTTTCGGGATCCTGCAGCCGCATCATCGGCGTGGTCATGTGGCTGGCCTGCTTGCCTGCATGGCGCAGCACGTCGCGGTGGTAGGAGCCGGTGGCATCCAGCAGCAGCAGCGTATGGCCGGTGGGTGCGGTGTCCATCACCACGAACTTGCGGCCCGCCTCGCGGATCACGCGCGAAAACGCCTGAAACACGGCGATCTCCTCCGTGCAGGGCGAGCGCAGGTCTTCCTCCAGCATGGCGCGGCCTTGCGGGTCGAGGCTGGCACCTTTTGTTGCAAGGATATGGTCGCGGTAGGCCGTTGTCTCGGCCGCGGGGTCGATGCGACTGACCGTCAGGTGCGGCACGTCGCCCGCCAGCGTCTCGGTCAGATGCGCAGCGGGGTCTGTGGTGGTCAGCAGCACCTCGTGGCCGCGCGCGGCCAGTTCCACCGCCACGGCGGCGGCGATGGTGGTCTTGCCGACCCCGCCCTTGCCCATGGTCATCACCAGCCCCTTGCCAGCGGCCTCGATGCCGTCGATCAGAGTGGAAAGGGGCAGAAGGTCGCTGTCGGCGGCGCGCGGCGCGGCCTTTGCAAGCTTCACCGGAGTATTCATCCGGCGAAGCGCATCAAGGCCGACAAGGTTCTCGGGACGGAGCGCGAAGCGGGCTTGCGGCAGGGCGGCCAGATTTGCACCCATTCCCTCCAGCGCCGCGCGGTCGCGTGCGATCAGGCTGGCAGCCAGCGCATCGCCCATATCCTCGTCCGGCATCAGCCCGTTGATGGCCAGATGCTGGTTGCGGATGCCGATGTCTGCCAACTCCCGGCTTGTGCGGGCGGCCTCGGCCAGCGAACTGACCCGCGGGCGGGTGACAAGGATCAGCCGGGTCCGAGCGGCATCGGAAAGGCTGTCCACCGCGGCAGCGTAGCGCACGCGCTGTTTCTCAAGCCCCGCCAGCGGTCCGAGGCAGGACGCGTCGCCCCCGGTTTGCAAGAACCCCGTCCAGGCACCGGGGAGTTTCAGCATCCGGATCGTATGGCCGGTGGGGGCAGTGTCGAAGATGATGTGATCGTAGGCGCTCGTCACGGCGTCATCGGTCAGAAGCGCGGTGAACTCGTCGAAGGCCGCGATCTCGGTGGTGCAGGCCCCAGACAGATGTTCCTCGATCCCCTTAAGGGCTTTCTCTGGCAGCACCCCCCGCATCGGCCCGACGATGCGTTCGCGGTACTCGGCTGCAGCGCCTTCGGGGTCGATCTCCAGCGCGTCCAGTCCAGGGACTGTCGCAATCGGGGTCACATGATTGCCGATGGCGACCCCGAATACCTGGCCAACGTTCGAGGCTGGGTCGGTCGAGACAAGCAGAACCTTTTTGCCCGCATCGGCAAGACCCACGGCGGTCGCACAGGCGAGCGAGGTCTTGCCCACGCCGCCCTTGCCGGTAAGGAAGACGAATTTGGGCAGATCGTTGAACATGGCAATTCCTTTCGCCGCTCGTTGCGAGCGGTCGGTATCTGTTGCACGGCTCAAGCCGACGTGACTTGCTTCAGGTCAGTGGTGGGGTAGCGTCAGCAACATCTCCCGGCCTTTTCTATGGCTGGTTCGGCTTTGGCGCTGCCGCTACAGCAGCCCGTTGCCGCAGCAGGTGCTGCCTTCGTCGGCCCGCAGCAGGCCTCGCGCACCTGTTCGGTGATCTCGAGCCTCGGTGCGGTGATGCCGGTCCACGCGGCCAGTTCCGCACGGGAAGGATAGCGCGCCTTGGCCTTGAGCGCTCCACCCACCATGAAGACCGGCAGGTCATCGCCTTCGCTGTCCTGCATGATCTGGCGGATCGTGTCATTCGCGGCGAACTCGGCAGGCTCCCGGCTCAGCCCGAAGCGCTGGACGGTCACGCCCTGCGCCTTCAGCCAGTCCAGATCGGCGGCCAGGTCGACCAGCCGCTGATCGACATCCGTGCCGCAGATGCCGGTCGAGCAACACATCGCGGGGTCATAGACGGTGAGAGCGGTCATTGGTCGATCTCCTTCGAAACGCATCCTTGAGGGGTGAAACAACAGGGCTCCTCGCCTTGCGGCGGTCGCGCGGCGATGGCTTCGATCAGCGACCTCATCGGCGCGAGCGCGGACGGATCGAGCGAGTAGCAGACACGGGGATAGTCGATGGCACCCTGCACGATCCCCGCATCCTTGAGGATCCGCAGGTGTTCGGAGACAGTCGATTGGGCCAGTCCGACCTGATCCACGATGTCTCCGCCGATGCAGCCGGACTTCGAGAGCAGAAAGGCGATGATCCTTACCCGAGCCGGGTGCGCCATCGCTTTGGCGATCACGGCGATCCGGTCAGCCTCGATCTGAGGAGGCAGCGCCGCGGAGTTTCGGTCCAGCATGTTGGAGGCTTTCTGTATCGTCGATATGCGATATATATAGATCGGTGATCAACGATACAAGAGCCATTCGTCAGTCGTCGATCAATTGCTGATAGCTAGGTCGTAGGCCA
Organism: Rhodobacteraceae bacterium CG17_big_fil_post_rev_8_21_14_2_50_65_11; assembly: GCA_002783145.1. Classification (GTDB taxonomy): domain Bacteria; phylum Pseudomonadota; class Alphaproteobacteria; order Rhodobacterales; family Rhodobacteraceae; genus Nioella. The sequence goes on along the minus strand of PFEX01000147.1, from coordinate 830 downwards.
GCCGACCTCGTGGCGCGCCGGGCCGACATCGAGTTCCTGGCAGGGATCAACCTTCGGCGGGTTTCCGTTGCGTCCAGCTATTGCAAGCGCGCGACCGTCTGAGTCATCCGGAACATCGGCCCAAGCAGCGATGGTCGAGATGCGATTTGATCGTCGCTGTCTTCGCGCGGCAATCTCTTGGATATCCTCAATGATTTGAAGTAATCAGCGCCAGCACGATGACATGAAGCGCCTTCACGGCGCTCCCCACG
>PFEX01000147.1:268-545 GCA_002783145.1 Rhodobacteraceae bacterium CG17_big_fil_post_rev_8_21_14_2_50_65_11 | reverse complement strand
CCGCCGACGCTGGACGACTGAGACTACTTGAGGAAGGGGCGGATGTCGTCACGCGGGCGGTATGGATCGACCTGATCAGCCCCTCATCCGCCGAAGAAGCGGAACTGGAACAGACGCTGGGCGTGGATTGTTGATTTGCCCCCGGAAGTGACCCGGGTAGGTGCGTAATTTTGATTGAGAAGTGACCCATGTGACACCTTCCCCATGGCTGCAGGCAGCAGGGGACAATGGAGTGATCGACATGGCGTTTTGAGCATTATTCGGCGTTGGGCATTGC
>PFEX01000147.1:0-244 GCA_002783145.1 Rhodobacteraceae bacterium CG17_big_fil_post_rev_8_21_14_2_50_65_11 | reverse complement strand
ACCTGTCGATTCGGAAGATCGCGCGGCGGACGAAGCTGTCGCGCAACACTATTCGGAAGTATTTGAGGTCGGGCGCTGTTGAGCCTGAGTTCAGCGCCCGAGCGGCCAGGCAAGCTTGATCCCCATGCGACGAAGCTGGCGGTTTGGCTGAAGACCGAGGCCGGGAAGTCGCGCAAACAGCGGCGGACATCGAAGCAGTTGCATGAGGATTTGGTGAAGCCGGGTTACACCGGGTCCTACGGTC
>PFEX01000058.1:1188-9046 GCA_002783145.1 Rhodobacteraceae bacterium CG17_big_fil_post_rev_8_21_14_2_50_65_11 | reverse complement strand
GGTATCCTCGCGCGCGACCACGACCGACTGGCGCACCCCCGGCACCGCGTCGATGCGCGCCTCGATCTCGCCCAGTTCGATCCGGTAGCCGCGCAGCTTGATCTGGTGATCGGCGCGGCCAAGGAAATCGAGCCCGCCATCGGCGCGCCAGCGCGCCAGATCGCCGGTGCGGTATATGCGGTTTGCGGGGCGGAAGGGGTCGTCCAGGAAGCGTTCCGCCGTCAGGTCGGGCCGTTGCCAATAGCCGCGTGCGACCCCCTCGCCGCCGATGTAAAGCTCTCCCGGCACGCCAATGGGAACCGGCTGCATCGCGTCGTCGAGGACATAGGTCTGCGTGTTGGCAATCGGCCGGCCGATACCCGTGAGCCCTGCGCCGCCCGTGGCGGGCTGGGTCGTTGACCAGATCGTGGTTTCGGTGGGGCCATACATGTTTTCGATGCGGGCTTCGGTGGCGGATTGAAGCTCGGCGACCAGCGAACCGGGCAGCGCCTCGCCGCCGATCATCAGGTTCTTCACGCGCGCCAACGCCGTCCTCGCCTCGTCATTTCCGACCAGCATCCGCGCCATCGACGGCGTGCATTGCAGATGCGTCACACCATGGCGGAGGATCTGCGCGGCAATGGAAAAATCGTCCTCGGCCAGCGCGTCACCCGCATTGGCACGCTTCAGCACCTCGGCAATGGGGGTGAGGCCACCCAACACCTTTTGCCGCTCGATCCCGTAGTCGATCAGGCAGGCGATCTCGTCGACGCCGATGCGCTTCAATTGCTCGACCCGGTCGAGCGCGTCCTCTACCGTGCCAAAGAGGCCGCTATCGTTGAAATAGCGCTCGAAGGCGAAATCGAGGATCGCTTCAAGCTCTTCCTCGCTGAGCGCCTGGATGTCGATCTGCATCGGGTTGTCGACCCCCTTGGGCTTCTTGAAGGCGGGGAAGGCCCAGGCGAATTGCTTGATCAGGCCAGCGGCGGAGCGCAGGTAATCCTTCATCGGGCCACGGGCTGTTTCGCGCGCGGTTTCACGATCCCCGGCAAGGTAGGAATGCAGCATCAGCGTGACTGTGTGATCGGCCGGGTCGCGGCCCGACTCGCGCAGGGCATTGTGATAAATGCCGATCTTCTCGCCCACCTCCGTAATGGACTGGCCCAGAAGGTGGGTCAGCACATTGGCGCCGATGGCCCCCGCCTCGCGCCACGTGTCGGGGTTGCCTGCCGTGGTCACCCAGATCGGCAGTTCCTTCGACACCGGGCGCGGCTGCGTCAACACCTTGTGCTCGGTCCCGTCGGCCAGCGGAAAGGCGACCTCCTCACCGCGCCAGAGCGCGCGCAGCGTCTCGATCGTCTGGAACATGGCGGGCTTGTTGGCGGGCGGCGTGTTTTCCGGGCGCAGCACGAAATCATCCGGCTGCCAGCCTGCCGCGATGCCAAGCGCCGCGCGACCGTTGGTGAGGTTGTCGATCACCGCCCAATCCTCGGCAATCCGCGCCGGGTGGTGCAGCGGCGCCACGCAGGACCCGGCCCGCACCGAAAGGTTGCGGGTGACGGCGGCGACGGCGGCACCGGTCACGGCGGGGTTGGGGTACGGCCCGCCGAAGGCGTGGAAATGGCGTTCCGGCGTCCAGACCGCGCAAAATCCGTTTTCATCGGCAAAGCGCGCGCCGTCGAGCAGCATGGTGTACTTGTCGCGCCCCGCGCCGTCGTCATTGCCCCAGTAGAACAGGCTGAACGCCATGCCCCTGCCGGTCTGGCCGATACGGCCGTTGCTGACCAGCGCGCGGCTCTCGTCGCCCGAGATCACCACGGTGAAGCCGCGCGCGAGGGTCCAGAACAGCTCCAGCACCGAGATGTCGAAGCTGAGGCTGGTGACGGCCAGCCAGACGCCGCCCGCCTCGGGATCAATGCGCTCGTCCATGCCAGCGAAGAAGTTTCCGACGTTGCGATGCGTGATCATCACCCCCTTGGGCCGTCCGGTGGAGCCAGAGGTGTAGATCAGGTAGGCCAGATCATCCGACGTGACACCGCTATCGGGGTTCGTCGCGGGCGCTGCGGCGATCCCCGGATCGCGGTCAATCTCCAGCACCTGCGCGGCGTGCGCCGGCAAGTGTGGCGTCAGCGCCGCCTCCGTCAGGATCAGCTTCGCGCCACTATCCTCGACATAGAGTGCAATGCGGTCCGCCGGGTAATCGGGGTCGAGCGGCACATAGGCCGCGCCCGCCTTCTGGATCGCAAGCGCCCCGATCAACAGGTCGGCGGAACGACGGATGTGAAGCCCGACAACGTCGCCCCGGCCCACCCCCATCGCGGCCAGCCTGTGGGCGACCCGGTTGGCGCGGGCGTTCAGGTCTGAATAGCTCAGGCGCGCGCCCTCGAAAATCAGCGCGCTCGCGCCGGGGGTTTTCGCGGCCTGCGCCTCGAAGAGGCGATGAATACAGGCGGCGCGGTCAAAACCGGTCTCGGTCGCGTTCCAGTCATGGATCAGCTTCTGGCGTTCGCAGTCCGGCACGATGGAAAGCTCCGCCACCGGCGTCATGGGATCGGCGGTCAGCACATGCGCCAGCCGCGCGGCGACGAGGTCAAGCTCCTCGGGGGTGACCTGTGCTGCGTCTGCAACAAGGCTTTCGCCGTCCTCCGACAAGGTCAGCGCAGCGCCGGCCACGGGCGCGGCGCCGATGGCGAAGGCGGGCACCGGCAGGCCCGTGAGGCCGGGGATTCGGGCAGGCAGATCGGCGGCGAACGGCCCCTTGGCGCGGGCGGCGTCGATCCGGCCGGCAAAGCGCGCCTCGGCCTCGGCCAGTGTCCCGGCGGCGTCGATCGAGACCGGCACCCACGGGTTGAGGTAGCCCTGCACCGCGACAGGCAGCCCGAGAGCGAGATCCACACACGCACCGTCGCCCTTCCGCAGCGCCAGAAGGGCGAAGCGGGCCAACACCTGCGACGCCGTCAGACCGGCAGGCCGCGCGACCCGGCGGGCGATGGTGCCCGACCCCGATCCGGGATGAAAGGCGAATTGGGCGGGTGTCAACGCCTCTAGCCGCTTGCGCCAGAAGGTTTCAGCCCGCGTGGCGGCGGCAATCGCGTCGGTGATTGCTGCGGTGCCGGTCAGCGGCGGCAGCCGGGTTCCGGCGGCAAGATGATCGGCGAGGATGACCGGCGCGCCGTCGAGCGCGCGAAACGCGCCAAGCCTGACTGCGCCATCAGCCACCGCGACGGTCGCCATGCCACCGGTCACTTCCAGAACCTCGCCCGGCGCGCCGTTTCCGGCAACCGCCTCGGCCCTGCCGACAAGCAGGAGTTCAGCGCCGGTATCGAGCTTCGGACAGGCCAGCGGGTTCCAGTAATCCCCATGATCCAAAGCTTGAACAAGACGTTTTACCTCACTGACATCACGGGAAAAATCAATCCGCGCCGCCGCCTCAGGCCGTTGGTCTCGCGCGTAATAGCTGCGCTGTGAGAGATCCTGCACGACGCCCTCGGCCTGCCCCTCTGCAAGCGCGGCGATCACCTCGCCGAAACTGTCCAGCGCGGCGGCGTAGCACTTGGTGTTGAGCGTCAGCGCGGTTTCGCCGGGGGCGATGTCAACCGCGCGCTGCGCAAGGATATTGCCCTCATCGACACCGTTTTCGATCCGGTGCCAGGTCACGCCATGCGTGGTTTCGCCGTTCAGAAGCGCCCAGACCGGCGCGTTCAGCCCGGCATAGGCAGGCAGCGGTCCATCGTGGAAATTGACCGCGCCTCTGGTCGCCAGCGCAAGCACGTCATCGGCGATTATATCGAGGTTGGCTATGGATAGTAGCCAATCAAATTCAATATCTTGAATACATTTCTTAAGGTCATTTTCCGGCGTGATCAGCGCCACGCCCTCGGTCTCAGCCCAGATCCGAAACTCCGGGCAGCGGCTGACGACCGCTCGGATCGGGTGACCGGCTGCGGCCAGCATCCGGGCGCAATTCAGCGCCAGCGTGTCATGTCCGATGATAAGCGAGGAAAACGGCGTCATGGAATTACCCTCCGGTCATGCGGGGGGCTTCATCCCCCGCCGGTGCGGCCCGCGATGGGGCCGATTTGAAGTCATGGAAAACAAGGCTGCGCAGGAAGCCCGGCGGATCGGAAGGCTTGCGACCTGTCAGGGCGCAGCGCAGCCGGTGCAGAAGCCCACCCAGCACATGAGCAAGCGTTGCAAGGCGGGCATAGGCCGCCCCGTGTGTCTTTTCGAAGTAGTGGCGGCGCGAGGCGAACCAGTATTCGGGCACGCTTTGCCAATCCTTCATGCCGGTGGAGGCGGACCCGATATGCGTTATGGAACTTTGCTGCACGAAATCCGTATGATACCCGGCATTCTTCGCGCGGTGACAAAGGTCGGTTTCCTCAAAATAGAGGAAGAAGCGCTCATCGAAGAGGCCGATGTCCTCCAGCACCTGCATCCGCATCATCAGGCTGGCCCCGGCAAGCCAATCGACGCGGGTGGTGCAGTCCGGTACCGGCACCGGCACCGCACGGTGGCACAACCAGCGGCTGACCGGGCCAAGCCGCGCCGCACCCTCGAACTCGCTGGCGATAGAGGGGAAGCGGAAGGTGGTCAGGTGTGGCGCGCCGTCGGGCCCGTGGATGTAGCTACCGGCAAGCCCCGTTTCGGGGTGGGTTTGCAGATGATCCAGCAGCGCGCGGATCGCGCCGGGATCGGGGAACGCGTCGGAATTGAGGATATAGACGTAATCGGCGCGGCTGCCATCCGACAGCCCGGCGCGGATGCCCACGTTGTTGCCCGCGCCGAAGCCGCCATTGCGGCCTGCCGCGATCACCCTGACGCGCGGCCAGCCCCGATCCGCCACAACGCGGGTCATGCGCTCGAACGACCCATCCCGAGAGTCGTTATCGACGATGACAAGGCCCCCGGCGATGCTGTCCATTTCGCGCAGCGCGGTTTCAGCCGCGCGCAGGGTCATGTCAGCGGTGCGCCAGTTCAGCACCACGCACAGCAGCCTGGGCTCACTCGGCAGCATGGCTGCCCTCCCACGCCTGCGCGACCTGCCGGGCACGGTCGGCGGCCTCGATCACCTCGCCCATGCGCGCGGCAAGCACCCGCACATTGGGTTCCAGCACCATCGAATCGTGATCGCCCGGCACCTCGAAGACCTGTAATTCGGGCCCCCATTCGGACCAGTCATTGTCATGGGTCACATAGGCGCGCTCGGAATTGACCAGGCGCCCGCCACCGACCTGCCACTTGCCCAGCAGAGGCGGACGGAACAGGGTCAGCGGCCCTTGCCAAGGTTGCAAATCGTAGCCGGCGATGGCCTCCAGGAAGGCGGCCTCGATCGCCGCGTTGTGGAAGATCGGACTGTCGCCGGCGTCATCGGTCTTTTGGCGGCGCTTCACGATTTCCCAGCGGATGCGTCGCGCCAGCCACCGGGCCGGGTAGACGAGCCCACCGGCCTTCAGCTCCTGCATCTGTATCGCAGCACGGTCGGCGCGGGTCAATTCGCGCCGCTGCGGCAGCGGCGTGTCGAGCAGGATCAGCGCCGAGACTTCCTGCCCCGCCGCCGACACTTGTTGAGCGATCTCGTAGGCGGTGATGCCGCCCCCGGAAAAGCCGCCGAGCATGTAGGGGCCGTTGGGTTGCACCTGCCGGATCTCGGCGATCATGTCGCGCGCCGCCGCCTTGATCGACCGATGCGGCGCGTCCTCGCCGAAAAGCCCCTTGGCCTGAAGCCCGAAGACAGGCCGGTCATGGCCCAGCAGATGGGCAAGGTGGCGCAGGTTCAGCACGTTGCCGAACATGCCCGCAACGAGGAAAAAGGGCGGTTTCGCCCCACCCTCTCCCTGATGCATCGGCACGAGGTGGGTGAAGCGGCGGGCCGCGGCGGCGGGTTTGGCCGGCGCTTGCCCAGCGTCCTCCGCCACCCCCTGCGCCGCGATCAGCGCGGCGATCTTGCGGAGTGTCGGCGCTTCGAACAGCACCGAGATCGGGAAATCCACCGCCCAGCGTTTGCGGATCATCGCAAAGAGCCGAACGGCGATCAGCGAATGCCCCCCGAGATCGAAGAAGCTGTCCTCCGCGCCGACCCGGGCGACCCCCAGCAGGTCGCGCCAGAACCCGGCCAGCGTGTCCTCGATCGCGCCCTCGGGATTTATGAAATCGCTATCGAGATCGGGGCGCGCGAAGGTCGTGCTGTCCTGCGCCTCGCCCACTCCGGCCCCGGCTTGCGCGATCAACGCCGGCACATCGAGCGAGGAGATCACCACTTGCGACAGCGGGCTGGCCAGCGCCTTGAGGAACGCCTCGGCGCCGTCCTCGGGCCGGATACCCTGCGCGATATTGTGGCGCAGCCGCTCCTCGGCGGGGGTCAGGGGGCGCGGGGCGTTGTGGTCGGCCTGCGCGGGCGGCGCGGCGGCGAAGGCGATGTCGCCGGCAAGGCGGCGCAGCGTAAAGCCCGCGATCTCGACGCAGACGGTACCATCGGGGGCGGCAAGCGTGATGTCGAAGCGCGCCGTTTCATCCCCGACGCGGTTGTCGCCCGCGTTGCGCACATGTGACACCAGTTCGGCAGGCAGCGCCTGGAAGACCCTGACCGAGGCGTAATTGACCGGCACCCAAAGCACGTCGGGCCGGTAGCCCGCGATCAGCTCCATCGCCCAGCCGGTGGCCAGATCGAGCAGCCCCGGAGGCAGGCGCCAGCGGGGGTCGTGGGCATCGAGCGCCAGACGCGCCAGCCCTTCGCCGTCGCCCAGACGCATCTCTCGCAACACGCGCCAGTTCGGACCGAAGCGCAGATGCGCCTCCTGCGGCGACACCAGCCAGCCGCCGGGCGCGGCGCGTGTCGCGGCGCCCATGCGCGCTTCCAGCGCAGTGATATCGAGCCGAGCAGGCGTCTTCATCGGCAGCAGGTGAATTTCAGCCTCGGCGTTGCGTTCCCACCCCGCACCCTCGGGCGCGCTTTCGAGCCGAAGATCATAGCCCCGGTCGCTGCGCGGCAGGGTCAGGCGGATGCGGGTCGTTTGTCCATCCGGCGCACGCAAGGGCTTGAGGAACCAAAGGTCCCGGATTTCAAAGGCTTGATCTTCGCCCTGCCCGTCCAGCGCTTCGGCCGCCAGTTCGAGGTAGCCGGTGCCGGGCAGCAGGGCATCGCCCGCTTTCGTGCGGTGCTGGTCCAGGACCCAGCGGTTTTCGGGGCGCCACGCGGCGGTGAAGCGGCGGTTGCCATCGGCGTCGAAGCCTGCCGCGTCGAGCAGCGGCAAGCCCACCGGCACCGGCGCGGGTGGCTCGGCCTCGCGCGCCTGCATCGCCTCGGCCGCCATGCCCACGCCCGACCAGATCCCCCAGTCGATCGCCAGCACCCGCGTTTTGCCCCCCGCGCGCGCCTTGGCCACGGCGTTGAGGTAGTCGTTGGCGGCGACGTAATCCACCTGCCCCGCCGGCGCGGTCACGGTGGAACTGGAAGAGAACAGCACCATCCAGTCGAGCGAGCCATCGGGCAACAGGCTCTCCAGCACCTGGGTGCCGTGGATCTTCGGGGTGAAGACATCCTCGATACTGCCCGGCGACTTGGCCAGGATCGGCGCGTCGTCGATGACACCGGCGGCGTGGATCACGCCAGAGATCTGACCGAAACGCGCCTCGGCCTCGGCCAATGCGGCGCGCATGTCCTCGACGTTGGAGACATCGGCGGTAAGCGGCAGCACCTCGCCCCCGGCCGCCTCCAGCCGCTTGACCGCGCGAATGCGGGCGGCGGTGCGGTCGGCGGGCGCGGCGTTGCGCAACAGCACCTGCCAGCGGTCGCGCGGCGGCAGCCCGCTGCGCGACACCAGCACGATGCGCGCCTTGTAGCGTCGGATCAGCGCCTCGGCCACGGCGGTGCCGATGC
>PFEX01000058.1:0-1177 GCA_002783145.1 Rhodobacteraceae bacterium CG17_big_fil_post_rev_8_21_14_2_50_65_11 | reverse complement strand
CCGCCATAACCGCCGGTCAGCAGCACCGGCGCGCCCTCGCGGATGTTCAGCGCCTCGACCTCGGGCAGGTCGGTGCGCGCCCAGCCCTGTTCATACCGCTTACCGGCGCGGCATGCGGCAACGCGGCTGGCCGGATCTGAAAGCAGGTCCTCCAGCACCGCCGTTTCATCCGGCGCCTCAAGGTCGAGCACCGCCACCGAGACGGCGGGAAATTCGCGCGGGATGACCCGCGCCGGTCCCATGATGGTGGCTTTCGACGGGTAGGGCAGCGGCTCGTCCCGGACCTGTGCAACACCGTTGGTGATCACGTCGATATGCAGCGCCCCCGTGCCGTCATCGGCCAGGGCCTGCGCGAGGAAGAAAAGCGACCAGAACCCCTGTTCCTGCATCCGGTGGAAGAAGCTCGACCCCGGCCGGTGGTGTTCGCCTTCGGTCAGCAGCCAAAGATGCGCGATGCGGGTGGGCCGGGTGCCGTCCTCGGCCAGCGCGCGCAAGAGCTGATCATAGCCGTCGCGGCCCCGCTCCGGCGGCAGGACATAGCCCGCCTTCACGCGCGCGAAGGCATCGCCGGGGCGCACCAACGTCACGTCATGGCCGGCGCGCTTCAGCCGGGCAGCCAGCCTGTCGGCAAGCCCGGTTTCATCGGCGAAGATCAGCCAGCTTTGCCACACCGCGTCCGACAGATCGCCCGCGACATCCACCTCGCACGGGGCATAGGTGGGCCGCCAGACCGGTTTCCAGCCCCATTTCGACGGGTCGTCCTCTCGCATCGGCCATTCCACCGCGGGCGCGGCCTCCGGTTCGGCGGCGTCGATGAAATAGGGGCTTTTCTGAAAGGCATAGCTTGGCAGAACCACCCGGTTGCGCCGCGCCTCGCCCCAGTACTGGCCCCAGTCAAAAGACCCGCCCACGGCCCAGATCCGGCCAAGGCTGGAAAGGAAATAGGCGTCGTCGGGGGTCGGATCATCGGGGTGGCGCAGGCTGTTGATCACCTGGTTCGCGTCGATATCGGGGTGTTGCCCGGCCAGCGAGGTCAGCGCCTTGCCGGGGCCGACCTCAAGATACACACGGGTCGGATTTTCAGCCAGCGTCGAAAGCCCGTCGGCAAAGCGTACCGCGCCGCGCAGGTGGGCAACCCAGTAATCCGGGTCCGTCGCCTCGGCATCGGTCAGCACCT
>PFEX01000186.1:331-7911 GCA_002783145.1 Rhodobacteraceae bacterium CG17_big_fil_post_rev_8_21_14_2_50_65_11 | reverse complement strand
GCGCCGTCATGACAGCCGCCCCCGCCCAAGCCGCCGCCGCAACCAGCGCCCAGCGAAATAGACCGGCCAGCGCAGCACCGACATGCCCGCGGCCATCAGCGCCAGCCCCCACCACGGCCCCATCTGCAAGGTGACATAGCCCAGCAGCGGAATGCCGGCGGCGATCAGCCCGTAGGCCGCGGGCCAGTGAAACCGGGTGGGCGCAAGGCCGATCAGGCAGGCGAGAATGCCCCAAAGGCTCGCCAGGGTCAGCGATAGCGGCATCAGCCTGCTCCTTCCTTCAGTCGTCGCAAAAGGTGACGCCCGAGAAACCAGAGCGGCCGGCGGAACATCGACACGAGGCCCGCCAGCGCGGCCAGCACCACCCAGGCGGAATGCTGAATGCCGATGAAGATCAGAAGCGGCACCGCAAGGATCAGCAGCATGAGGCCGGGCACGTATTGCAGCCGCATCGGCAGGAAGGCGGTGATGGTGGCGAGAATGGCCCAGACACAGGCGAGGAGGAGCGAGAGGGTCATGGAGTGCCTCCGCGACATGCGATGACAGGATCCGTCGCGGATCCTGTCCGGAAACCGTCGCGGTTTCCACGCTGGCGGCACGCTGCGAACACATCCCGAAATCCGCGCCGGATTTCGAGCCGGAAATCGCGCCGATTTCCGCTGCCTTCGCGCATATTCAGGGTCGGCTCCATGCCTCTATCCTTCCATCAACCGCCCCGGCAGCGCGTGCGCCCAGGCGCTGATCGTGCCGGCGCCGAGGCAGACCACGATGTCGCCGGGCCGCGCCTCCGCCCGGACCAGCCGTTCCAGGTCGCCCTCCGATTTCAGGGCAAGGGCGTGGCGGTGGCCGTGGGCGACCAGCCCGGCCACGAGGTCGTCGCGGCTGGCGCCCGGTATCGGCTCTTCCCCCGCCGCGAAGACCTCGGCGATGGCGACAACATCGGCCTCGTTGAAGCAGGTGCAGAACTCCTCGAACAGCGACGACAGGCGGCTGTAGCGGTGCGGCTGGTGCACCGCGATGACGCGCCCGCCGGCCTCGCCCCCGATGGCCTGCCGCGCGGCCTTCAGCACCGCCGCGATCTCCACCGGGTGGTGGCCGTAATCGTCGATCACGGCGATCCCGTTCACCTCGCCCACCTTGGTAAAGCGACGGTTGACGCCCTTGAACCCGGCCAGCGCGGCGCGGATCTCCGCCCCCTTCATGCCGAGGTGACGCGCCACCGCGACGGCGCCGAGCGCATTCGACACGTTGTGATCGCCCGGCATCGGCAGGGTGCAGCCGTCGATGACGTGCCCCTCCGGCAGGCGGATGTCGAAATGGGCGACGCCGCGCGCATATGTCAGGTTCACCGCGCGCACATCGGCCTGCGCGTTGAAGCCGTAGGTCACGACCCGCCGGTCGGTGATCTTGCCGACGAGGCTTTGCACCTCGGCGTGGTCGGTGCAGGCCACCACCAGACCGTAGAAGGGGATGTTGGAGGCAAAATCGAGAAAGCCCTGCCGCAGGCGGTCGAAATTGCCCCAGTGTTCCATGTGTTCGGGGTCGATATTGGTGATGATGGCGATGGTCGCGGGCAGGCGGTTGAAGCTGCCGTCGCTTTCATCGGCCTCGACCACCATCCACTCGCCCTGCCCGACCCGCGCGTTGGACCCGTAGACGTGGATGATACCGCCGTTGATCACCGTCGGATCGACCCCGCCGGCATCGAGCAGCGTTGCCACCATGGTGGTGGTCGTGGTCTTGCCGTGGGTGCCGGCGATGGCGATGTTGGAGCGCAGGCGCATCAGTTCGGCCAGCATCTCGGCCCGGCGCACGACGGGCAGGCCCTGCGCGCGGGCGGCGTCCAGTTCCGGGTTGCCCGGCTTGATGGCGGACGAGATCACCACCACCTCCGCCCCGTCGAGGTTTTCCGCGCTCTGGCCGATGAAGATACGCGCGCCAAGCCCTGCCAGCCGCTCGGTGATCTTGGTCGCCTTCAGGTCCGACCCCTGCACGGAATATCCGTGGTTGAGCAGCACCTCGGCAATGCCCGACATGCCGATGCCGCCGATGCCGACGAAATGGATGGCGCCCAGTTGCGTGGGCAGCTTGGTGGCGGCGGCGTTCATGCGTTGTCCTTTTCGGTGTTTCCTGCCCCGGCCAGCCCCTCGACCAGCGCCACCAGCCGCTCGGTCGCGTCTGGCCTTGCGACCGACAGCGCGGCCAGCGCCATCCGGTTGGCGGCCTCGGGCTGGCGCAGAACCGAGGCGATGGCCTCGGCCAGCGCCGCGGACGTGAAGCGGCTTTCGGGGATGCGGATTGCGGCCTCCGCCGCGACGAGACCTTGGGCATTGGCGCTTTGGTGGTCGTTGGTGGCGGCGGCGTAGGGTACGAGGATCGCGGGCCGCCCGATGACCGAGATATCGGCCACGGTAGAGGCGCCGGCGCGGGCGATCACCAGTTGTGCCTCGGTCAGGCGGCGGGGGATGTCGCGGAAGAACGGCGCCACCTCGCAATCGACGCCGGCCTCGTAATAGGCGGCGATGACGCGGTCCTCATCCTCGGGCCGGGCCTGCTGCGCAATGCGCAGATGCTGGCGGATCTCTTCGGGCAACAGCGCGATCGCCCCCGGCACCACGTCGGCGAGGATCCGCGCGCCCTGGCTGCCGCCGAAGACCAGCAGGCTCATCGGGTAGTCGCCGGGCGGGATATAGGCGGCGCCGGCGCGCTCCAGCACCGCGGCGCGCACCGGGTTGCCGGTGTGCTCGCCGATGACACCGGCGGGCAGATCGGTGGGCCATGTGCCGCAGGCCACGGCGTCGACGCGCCGCGCGAACAGCCGGTTCACCCGCCCCAGCACGCCGTTCTGTTCATGGATCATGCGCGGGCGGCGCGTGATCCAGGCCGCGGTCAGCGCCGGGATCGTGGGATAGCCGCCGAAGCCCACCACGACCGTCGGTTTCTCGCGCAGCATCGACCATGTCGCCGCGGCGATGCCGCCGAGGATGCGGAACGGCGCGGCCAGCCGGGCCAGCACGCCGCCGCGCGCGAAACTGGCCGAGGCGACCTGCCGGACCTCGACCACATGCGGGAACCCGCCAGCATACCGTGCGCCGCGCGCATCGGTCGACAGCCGCACCCGCCAGCCCTTGCGCGCCATGACCTCGGCCAGCGCCTGCGCGGGAAACATGTGGCCGCCGGTACCGCCGGCGGCGATGATCAGAAGGGGCATCCTTGCCATTGTCTTACCTGTGCCGGTTGAGAAGGATGTCGCCGATTTCACCCTGCGGACGCGACCGCGTGAAGGCCAGAAGCATGCCGACCGCAATCCCGGTCGCAATGAGCGACGAGCCCCCGTAGGACACGAAAGGCAGCGTCATGCCCTTGGCGGGCAGAAGGCGCACGGCGACACCCATGTTGATGATGGATTGCAGCGCGAAAAGCGCCGCAAGCCCGGTTCCGGCGAGCCGCGTAAAGGGGGCGCGCTCTTTCATCAACCGGAAAAACGCGCGCATCGCCACGGTGGCAAAGAGCGCGATGATCACGAGGACCAGCACCAGCCCGTATTCCTCGGCCGCGACCGCGATGATGAAATCTGTGTGCGCATCGGGCAGCGTCCACTTGACCGAGCCTTCGCCAAGCCCGGTGCCGAAAATGCCGCCCTCGCGGATCGCATTGGCAGCATAGGCCAGTTGCGTGTTGGGATCGACCTCGGCCGAGAGATACCCGTCGATCCGTCGCGCCACGTGTTCCGATGTGGAATAGGCGGCGCTTACGCCAAGCAACACCACCGACGAAAAGCCGATCAGCACCCGGATCGGCGCGCCCGCCACGAAATAGATCACCGCCCAGGCAAACAGCACCAGCGCCGCCTGTCCATAATCGGGCTGCATCACCAGAAAGCCGACCGTGATCATCATCACCAGAAACGAGACGGACTTGCCCGGCGGTCCGGCGATATCCTGGCTGGCAGCGATCATCCATGCGGTGAACACCACGAACAGCGGCTTGAGGAATTCCGACGGCTGCACCGAGGCAAAGCCCAGCGAATACCACCGCGCGGCGCCCTGCCCGTAGTCGGTTCCGAACACCGGAAGCAGCGCCAGCGCCGTGAAAGCCCCGAAAAACCCCAGAACCCCAAGGCGGCGCACCTGCGTCGGCGTCAGCATCGAGGTCAGCACCATCACGAGCAGCGCGAGACCGCCGAAGAAGGCCTGTTTGTAGACGTAATAGAACGGCGCTTCGCCATTGCGCTCGGCCAGCGGCGGGGACGCGGCAAACCCCAAAAGCAGCCCGATCAGGAACAGCGACAGGATGCAGGTCAGCGTGACACCGTCCACCGTTCGCCACCAGCGCGACAGAATCGCCTCGCCCGATTGCACGAGAACCGTGCCATGCGCCATTTCCGTCATGAGGTCTGCCCGATACTGCCTGTGATCGCCCGGTTTTCCGGATCTGCCCCCAAGTCTATCGCGATTTGCGCCTCGGGGCTAGGAAAATGCCGCGTCCGCCCCGGCGCACGCAGGTCGTGGTAAAAAAAACCGCCGCGCTCCGGGATGGGAGGCGGCGGCAGGTATGCGTGTCGTCCGGTCGGATGGCCGGGTCCCGGCAGGCAGAACCGGGACCCCAAGGGCAAAGGCAGGGCGAGGGGCAAAAGGGACAGAGGCCCCCCGCGTCATTGATCAGCCATCCGGGGAATACGACCGCAGGCAGACAGGCGACAGGTCAGATGAAACCAGGCAGGTGCAACGCGCCAAGCGTCATCGCGCCGATCGCCAGCACGCCCGCAAAATCCTGAACGAGCGAGCCGTCCGAGGCGGTGAGAACCTGTCTGATCTGGGTAATCATGGTTTTCGTTTCCCTAACATTCGAACTCCGTGTTAACGCTTTGTTCTCATATTGACAGAGGCAGATCAAGAACTTTATGAGAACATTTGAGAACAAACCGACATAAATGGTTAATTTCAGATTTTGGAATACTGCCCGCGCCCTTGCATCGGGGCACGGCTGTGCTTCTGCTGTTGGCCGCTTGACAGACGCGACTCGCTGACGGCTGACGGCGCTTCGCGGACGGTTGGGTTTGTGCACGGCGCGCGGACTCAAGCCGGGCTTGCACGCCGCCGCGCGACGACAGCCCCCACTGTCCGCAATGCGCTTCTGGCTGCCATCGGGTCTTGTCTGTCCGGCGTTTCGCCTCAAGGCCGCTCGTTGTCGAGCGCGTGAAACTCCGCCCGGAAGGGCTGCGCAGTCGCGGGCAGCACCTTGCGGATATGGTAGCCCGGCACATGCCGTTGCCGGATCAGCGCCGGGATCATCTCCCGGTAGGCGTCGAGGATCGAGGTATTGGCCGGCGGCAGATCGTCCTTTATCAGCGCGTGCAGCCGTGGCAGCGCGTGGTAGGGCACCATCGGGAACATGTGGTGTTCCACATGGTAGTTCATGTTCCAGTAGATCCAGCGACTGACCGGATTCATGTAAAGGCTGCGCGCGTTCAGCCGGTGGTCGAGCACGTTCTCGGCAAGCCCGCCGTGTTGCAAGAGCCCGGTCATCACCATGTGCCAGCAGCCGTAGATGCGCGGCCCCCCGATCAGCAGCAGCGGCAGCAGCGATCCCAGTGCGATCGCACCCGCCACCGCCGCAAGGTGGATCGCCACGAAGAGACGCGCCCAGAAAACTGCCTTGGGCCGTTCGCTTTCGGGGATGTAGTCGCGTTCACCGGCGCCGAACCGGCCCGCGGCGTTGCGCAGCAGGATCCGGAAATGCACCAACACGTCGGGAATCCCGACAAAGGCCAGACCTTTGCGCAGCAGGTCGGGCGGGCGCATCAACGCGATCTCGGGATCGCGGCCCACGATAATCGTGTCGGTGTGGTGGCGCGCGTGGCTCCAGCGCCAGCTGGTCGGGTTGCGCATCACCATGAAGCTGGCCAGCACGTAGACCGCGTCATTCATCCAGGCCGTGCGAAAGGCCGTGCCATGGCCGCATTCGTGCCAGCGCGAATCACATGCCGACCCGTAGAGCACACCGTAAGCCGCCCAGAAGGGCACCGCCCACCAGCTTCCCCATGTCATGATCCCGCCCGCCGCGGAAAGGATAAGCAGGCCGATCCAGAGGGCGGTGTCGCGCAGCGCCGGGGCATCCTTGCGCCGCATCAGACCCTTCATCGCCTTGCGCGGAATCTCCGAATGATACCACTCGGCCGAGGCGAGGCCGGCCTCGATGGCGGCCCGCGCCTCAGGGCCGGTCAGGCTGTAATCCCGCACACCGGGGCCGGTCGTTGCGTGCTCTCTGTTCGACTGTGTCATGGTGGCGCCGATCCCCCTGCCCGTCCGCCGCGACAACCCGGTCTGCCGCGACCATCTGCACCGATCGTTTCCCCACAATCGCCACTGGTCAAAGGAAATCTGGCGCGGGTGAAGGGACTCGATCCGGACTTTCACAGTGTTGCGCGGTATTGCTTAGCTCGGCTCTGATGATGTGACCGTCCTCCTTTGTGGATCATCGCAGACCCACCTTGGCACATTGATGCCGTCGGGGGGGGCGGTCACATCATCAACGCCGTCTGAACGCCGAACTGAACCATGCCTTCGCCGCGCCCGAGGAAAGCTGCAAGCCCCCGACCGCCACCCTCCCTGTTGCGAACACGACCAGCCGCTCGACGTCGATCAGCCCGCGCGCCTCGGTGACCACCGAAGGCGCGACCTGCCAAACGCCGCGCAGTCCGATCCCGAGGACCGCAAGGCCCGCGAAAATGGTGGCGCGCAGGCTCATCAGATTGCTGCGACCGCCTTGGCCAGAAGGTCGCGGACATCACCCGCCACGGCCGTCAGTTCAGCATTCTCGATCGCCTGCATGGAGGCGACCGGATCAATTGCGCTGACCTCGACGCCGCCCTCGATCTCGCGCAGGATGACGTTGCAGGGCAGCATCGCGCCAACACGCGGCTCGATCCCGATGGCCTGATGCGCCATCTTCGGGTTGCAGGCGCCGAGGATGCGATAGGCCGGCATCTCGACGTCGAGCTTCTTTTTCATCGTCGCCTTGACGTCGATCTCGGTCAGGACACCAAATCCATGTTCCGCCAGCGCCTTGCGGGTGCGAGCGTCGATGTCGTCGATACCGGTGTCGGGGATCATGCGATTGATCGTGTAAGTCATTGAGAAGTCCTTTCTCTCATTTTCGAAGATATTTGATCAGTGCCGCTATGGCCAAAACCACCAACACCAGGATCAGCAGGCCGAAGAGCCAGCCAAATCCCATTCCGAACCCCATTCCGGGGCCCATGTCGTTCCAGTTCATCATCTCGTCCTCCTGTTTTGTTGCTTGTGGGGCGCCAATCTCTCCGGCTCTTGCGAGAAGATCGGGGAGCGCAGCGCCGCAGCGGTCGGCACGTCGGGGCGCTCGATGTGAACGCCCCGCCGGCGGTCAGGCCGATGCCGTAACGGCGAACTCGGTCATCATGCCGGTCGACAGGTGCGGCATGTGATGACAATGCAGCATCCAGCGCGCGGCTTCGCCCGCGTCGAGCGCCACGTCGACCATCGACATCGGCGGCACGTGAACCGTGTCGCGCATCGCACCGGCGACGCGCCGTCCGTTCA
>PFEX01000186.1:0-188 GCA_002783145.1 Rhodobacteraceae bacterium CG17_big_fil_post_rev_8_21_14_2_50_65_11 | reverse complement strand
ACATAGGGCTGCATCGAGCCGCCCAGCATCAGCATATGGCTGCGGTCCACCTGCCGGTCCGGCAGGGCGTCGCTGGCGATCAGGCGCGCCTCCTGCGCAAGATCGGTGTCGAACGCGGATGCCTCGGTCTCAGCCACGGGATCGAGGCGCCGGACCTCGGCCCCCTGCGTGGCAAGGATCAGGCCGGT
>PFEX01000071.1:7826-7983 GCA_002783145.1 Rhodobacteraceae bacterium CG17_big_fil_post_rev_8_21_14_2_50_65_11 | reverse complement strand
CCAGGACCGCGACTACGAGAACAGCCGCGCCGCCGCGCAGCGCTTTCTCGATTTCTACCCGGCCGCTGAAGATGCCGCCTACGCGCAATACCTTCTGGCGTTGTCCTATTACGACCAGATCGACCAGATCGGCCGCGATCAGGGTCTGACCTACCAG
>PFEX01000071.1:0-7809 GCA_002783145.1 Rhodobacteraceae bacterium CG17_big_fil_post_rev_8_21_14_2_50_65_11 | reverse complement strand
GACGGTGATCGAGCGCTATCCCGACAGCGAATACGCTGCCTCGGCGATCCTGAAATTCGACCTCGCCTTCGATCACCTTGCTGGCAAGGAAATGGAGATCGGCCGCTACTACCTGCGGCGCGAGAATTACACCGCCGCGATCAACCGCTTCCGCGTCGTGGTGGAGGAATTCCAGACCACCAGCCACACGCCCGAGGCACTGCTGCGCCTTGTGGAGGCCTACCTCGCGCTTGGCCTGCCGCACGAGGCGCAGACCGCCGCCGCGATCCTTGGCCACAACTTCCAAGGCTCGCCCTTCTACGACGATGCGTTCCGCCTGCTCAACGATATGGAGCTTGCGCCGGAAGCCACCGGAGAGGGCTGGCTGCGCGACGTCTGGCGACAGACCATCCGGGGCGCGTGGCTCTGACAGCAACAGGGTCCGAGAGCACACCAGATGCTGCGTAGCCTCGACATTCGCGACATGCTGATCATTGACCGGCTGGAACTTGACTTCCAGCCTGGGCTGAACGTGCTGACCGGCGAAACCGGGGCGGGCAAGTCCATCCTGCTCGACTCTCTGGGCTTCGTCCTTGGCTGGCGCGGGCGGGCGGAACTTGTGCGCGCGGGCGCCGATCAGGGCGAGGTGCAGGCGGTGTTCGACCTGCCGCCGGGCCACGGCGCCCATGCGGTGCTTGAAGAGGCGGGCCTGCCCGGCGGCGAGGAGCTGATCCTGCGCCGGGTCAACACCGCCTCGGGGCGCAAGACGGCCTGGGTCAATGACCGGCGGGTGTCGGGCGAGGTGCTGCGCAGCCTGTCCGAGACGCTGGTGGAACTGCACGGGCAGCAGGACGACCGGGGCCTCCTCGATCCGCGCGTGCACCGCGATGTTCTGGACGATTTCGGCGGCCTCATGGCGCAGCGTCAAACGGTGGCGGCGCACTGGCGCGCGGTCTCGTCGGCGCGCCGCGCACTGGACCGGGCGGAGGCGGAACAGCAGGCCTTGCAGGCCGAGGAGGATTTCCTGCGCCATGCGGTGGCCGAACTGGACGCACTGGATCCGCAGCCGGGCGAGGAGGAAACGCTCGACGCCCGACGCCGCCTGATGCAGGGCGCCGAGAGGATGCGCGCCGATGTGGTCCGCGCGTTGGAGGCGTTGGGGTCGCAGGGCGGCGAAGGGGCGCTGACGGACGCGCTGCGCTGGCTCGACGGGGTGTCTGACAAGGCCGAGGGCGCGCTGGAGGCGCCGCTGGCGGCGCTGGAACGGGCGCTGGTGGAACTGGGTGAGGCACAGGCCGGTGTGGAAAGCTTTGCCGAGCAATTGAGCTTCAACCCGCTGGAGCTGGAGGAAACCGAGGAGCGTTTGTTCGCGCTGCGCGGGCTGGCGCGCAAGCATGAGGTTCAGCCCGACGATCTGGGCCGCTTCGCGCAAGGCTTGCGCGACCGGCTGGAGGCGCTGGACGCGTCGGGGGTGCATCTGGAGACGCTGCGCGCGGCGTTGGAGACGCAACGAGCAGCCTATGACGCGGCGGCCGATGCGCTTGGCGCGGCCCGCGTCGAGGCGGCGGCGCGGCTCGATGCGCGGATCATGCAGGAACTGGCGCCGCTGAAGATGGACCGGGCGGTGTTCGAGACCCGGATCACACCGGAAGAGCCGGGCCCGCACGGCCGGAACGCGGTGACTTTTGCCGCGCGCACCAACCCCGGCGCGCCGATCGGGCCCTTGAACAAGGTCGCCTCGGGCGGCGAGCTGTCGCGGTTTCTGCTGGCGATGAAGGTCTGCCTGAGCGAGCGGGCCGCGGGGCTGACGATGATCTTCGACGAGATCGACCGGGGCGTGGGGGGCGCGACCGCCAATGCCGTGGGCCGACGCCTGAGGGCCTTGGCCGATGGCGGACAGGTGCTGGTCGTCACGCATTCGCCGCAGGTTGCCGCGCTCGGCGCGCATCACTGGCGGGTGGAAAAGCACGTCGAGGGCGAGGTGACGCTGAGCCGGGTGGTGCCGCTGGATGAGGGCGACAGGGTCGACGAGGTGGCGCGGATGCTGTCGGGCGACACCGTGACCGACGCGGCGCGGCAGGCAGCGCGGCAACTTTTGAAGGCTTGACCGGGTTCGCCGCCTTCTGGCGTCGACCGGGGGGCGGGCCTCGTCAACCCCCGCATGTGCGGGGGCATCCTTGGCCCGCTGCTGCCGTAGGCGCGCGGCGCGGGCGGTGTTTCATGCCCGGCGTCGTGGCGGCTGGCAGACCTGTCCGTCTCGCCGAGAGGCCCTGACAGCGGGGTCTGCCCGCTTCAGGGCCATGTCCACGGTGTTGCGAGTCGCCGTCGCGTCACGGGCAAGTGGCCTTGCGGCCATCGCTGACGCGACCCTTGACCCGATGCCGACACGCGCGGTGGTGGCCACCGATAACGCGATTTTCAAGGGTCGCAAAAGCGGTTAGGGATTGGCCGAGGGGCCGGTCCGCAGCAGGCAGACCGCGTGAGAGGCGAGGATATGCCCGTGGACGGGGAGCGACAGCCGTTTTTCCGTGACCTACTGACACGCGGCGTGGCGGCGGCGCGCGGCGGCTGGGAGGTCATGCGCCACAAGGGGCCGAGCCAGATCCAGTTCTGGTTCATCGCGCTCGCCGTGGGGATCGCGGCGGGCTTTGCCGCACTCTTGTTTCGCAAGGGGATCGGCTGGCTGCAATCGACGCTATACCGGGTCGACGACCCGCGGATGCTGCACAGTTTCGCCGAAGGTTTGCCGTGGGTCCTGATCCTCGTGCTGCCGATCGCGGGCGGGCTGGTCGTCGGGCTGATCCTGCACTGGTTCACACCCGATGGGCGGGTCCGCTCTGTCGCAGAGGTGATCGAGGGCGCGGCGCTGGCCGATGGCCGGGTGGAACAGAAGGCGGGTCTGGCCTCGGCGCTGGCCTCGCTGATCACGCTCAGTTCCGGCGGGTCTTCGGGCCGCGAGGGGCCGGTGGTGCATCTGGCGGCGGTGATTTCCAGCAAGGTGTCGGACTGGATCCGCGCCGACGGAATCACCGGGCGCGACCTTCTGGGCTGTGCGGTCGCCGCCGCGGTCTCGGCCTCTTTCAATGCGCCGATCGCCGGGGCGCTGTTTGCGCTTGAGGTGGTGCTGCGCCATTTCGCCGTGCATGCTTTTGCGCCGATCGTCATCGCCTCGGTTGCGGGCACCGTGATCAGCCGTCTGGCCTTTGGTGACGTGACAGAGTTCCATCTGAGCACCGACAGTGCGCTGGCCTTCTACGTTGAGCTTCCGGCCTTCCTGATCCTCGGGCTTCTGGCCGGCGTGGTCGCGGCGCTGATGATGCGGGCGATCTTCTGGGCCGACGACCTGGGCAACCTGGTGCAGCGCCGTGCGGGCATCCCGCGCTGGTTGCGGCCGGCGCTGGCGGGGGCGTTGCTGGGCCTGCTGGCGATCGGGTTTCCGCATATCATCGGGGTCGGCTACGAGACCACATCGGCGGCGCTGACAGGCGAGTTGCTGCTGTACGAGGCGATCGTCTTCGCGCTGCTCAAGAGCATCGCCGTGGGCATCACCATCGCTGGCCGCATGGGGGGCGGGGTGTTCTCGCCCTCGCTGATGGTGGGGGCGCTGACCGGGCTGGCCTTCGGGATCATCGCCACCAGCCTGTTGCCGGATGTCTCGGGATCGGTGACGCTGTACGCCCTTGCAGGTATGGGGGCGGTGGCGGCGGCGGTGCTGGGCGCGCCAATCTCCACCACGCTCATCGTCTTCGAGTTGACCGGCGACTGGCAGACCGGCATCGCGGTCATGGTCTCGGTGTCGATGTCCACCGCACTGGCAAGCCGCCTCGTCGACCGGTCGTTTTTCCTGACCTTGCTGGAGCGGCGCAATATCCACCTTGCCGCCGGGCCGCAGTCCTACCTGCTGGCGATGTTTCGGGTTGGCAAGGTGATGCGCCCGCTCGATCATGACCGGACGGACGAGGCCGAGGCACTGCTGACGCTGATCGAGCAGGGCATCTACCTCGACCGGAACGCGACGCTGGAACGCGCCATCCCGGTGTTCGAGCGCACCGGGCTTGACCGGATCCCGGTGGTGACGCTGGCGCCGGGTGACGCGCCGCCGGCACTGGAGGGCGTGCTGTACCATGTTGATGCGCTCAAGGCCTATAACCGCGCCCTCGCCGCGACGGCAGAGGAAGAACATAGCTGACGATTGGGTCGCCCTCACGTCCGGCGTCGTCGTCGCTTGCCTGTGACGATGGAACAGCATGTCCGCGCCCCGTCGCGCATGTCCCTCGGACCCGATCTTGCCATGAAAAAAGCGGATCGCCGAGGAGACATGTGATCATCCGGGATGGAACACCTGCCATCAATGCAGCACATATGCTCGCTCACGGTAGCGAACGTGTGCAGGTGGTGTCATTTGCCCGTGGCTATCGCGGCATCTTCATTTTCGCGGGCATTTCGCGGTTTTTTTGGTCAGCCAGCGCGTGCATACCGAGACCGGCGTCGGTTAAATGCGCCCTGCAACCAGACCTGCGCAAGCTGCATACGGACGACCGAAAAGTCACGCACAGCCGACAATCGTGACAGCCACTGTTCGGCGCGAACGGGGACCTGTTGTCAGGTGCCGAAAGCCGTGAGCCGTTCAGAGATTTTCCACCGCCACCATGTTGGGATAAAAGGCGAGGTAGCCGGCGATCTCGGTCGCGTCCTCGGTCGGGGTCTCGTAGGACCAGCCGGCGTTCTTGATGACCTGCGACTTGGTCACGATCGAATAGAACCGGGCGTCGCCCTTGAAGGGACAATGGCTGGTGATGTCGGTCGCGTCGAGAAAGGCCATCCCGATATCCTCGCGCGGGAAATAGATGACGGGGGGATACTCGCCCTCGGTCAGTTCCAGTGCGTTCTTCGATTCCCCCAGAACGGCGCCGCCGGCGCGCACGACCCAAGTGCCGGTGGCCTTGCGGATCTTGATATGGCTGGTCATTGTCCCTCTCCCTCTCCCTCGTCGTTTCGTGATCGCTTTGCCGGTCGGTCTGCCGCCTGTCTGTAACAGGAAGATGTCACAAGGGGGCAGTGGCCCGGTCCAGCCACTCTGCCGTCTCTTGCGGCAGGTGCGGGCGCAGCTTTTCGGCAGTTTGCGCATGATACGCGTCAAGCCAGGCGATTTCGTCCCTGTTGAGCACCTCTGCGTCAATCAGACGCCGGTCGATCGGTGCCCATGTCAGCGTGTCGAAACACAACATGGCGCGCGCATCGCCACCGGGCAGGGCCGCGGCCTCGCGCACCACCACGAGGTTCTCGATGCGGATGCCGAAGGCCCCCTCGCGGTAATAACCGGGCTCGTTCGACAGGATCATGCCCGGTTCAAGCGGTCTGGTCGAGGCGCGCGAAATGCGCTGCGGCCCTTCGTGCACCGACAGGTAGACACCGACGCCATGCCCGGTCCCGTGGTCAAAATCGCGCCCCGCCTGCCACAGCGCCATGCGCGCGAAACTGTCCAGATCGCGGCCCGCGATGCCCTTGGGAAAGCGCGCGCGGCTCACCGCGATCATGCCGCGCAACACTTGCGTGAACGCGCCGCGTTCCGTTTCGCCCGGCGCGCCCACGGCGAGCGTCCGGGTGATGTCCGTTGTGCCGTCTACGTATTGCGCGCCGGAATCGACAAGGTAGATCTGGCCGGGCGCAATCGCCGCGTTCGAGGCCTCCGTCACCCGGTAATGGGGCAGGGCGGCATGCGGCCCGGCGGCGGAAATCGTGTCGAAGGAAATGTCTTTCAACAGGCCGGTTTCGGCGCGGAAATCCTCCAGTGCGCGGACGCAGTCGATCTCGGTCAGGCCGCCGGTCGGCGCCTTGTCGTCGAACCAGTGCAGGAACCGGGCGAAGGCCGCCCCGTCGCGGATATGGGCCCCGGTCGTGGCCTTGATCTCGGCAGGTGTCTTGCAGGCCTTGGGCAGGATGCAGGGGTCTTCTGCGGCGGCAATCTCGATGCCCGCCGCGTCCAGTACCATGCGGATCTTGTGTGGCGCGGTCGCCGGATCGACCCGGACGGGGCCGGTAAGCACCGCGATGCCAGATTCGAAATCATCCCGGTGTTCCAGTGTGATATCAGGATCCGGTCCAAGCAGGGCGAGCTTTTCAGGATCGGAAAAAAGCGTCACGTGCCCCCGGCTGTCAATCACGGCGAAGGCCTGAACGACGGGCAGATGGGGCAGGTCGCCGCCCCGGATATCGAGCAGCCAGCAAATGGAATCGGGCAGCGTCAGCACCGCTGCTGCCTGCCCCGATTCGGCAAGCGTTCTTGCGATCTCGGCGCGCTTTTCGCCCGATGTCTTCCCGGCAACCTCGGCAGGGAACGCCACGGCCGGCGCCTTGGGGCGGCCCGGGCGATCGGTCCAGATCCCGTCGATCGGGTTCGCGACCGGGCGAAGCGCGATCCGGGCGGGCGTCAACGCTGCGTCCAGCCGGTCGATCTCGCGGCTGGTGTGCAGCCACGGGTCGAAGCCAATGGTGCCGCCCTCGGGAAGGTGGTCCTGCAACCAGTCCTCAAGCGCGGTTTCGGGCCAGTCGACCGGCGTGAACGCCTCCGCTGCCACTTGTTCGCGGACCTGCACCCGGTAGCGCCCGTCGACGAAGACCGCGGCCACGCTCTGCAACACCGCGCAGAACCCGGCTGATCCGGTAAAGCCCGTCAGCCACGCCAGCCGTTCGTCGCAGGCGGCGACATATTCGCCCTGATGCGCGTCCGCGCGCGGCACCAGGAGTCCGTCCAGCCCCACCCTCGAAAGTGTGTCTCGCAGGGCAGCCAGCCGCGGCGGTCCCTGCTCGGGGCGGCTCGCGGCGGTGAAGGATTGAAAGCGGGTGGGCGTCGTATCTGTCATCGGTGCGGAACCTGCACCCTGACGCGCGGTTTGTCCATCGCTTGTGTGCCGCCGCCAAACCGCGCCGCGCAAGACAAACAATCGAAAATTTGAATAAAATTGTCTTTCTTCTTGGCAAAAATACTTCGGGGAGCGCGAGGGGCTGGCCCCTCGCTCCCGCTCTCTCCGCCAACCCGACCGGAAGGATATCAAACCGCCCGTTTCAGCCCGAGGAACCGTGCCCGTGCCCTCGGGTCGCTGTCGAACAGCGAGGCAAGCTGCTCGGTCATCGCGCCGGCCAGTTGTTCGGCATCGGTGATGGTGACGGCACGCTCGTAATAGCGGGTCACGTCATGGCCGATGCCGATCGCCAGAAGTTCGACAGCGCGGCGCCGCTCGACCATGGCGATCACGTCGCGCAGATGTTTTTCGAGGTAGTTCGACGGGTTGACGGAAAGCGTGGAATCATCCACCGGCGCGCCATCGGAAATCACCATCAGGATCTTGCGCTGTTCGGGCCGCGTCAGCATCCGCCGATGCGCCCATTCCAGCGCCTCGCCGTCGATGTTTTCCTTCAGCAACCCTTCCTTCATCATCAACCCGAGATTGTCGCGGCTGCGCCGCATCGGCGTGTCTGCGGGCTTGTAGATGATGTGGCGCAGGTCGTTCAGGCGGCCGGGCTGTTGCGGGCGGCCCTCTGCCAGCCACGCCTCGCGCGCGCGCCCGCCTTTCCACGCGCGGGTGGTAAAGCCAAGCACCTCTACCTTGACGTCGCAGCGTTCCAACGTGCGAGCCAGCACATCGGCGCAAATGGCGGCAATGGAAATCGGGCGTCCGCGCATCGAGCCCGAATTGTCCAGCAGAAGCGTCACGACGGTATCGCGGAACTCGGTGTCCTTCTCGACCTTGAACGACAGCGGCGTCGTCGGGTTCGCCACCACCCGCGCCAGCCGTCCGGCATCGAGGATGCCCTCCTCGCGGTCAAACT
>PFEX01000200.1 GCA_002783145.1 Rhodobacteraceae bacterium CG17_big_fil_post_rev_8_21_14_2_50_65_11 | reverse complement strand
ATCGACCAGGGCGGCTGTTTCGAGACCTCGCACGCCACCACCCATGCCGACCCGATCTTTACCGTCGACGGGATCGTGCACTACTGCGTCGCCAACATGCCCGGCGGGGTGGCGCGCACTTCGACCTATGCGCTCAACAACGTGACGCTGCCGCATGCGCTGCGCATTGCCGATCTGGGCTGGAAAGAGGCGCTGGCGCGCGATCCGCACCTGGCGGACGGGCTCAATGTCTGGAACCACAAGGTGACCTACGAGGCGGTGGCCCGCGACCTTGGGCTGGACTACACCGCCGCCGAAACGGCGCTTGCCGCCTGAGACGCGGCTGATCTGTCGCGGGCGACATTTCCCGCCCGCGACATTTCCCTGCGGGGTTTCGCGCTGGACCTCGCGCGCCAGATGCGGCATTAGATCCCTAACGCGTTCATTGCCGGAGGCACCCCATGCTCTCTTTCCTCAACCGTCTCGTGACCTGGTGGAACGGTCAGACCATCGGCACCCAATTGTTCACATGGCGCAAGGGTCAGAAGGTGGGCGAGGACGACCAGGGCAACATCTATTACCAGACCCGCGACGGCAAACGCCGATGGGTCATCTTCAACGGCGAGGCCGAGGCCAGCCGCGTGAATCCGGACTGGCATGGCTGGCTGCACCATACCTTTGACGAAACACCGGCCAGCAAACCGTTCGCGCACAAGGCCTGGGAAAAGCCGCACCAGCCGAATCTGACCGGGACCGTGGCCGCCTATGCGCCGGCCGGGTCGATCCGCCGGGCGGAGCCTGCGGGTCGCAGCGATTACGAGGCCTGGCGCCCCGAATAACAGCCCGCCTGCGCGCGGGCAGCCGGCAGGAGCTGAGCAATGTCCGAAAATGTGACCGAAGTGCTTGTCGGGGGGGCCGTGCTGGCCGTTGCCGTCGGCTTTTTCCTCTATGCGGGGCAGGTGACCGGGGCGCGCGGCGGCGATGGCAGCTATGAACTTGCGGCGTCATTCCGGTCGGCGGACGGGCTGCGCGTGGGCACCGATGTGCGGCTGGCAGGGGTCCGCGTCGGATCGGTCACTGCGTTGGACCTGAACCCCGAAACCTTCCGTGCCGATGTGGATTTCTCGGTGTCCGACCGGATCGCGGTGCCCGAAGACACGCAGGCAGTGATTGCCTCCGAGGGGCTGCTTGGCGGCAACTTCCTTGAACTCGTGCCGGGCGGATCGGCGATGACCCTCGAACCGGGCGACGAGATCTACGAAACCCAAAGCGCGGTCAGCCTGACGACGCTGATTCTGCGTGCCGTGGGCGGCAGCAGCGAATGAGGCTGGCCGGGCTGGTCATGGCGGCGCTGATCGCGCCGCTTGCGGCGTTTGCCCAACAGGACGGGGTGCTGCTGACGCTGGACCCGACCGCCACCGGTAGCGAAGGACCGGTCGTCGTCGCGGGGCAAGGTGCGATCCTGCGGGTTCTGGACAAGACGGTTGGCCGATCCACCGATCTGGAGCTTGCGGTTGACCAGACGGCGGTTCTGGGGCGCATCGCGCTGCGCCTGACGGATTGCCGCTATCCCGAGGGTCAGGCTGCGTCCGAGGCTTATGCGCATCTGGAGATCATGGATCTTGAGGGGTTGGCGCTGTTCGATGGCTGGATGGTCGCCTCCAGCCCGGCGCTGTCGGCGCTGGAACACCCACGCTATGACGTCTGGGTTCTGCGCTGCAACACCTCCTCGGCCGATACTGGCGACGGCTGAGCGAGGAAATGCGCGTCCCAGTGCAGCGCCCGTTCGAGCCGCCGGTGATAGTCCGCGCGCGGGATTTCGATGGCGCCGAGCGTAATCAGGTGGTCGGTCACGAATTGCGTATCCAACAACTGGAAGCCGCCATAGCGCAGCCGGCTGACCAGGTAGGCAAGGGCGATCTTGGAGGCGTCGGTGCGGCGTGAGAACATGCTTTCGCCGAAGAACGCCGCGCCCAGGCTAACGCCGTAGACGCCGCCGACAAGCTTTGCCCCGTCCCAGACCTCGACCGAATGGGCGAAGCCCGCAAGGTGCAGCTGTTCGCAGAGGGTGTAGATCGTGGGGTTGATCCAGGTTTCTGCCCGGTCGGCGCAGCCCGCGACGGTGCCGGCGAAATCGCGGTTCACATGGACGCTGTAGGGCATCCGCCGAATCCGCCGCGCCAGCGACCGCGAGATATGGAACCCGCCGAGCGGGATGATCCCGCGCATCTGCGGATCGACCCAGAACACGCTGTCATCATCGCGCGATTCCGACATCGGAAAGATCCCCGCCGCGTAGGCCCGCAACAGAAGATCGGGTGTCAGCGCCGGTTGGCGCGGGTGCAAAACGTCGCGGGCCATGACATATCCCTAACAGTACAAGCGCCGGACCGCTTGGGAATTCTGCTATTCACCCGGGCAACACTCTGTTGATCAGAGAGGATCAGCCAAGGTTCGTTTCCAGCCATTTTTCCAACCAGTGGATATTGTAATCCCCGGTCAGCACCGCGTCTTCCTCCAGCAGTGCGTGAAACAGCGGGATCGTGGTGTCTACCCCGTCGATGATCAACTCGCCAAGCGCGCGCTTGAGACGCGACAGCGCTTCTTGCCGGTCGCGGCCATGCACGATCAGCTTGCCGATCAGGCTGTCGTAATAGGGCGGGATTGCATAGCCGGTATAGAGCGCCGAGTCCATCCGCACCCCGAGCCCGCCGGGGGCGTGATACTGCGTGACCGTGCCGGGGCAGGGCGAGAAGTTGGGAAGTTTCTCGGCGTTGATGCGCACCTCGATGGAATGCCCCTCAAGGTGCAGATCGTCTTGCGTGAACGACATGGGCAGGCCCTCGGCCACGCGGATCTGTTCGCGCACGAGGTCGACGCCGAAGATGCCTTCGGTCACCGGGTGTTCCACTTGCAGGCGGGTGTTCATCTCGATGAAGAAGAACGCGCCGTTCTCGAACAGGAACTCTATCGTGCCCGCGCCCTCGTAGCCGATCGCGGCGATGGCGTCGGCGCAGGTCTTGCCGATGCGCGCGCGCGTCTCGGCATCTATGGTGGGGCCAGGGGCCTCTTCGAACACTTTCTGGTGGCGGCGTTGCAGGGAACAGTCGCGCTCGCCCAGATGCACCGCGCCGCCCTTGCCGTCGCCAAAGACCTGCACCTCGATATGGCGCGGCGTGGCAAGGTATTTCTCTATGTAGACTTCGTCATTGCCGAAGGCGGCCTTGCCTTCCGAGCGGGCGGTGCCGAAGGCGTGGTCGATCTCGCTGGCCGATTTTGCCAGTTTCATGCCGCGCCCGCCGCCGCCGGCTGTAGCCTTGACGATCACCGGATAGCCGATTTCGCCCGCAACGCGGCGCGCGGTTTCCAGATCGGGCACGCCGCCCTCGGATCCCGGAACGCACGGCACGCCAAGGTTTTTCATCGTCTCCTTGGCGGCGATCTTGTCGCCCATGATGCGGATATGGTCCGCCGAGGGGCCGATGAACTTGATCCCGTGATCTTCCACGATCTGCACGAAATTCTGGTTTTCCGACAGGAAGCCGTAACCGGGATGGATCGCCTCGGCACCGCTGATTTCGCAGGCCGAGATGATCGCGGCCACATTGAGGTAGCTTTGCGCGCCGGAGGGCGGGCCGATGCAGATCGCCTCGTCGGCCATGCGCACATGCATCGCGTCGCTGTCGGCGGTGGAATGAACGGCGACGGTCTGGATGCCCATTTCGCGGGCGGCGCGGATCACGCGCAGGGCGATCTCGCCCCGGTTGGCGATGAGGATTTTCTTGAACATGCGACCGCCCTTCAGGAGAGGATCATCAGCGGCGTGCCGAATTCCACCGGGTCGCCGTCGCCGATCAGGATGCGGGTGACCTTGCCCGCCCGCGGGGCCGGGATCTGGTTCATCGTTTTCATCGCCTCGACGATCAGCAAGACCTGCCCCTCGCTCACGTCATCGCCGACGCTGACGAAAGCGGGCGTGCCCGGCTCTGCCTGCAAATAGGCGGTGCCGACCATGGGCGATGTGACGGCGCCGGGATCCTGCGCCGGATCGCCGGAGGGGGCAGGGGACTGCGTTGCCGGGGCGGGCGCAGGGGCAGACGGCGCGGCGGCAGCCTGCGCGGGGGCGGCCGGGGCGATGACGGTCTGGCGACTGACGCGGATATTCAGGCTGTCATGCTCGTCATACTCGCGCATGACCTCAAGCTCCGTCAGGTCGTTTTCGTTCAGAAGCTCTGCCAGCGCCTTGATGAAGGCCACGTCCCCGTCATGCGTCTTGTCTGCCATTTCCGCCCTCGGTTGTTGCGGCAAGCCACGGATCGGCCCGCCCGGATGATCATGTCCCGGCGTGTATACGCTCTCGCGCAGGCCGAGAAAAGCCAAACCGGACAGGAATCCGCCCCCCCCCCCGGTACTGACCGGCTTGCCCGTCAAATGCGCATGCAGGGCAGAGTGTAGGCGCAACCTTGGGCATCTGTGGGGAATTTGTCGGATTTCATTTTTTACCACTTGATCAAAAATAGGCCCTGTGCCAGCGTTTGCCATGGACCGAAAAGCCATTCGATCAGGGAGGCAGCCATGACGAACAGCCCGATGACCCCGGGAGTCGCGCCCGCGCGGCTCGCCCCGGAAGATCTGAGCGCCAATTTCGCGGATCTGCATCCGCCCCTCGACGATCATGAGGCGCTTGTCGCCGCGGATCGGTGTTATTTCTGTCATGACGCGCCCTGCATCGCGGCCTGCCCGACCGGGATCGACATCCCGCTCTTCATCCGCCAGATCGCCACCGGCACGCCCGAAGCGGCGGCGAAAACGATCCTCGATCAGAACATCCTCGGCGGCATGTGCGCCCGCGTCTGCCCGACCGAGACCCTGTGCGAGGAGGCTTGCGTGCGTGAGTTGGCGGAAGGCAAGCCGGTCAGCATTGGCCAGTTGCAGCGCTACGCCACCGATACGCTGATGGCGGCAGGCGTGCACCCCTTCACCCGCGCCACGCCGACCGGCAAGCGGGTGGCGGTCGTCGGCGCGGGGCCTGCGGGCCTGTCCTGCGCGCACCGGCTGGCGATGAAGGGCCACGATGTTGAGCTGTTCGATGCCCGGCCCAAGGGCGGCGGGCTCAACGAATACGGTATTGCTGCCTACAAGAGTGTGAACGATTTCGCCGGGTCCGAGGTCGAGTGGCTGATGCAGATCGGGGGCGTCACGCTGCACACTGGCAAGGCGCTTGGCCGCGACCTTGGCCTGGAGGCGCTGAAATCCGACTATGACGCGGTGTTCCTCGGCATGGGACTGGCCGGCGTGAACGCGCTCGGCGCAGAGGGCGAGGACAAGGAGGGCGTCCTCGATGCCGTGAATTTCATCGCCGACCTGCGCCAGACGGACGACCTTTCCGCCCTTCCCGTCGGGCGCAATGTGGTGGTGATCGGCGGCGGCATGACCGCCATCGACGCCGCCGTGCAATCGAAACTGCTGGGCGCGCAGAATGTCACGATCCTCTACCGCCGCAGCCGTGCGGAAATGCCGGCCAGCCGCTTCGAACAGGATCTGGCGGCAGCGAAAGGCGTGCGTCTGGTGTTCAATGCCAGGCCTGTCCGCATCACCGGCAACGGCAGGGCGCAAGGGCTGGAGGCCGAATACACGGTGTCCGGGCCGGATGGCCTGACAGGCACCGGTGAAACCTTCACCCTGCCTGCCGACCAGGTGCTGAAAGCCATCGGGCAGACGCTGGACGGTGTGCCCGAGGGACTGAAGATCGAGGGCGGCAAGATCGCCGTCAGCGGCGCGGGCCGTACTGGCGTGGCCGGGATCTGGGCCGGCGGCGATTGCGCGCAAGGCGGCGAGGACCTGACCGTGGCCGCCGTGGCCGAGGGCCGCGACGCGGCCGAAGACATCCACCAGACCCTGATGGGAGGGTAAGCACATGGCTGATCTGACGACAACATTCTGCGGAATCACGTCCCCCAACCCCTTCTGGCTGGCCTCGGCGCCGCCCACCGACAAGGAATACAACGTCCGCCGCGCCTTCGAGGCTGGTTGGGGCGGGGTCGTCTGGAAAACGCTGGGCGAGGAAGGCCCACCGATCGTGAACGTGAACGGCCCGCGCTACGGCGCGATCTGGGGCGCCGACCGGAGGCTGCTTGGCCTCAACAATATCGAGCTGATCACGGACCGCCCGCTGGAGGTGAACCTCGCGGAAATGACCCGCGTCAAGAAGGACTGGCCGGACCGGGCGCTGATCGCCTCGCTCATGGTGCCGGTGAACGAAGACAGCTGGAAGGCGATCCTCGACCGGGTGCTTGAGACCGGTTGCGACGGGGTCGAGCTGAACTTCGGCTGCCCGCACGGGATGAGCGAGCGCGGCATGGGCAGCGCCGTCGGGCAGGTGCCGGAATACGTTCAGCAGGTCACCGAATGGTGCAAGAAACATTCAGACCTGCCGGTGATGGTGAAACTGACGCCAAATATCGCCGATATCCGTAAACCGGCGCAGGCGGCCAAGGATGGCGGCGCCGACGCGGTCAGCCTGATCAACACGATCAATTCGATCACCTCGGTCGATCTGGATCTGTTCGCGCCGGAACCCACCATCGACGGCAAGGGCGCGCATGGCGGCTATTGTGGTCCGGCGGTCAAGCCAATCGCGCTCAACATGGTGGCCGAGATCTCGCGCTCGCCGTCGTTGCAGGGTCTGCCGATTTCCGGCATCGGCGGAGTGACGACTTGGCGCGATGCAGCGGAATTCATGGCGCTTGGTGCCGGCAACGTGCAGGTCTGCACCGCAGCGATGACCTACGGTTTCAAGATCGTGCAGGAAATGATCTCGGGCCTCGGCCAGTATATGGACGAGAAGGGCTTTGCCTCGACTGCCGATCTGGTCGGGCGCGCAGTGCCCAATTGTTCCGACTGGCAGCACCTGAACCTCAACTACGTGACCAAGGCGCGCATCGACCAGGACGCCTGCATCAAGTGCGGGCGCTGCTATGCGGCCTGCGAGGATACCAGCCACCAAGCGATTTCCATGTCGCAGGACCGCACCTTCGAAGTGATCGACGCCGAATGCGTGGCCTGCAACCTGTGCGTGAATGTCTGCCCGGTCGAGGGCTGCATCACGATGGAAGAGCTGTCCACCGGCACGGTCGATGAACGGACCGGCAAGGTGGTCGAGGGGGAGTATGCCAACTGGACGACGCACCCCAACAATCCCGGCGCCTGCGCGGCGGAGTAGTAGAAGAGATTTTTCGTCGAAAAATCGTCATTGAGAAAATTCGACGAATTTTCTCAGAACAGGATGCGGATCGGTCCGTTGTGGCAGACCACGATGAACTGGTCCGCTGTCTCGATCAGGTGGTAGCCCCGGCGGCGCACCTCCGCCTCGAACAGGCTGCGCCCCACCTCGCGATCCACCCAGGCACGGGACCGGCGGACCACCGAGCCGCGGCGGGCCGATTTTGCCGCGAACATGTGGTCGATCCACCGGTGGGCCTGTTTTTCCGCATCGTAAACTTGCATGCGCCCAGCCTGCCTCGGCGCCGGTAAACAACCGGTTAAGGCGTCAGCAACCGCCGGAACAGCGTGTCGAGAAAGGCCGCGGCCCCCTCATGCACCTCGCGGCCGTCCATCAGCACCTCGATCTGCGTATCGAAATCCGCGTAATGCTGCGTCGTCGCCCAGATCGAAAAGATCAGGTGGCGTGGATCGACCCGGGCCAGCCGGCCCTCGGCGATCCAGCGTTCGATCAGCGCCGCCGTCTCATCCACCAGCGGCTTCAGCTCGGTTGCGAGATGCGGAGCCATGCGCGGTGCGCCCTGCACGATCTCGTTGGCAAAAAGGCGGCTTTCGCGGGGCAAATCGCGGCTCATTTCCAGCTTTCGGTGCATGTAGCGCAGAAGTTCCTCCACCGGGTCGCCCGCCGGGTCGAGGTCGCGCAGCGGGTCGAGCCACGTGGCCATCAGCTGCGTCAGAAGGGTGACGTGAATGGCCTCCTTCGACGGGAAG
>PFEX01000004.1:36634-42382 GCA_002783145.1 Rhodobacteraceae bacterium CG17_big_fil_post_rev_8_21_14_2_50_65_11 | reverse complement strand
GCTACCACGGCAAGGGCGGTCCCTTGGGCGTATCGTAACCGATTTCCCCGCTGCCCATCTGCGAGGCGTATTTCGAGGCTGCCGCCGCACTGGGCATCCCGCGCAACATGGATGTGACAGGTGCCGCGCAGGACGGTGTCGCCTTTTACCAGTTGACCCAGCGAAACGCGCGCCGATCCTCGGCAGCGATGGCCTATGTCGCGCCGAAAGAGGGCCGTCCGAACCTGACCGTGCAGACCGGTGCGCAGGTGCGCCGGATCGTGGTCGAGGGCGCGCGCGCCACGGGCGTCGAGATGATGGATGGCACCCGCATCACCGCCACGCAGGAGGTTCTGCTGTGTTCCGGCGCGATCGGCTCGCCCCGGCTGCTGCAATTGTCGGGGATCGGCCCGGCCGACAGCCTGCGCGATCTGGGCATCGCGGTGGTTTTCGATCAGCCGCAGGTGGGCGAGAACCTTCAGGATCACCTCGACCTCTATTGTATCAGCGAACTCAGCGGCCCCTACAGCTATGACCGCTATGCGAAACCGTACATGGCCGCGCTTGCCGGGCTGCAATACCTTTTGACGCGCAAGGGGCCGGTGGCGTCGTCGTTGTTCGAAACCGGTGGCTTCTGGTATGCAGACCCCGATGCGCGCTCACCCGATCTGCAATTCCACCTCGGCCTCGGCACCGGGATCGAGAAGGGCGTCGCTGCCATGCCGCAGGGGGGCGTGACGCTGAATTCCTGCTACCTGCGCCCACGCTCGCGCGGCAGCGTGCGGCTGCAATCGGACGACCCGGCCAAGGCGCCGCTGATCGACCCGAACTACCTGCAAGACGCGCGCGACCGGGAAATGTCGATCCGGGGCCTCAAGCTGACGCAGGAGATCATGGCGCAGGCTCCGCTGGCGCGTTTCGTCAAGGCAGAGCGCTTGCCGGGTCCAGAGGTGAAGACCGATCAGGACTATTACGATTTCATCTGCGAACACTCCAAGACCTCGCATCATTGCGCAGGCACCTGCCGGATGGGCGCAGACAGCAAGGCGGTGGTCGATCCGCGCTTGCGTTTTAACGGGATCGACGGGCTGCGGGTGGTGGATGCCTCCATCATGCCGACGGTCATTTCCTCCAACACCAACGCCGCAGCGATCATGATCGGTGAAAAGGCCGCCGACATGATCCGCGAAGATGCAAGGGGCTAGGCCATGCTGCTGCCGACCTACGAGGGAACGCTTGAGGAGTATCGCCTGACCGGCGACCCGTTGATCCCGCGCGCGCCACGGGTGCCGTTCAACCGCACGGTTTTTGCCGCCGCGCATGCGATCAGCGATCCGTTGGCGGAGCGGGATCCGTGGCTGGGCAGGCCGGCCATCGACTGGGACGCGACGCTGCGCTTTCGGCATGGCCTGTGGGACCAGGGGCTGGGGCTGGCCGAGGCGATGGACACCGCGCAGCGCGGCATGGGCGTGGATTGGGCGACCGCGAAGGAATTGATCGTGCGCACGATGGCTGAGGCGAAAGCCCACCCGATGCGCCCGCGCGTCGCCTGTGGGGTGGGAACGGATCACAAGACACTGGCGGAACTGACGAACCCGGAGGCGATCATCGACGCCTATCGCACCCAGATGGCGGCGGTCGAGGCGGTGGGGGGGCAGATCATCCTGATGGCGACCCGCGCGCTACCCGCGATCGGTGCCACCCCCGATGACTACGCGAGGGTCTATGACACGCTGATTGGCGAGGCGGCGCAGCCGGTGATCCTGCATTGGCTGGGCGAGATGTTCGACCCCTCTCTCGCCGGGTATTGGGGCGGCGTGGACCTTGTCGCGACCAACGCCATCGTGCTCGATCTGATCACGCGCCATGCCGCGAAGGTCGATGGCATCAAGATCAGCCTTCTGGATCAGGCCCACGAGGAGGCATTCCGCGCCCGCCTGCCCAAGGGCGTCCGCCTTTATACCGGCGACGATTTCAACTACGCCGCGCTGATCGAAGGCGACGGCACGCGCCATTCCCATGCGCTTCTGGGGATATTCGCTGCCATTTCCCCCGCTGCGGCGCAGGCGCTGGAAGCCTTGGCACAGGATGACCGCGAGACCTACCATGCGCTTCTGGCGCCGACCGTCCCGCTGAGCCGCGAGATATTCAAGGCGCCGACGCAGTTCTACAAGGCCGGTGTCGCGTTCCTGAGCTGGCTCAACGGAACGCAACCCCATTTCGTGATGCCCGGAGGTTTGCAATCTTCGCGCGAAATCTCGCATTTCGCGCAGGTTTACCGCCTTGCCGACCGCGCCCGCCTGCTGACGCGGCCCGATCTGGCCGAGACCCGGATGCGCTGCCTTCTGGCGCTGCACGGGATCGACGGCTAACAAGGAGCCATGAAACGCCGCCCCACCATAATGGATGTCGCCGCCCGCGCGGGCGTGTCCAAATCCACCGTCTCTCTGGTCCTTCAGGGATCTGCGCAGGTGCGCGCGGACACGCGGAAATCGGTAGAGGCGGCAATGGCCGATATCGGCTATGTCTACAACCGTGCCGCCGCAAACCTGCGGTCGGCCTCGGTCGGGCTGGTGGGGTTAGTGATCAACGACCTCAGGAACCCGTTCTTTACCGAGTTCGCCACCACCTTGCAGATGACGCTGGCCGCAAGGGGCTACGCGATCCTCATCGCCAATGCCGATGAGGATGCCGCGCTTCAGGCGAAACTCGTCGCCTCGATGATCGAGCACGGCGTATCGGCGCTGGTGATCTCGCCCGCGTATGGCGCCACCGATGCCACGTTCGACCCGTTGGCGCGCAGTGGATTGCCGGTCCTGCAAGTGTTGCGCCGGGTCGATGCGCGCACCGACCTGTTCCCGTTTTCCAGTTTCGATTACGCTGCCGGCAGCGCCGAGGCGACGCGTCACCTGATCGACCGGGGCGCAAGGCGGATCGCCTTCGTCGGCGGCCTGCCGGGGCGGGCGATCACGCAGGAACGCAGATCCGGCTGGTGCGAGGTTCTGAAGGCCGAGGGGCGGGACAGGCTGGCGCTGCACGGCAAATCGTCCCGCGCCTTCGGGATGCAGACCGCCGAAACGCTGATCGCGGACCACCCGGATGTCGATGCCGCGATCTGTTTCAACGATCTTGTGGCGTTAGGTCTGATAGCGGGCTTCGCGCGTGCGGAGCGCCCCGTGGGCGATGGGTTCCGCCTGGTCGGCTTCGACGATATCGAGGAGGCTGCCCAAAGCTGGCCGCAGCTGTCCTCGGTCGGCTGTGATATCGCCGGGTTCGCGCGCGACACAGCCGCCCGGCTTCTGTCATGGATGACGGGCGGGGAGCGGCCGCCGCCGGAGTTGCGCAGCCCGGTGCACCTGGTGGCGCGCGCCTCCAGCCTCGGGCCGGACACATGACCCCCGCCGCGTGCCAATCGGCGCAGACACCGTTCCCATCTCTGAAAGAAGGCTGACCCGCATGCTCCACCACATCGTCCTGATGGACCCGGCCGATCCCGACGGCCTCGCGCAGATCGAGGCGGCGATGCCGATCCTGGCGCAGCTTTGCGCCGAGTTGCCGGGCGCGTCCGGGTTCGCCCATGGTCCGAACCGCGATTTCGAGGGCAAGTCGCCGCGCTATGCCTACGGCTTTTCCGTCCAGTTCGAGGACCGCGACGCGCATCTAGCCTATGAACGGCACCCCGACCATGTCCGGGCTGGCGGCATGCTGGTGGCGTCCTGCACCGGCGGGGCGACGGGCATTTTCGTTGCCGATCTGGAGGTCTGATCCGCCCGGCGCGTTTGCGCGCCTTTCCGGCTACCTGATCCGGCTACCTGACTTTCATGTTCTGCAAATGCTTCTGGATTGCCTCTTCGATATCATCGTAGAAGGTCGCCTTGCCCTTATCCAGCACGACACCGACCTCGCACACCGCACGGATCTGTTCCATGCTGTGCGAGACCATGAACGCGCCGGAATGTTTCATGCGTTCCTTGAAAAGCGCCTGGCTTTTTTCCTTGAAGGCCGCATCACCGACAGAGGTGACCTCGTCAACAAGGTAGGTGTCGAAATGAATCCCCATCGAGACGCCGAAGGACAGGCGCGATTTCATGCCGGAGGAGTAGCTGCGGAACGGTTGGTAAAAGCTTGGCCCCAGTTCGGCGAAATCCTCGACAAACTGGGCCAGTTCGCGCGTGTCGACGCCGTAGACGCGGGCGATGAACTTGGTGTTCTGGTAGCCTGTCAGTTGCGGGTGAAACGACCCTGCAAACCCTACCGGCCATGAAATCGTCCCGGAAGACAGGATTTCGCCAGAGGTCGGTTCCATCGCGCCCGAGATCAATTGCAACAGGGTCGATTTGCCCGCGCCATTGCGCCCCAACAATCCCACCGACGCGTTCGTCGGAAGGGTGATGTTGAGGTCGTCGATCACCGTGGCGCGCCGACCGCGCAGGACGAATTCCTTGCGGAGGTTGCGAAATTCCAGCATTTTCCGACCCTCGCTACCTGCGGTCCCGCAAGCTGTAGGCGACAAGGACGATGACGGTCCATATCAGGAAAGCGAACAGGGTCAGCACCGCCAACTGCAACGGACGATCAGGATATTGCGACGCTTCCGCCAGTGTCGGGCGGACATGCGCGGCAAGATAGCGGCTTTGCCGCCGGGCATCGTTGCGCGCCGCGTCGAAAGAAGCCAGTGCGGTGGTGTAGGCCTGTTCGGCGAATTCCTGATCGACGGCGAGCCGTTCGAACTGTCCAACCAGATCGGCAAAGGCGGTCCGGCCCGACCCGTTCGCACCCAGCACGGAGCGTTCCGCGTCGATCCGGTTCTGGATAACGGTGATGCGCCGTTCCGCCTGTGTAACGCGGGGGTCGTTTTCGCGGCTGGTCGTGTCGCGCAGGAGATCGAGTTCGATCAGGGCTTCGGCCAATTGCGCTTGCAGGTTTGTCACCAGCCCCATCTGCCCTGCCGTGTCGGCGGTCGGATCGACGGTCTGGTTTTCATTGCGCCACTCGGCAAGGGCGATGCGCGCCGCCGCCAGCCGATCCTCGGCCTGTTCCAGTTCATCACGGGCATAGCCGATCGCATCCTCGCGGGCGATCGCCGAGAGCTGGTTGATCATGGAACTGCTCTCTTCAAAGATCATTTGCCCGATGGCGCGGGCGTCCTGCGGATCGTAGGCCAACACTTCAATGTCGATCAGGCCGGTGCCGCCATCGTAGTAGATTCGCACGGCGCGCTGCCAATGATCCACGAGATCCTCGATCGTGCCCGGCGCGTGGTACGCGAAGATCGGGTCGTCGCTGGGGTCGACCCGCGACCATATGGCGCGCAGGTCAAGCTCTCGATCAATTCTTTCAACCAACTCCTGACTTTGCAGGAATTCATAAAGAATGTCGGTATCGGAGGAACTCGACCCTGACAGGCTGGTAATCCCCCCCAGAAGCTCGATCGCCGAGCTTGCCTCCTCGGTGCGCACCGAGAAGCCGACGCGGGAAATGTACTGGTCCGCCGCGCGGTTCCACAGGTAATAGGCGGCCAGGAGGCACGGGGCCAAGACCATCACGATGAAAGACAGGACAACGAGGCTGTGCCGCAGCTTCCACCGGGCGCGCTTGACCGGCGGTGCCGGCGTGGGCTGCGCCTGTTCTTGCCGGGCATTCGCTTCTTGCCGGGCATTCGCTTTTGCAGCCGGGCCAGCGGCATCCTGCTTGCCCGCCCTCGGCGCCCTCTGGGTGTCCTGCGCCCTTGCTGGCTTCGCGGGCGCGTCACCGCCGGCGGGGGTGGCC
>PFEX01000004.1:32336-36624 GCA_002783145.1 Rhodobacteraceae bacterium CG17_big_fil_post_rev_8_21_14_2_50_65_11 | reverse complement strand
GGGGGGGGGGGTCCGAGGCTCTGACATGGGGGGTAATACCTTGCGTGATGGCAAACTCTGTGACTACTTGCTACCCAATGACCAGCGTTTTTTCCAGCGCTCACTTATATCGGTGACATGGCTTTCTTTACTGACACAGACGGCACGAAGCCCCTGAAATCTGTTCGATTGCGGCCGCGATTCACGTCGCTGCGCTCGATCGGCGCGCTGATTCTGCGAGAGATGAACACAACCTACGGCCGGTCCCCCGGCGGGTATCTCTGGGCGGTGCTTCAGCCCCTGGGGGGGATCTTGCTAATGGTTGCTATCTTCTCGACGGGCTTTCGATCTCCGCCGCTTGGCAGCAATTTTGCGATTTTCTATGCGACGGGGCTTCTGCCGTATTTCCTGTTCCTGGATGTCTCGGGCAAACTGGGCATGTCGTTGGGGTTTTCACGTCAACTTCTCGCTTATCCGCGCATCACCTTCATGGATACGATCATCGCGCGGTTCGTGCTCAACACCCTGACGCAATTGCTGGTCAGCTATCTCATTCTCTACGCGATCCTCGCGCTGTTCGAGACGCGCACCACGCTGGAGGTCGACCGCATCCTGATGGGGTATGCCATGGCGATATCGCTGGCCATTGGCTTCGGCGTGATGAATTGCTTCCTGATGGCAAAGTTCCCGGTCTGGCAGCAGGTCTGGGGCATCGTGACCCGCCCGCTTGTTCTTGTCTCCGGCATTATCTTTCTTTACGATGGCATTCCCGAACCGTATCGCGGCTATCTTTGGTATAATCCGCTGATGCATGTGACCGGGGAAATGCGCGGCGCGTTCTATGTCAGCTACGAGGCGAGCTATGTCGATCCCGGCTATGTCTTCGGGCTCAGCCTCGTTCTGACCGTGTTCGGCCTGCTGTTCCTGCGCCGCTACCACAAGGATATCATCTATTCCTGACCCATGCCGCTGTCCGCCGAGACCGGGGACGGGGGCATTCGGCCCGGTTCAGGACTGTCGCCGGAAGAGGTTTCCGATGGTCTGGAACACGAGGTCGAAATCGTAGCAGGTGCTTTGGTGGCGCTGATAGATCAGGTCCAGCCGCGCCTTCATCGGGATGCAGGACCGGCAATAGGTGGCGTCGGTGTCCTCTGGCGTGGTGCAGCGCGCCAGCAGGCGTTCTTCGTGCTTGTGGTAGGTGATCGTGGCCAGCCCGGTGACGCCGGGTCGGCTTTTGAGCACGTCGCGGTAAACCGCTGGAAACCGTTCGACATATTCGCGCAGCGGCGGGCGCGGCCCGACAAAGCTCAGATCGCCTTTCAGAATGTTCCAAAGCTGCGGAAATTCATCCAGCCGCTTGCGCCGGAGCCATTCCCCGGTGGGCGTGATCCGCGCTGCCTTGTGGGCACCGGACACGCCGCTGTCCTCGTCCACCACGGTCATGGTGCGGAACTTGAGCAGGCGGAACGCTGTATCGGGGGTCTTCATCCGCTCCGCCGCGTAAAAGATCGGGCGGCCCTGTTCGCGCCAGACTGTCCAGATCAGCCACAGGATGATGGGGCCAAGGATGATCACCAGCAGGCTTGCGAAGAAGAGGTCAAAGAGTCGCTTGCGCCATGTCATCGCTCCAGCTCCGCCTTTTCGAGGTCGGCCCGCCATTCCGCGACAAGCCGTTCCGGCGTTCCGGTCGCCGGGTCGAGCGTCAGTAAGCGGCCAAGACGTTGCGTGTCCAGCACAACCTTGGCAATGGCCTCTGCCGGGGCCGGGCGCGGGTGCCACGGGTGGGGCACGG
Source organism: Rhodobacteraceae bacterium CG17_big_fil_post_rev_8_21_14_2_50_65_11 (assembly GCA_002783145.1). Taxonomy (GTDB): domain Bacteria; phylum Pseudomonadota; class Alphaproteobacteria; order Rhodobacterales; family Rhodobacteraceae; genus Nioella. The sequence continues at coordinate 34,853 of PFEX01000004.1, read as the reverse complement.
CATCCAGAAGCGCCCCCATCTCGACAGCGCCGGGCGCAGCCACGTTCAGAACCGGGGGCAGGGCAACGCCACGTCCGGCCGCAAGGCACAGATCGGCAAGCTGCCCGGCCAGCGTTGCGGGGCCGATATAGCTGCGCGCCGGGGTGCGGCCATCGGCGAACCGGTCCAGCGTGATCGGCGTTCCCGCCGCCACACGCCCGAGGATCTGATCTGCGCCCGCGACATTCCCGATCCGCAGGCACGTCACCGGCCCGCCCTGCGCCAGAACCGCATTCTCCATCTCGATCTTCGCCTGTCCATAGGGGGCGGTCGGTCGGGCCTCGTCCTCCTCTCGGCACGGCCCCTCCGCCCGCCCGTAGACCGCTGCGGAGGACGCCAGCAAAACCGGCCGCGCCCCTGCCGCCGCCTGAACCGCCAAGGCAAGCGTGCGGTTCAATGTCAGGGCCGCGCCCGAGGCTGGTGTCACACCGGCAAGGCACAGCACGACGTCGGCACGTCGCATTGCATGGTGCAGGGCCTGCGTGTCGCCGAGGATGTCGAAGCACAACATATCCGCTCCCGGCCGGGGGTGCCGTCCGTGCCAGACCGTCGCCAGGCGTGGGTCTTCGTGCCATGCCCGGCGCAACATCTGCCCAAGACGACCTGTTGCCCCAAGACACAAGACCCGCACTAATTCGCCTTTCGCGTCTGCAACCGTTGACCCTACCCCCGTGATACGTATCTTGCCCACAATCGCTTTGACATGAAAAACGACTTTCGACGACAGGGACAAGCATGGGCCGTATTTTTCGAACCATAGGGATTTTCGGGCTCTGTCTTGCCCTCGCGGCGTGTTCATTGCCGCGCGGTGCGGGGGTCGAGCGGGAAATCCTCAGTGGTAGCGACGATGCCGGGGCGGATTTCGCGATCTACCCGGTGACCCGGTCGTTTCTGCCGACGCTCGCCGAATGGCCTGTCTTGGGCGAGCCCGAACTGAACTGGATCACAGCAAGCGCCGGGCCCCGCAGCAACATCATCAGCGCCGGCGATGTCGTCAGCGTCACGGTTTGGGATAGCAACGAAAACTCGTTGCTGTCGACGCCGGGCCAACGGTCGGTCAACCTCGATGAGATGCAGGTGTCGGCCAACGGCACCATCTTCATGCCCTATATCGGGGAAACCCGGATCGCGGGAATGACCCCTTACGCCGCGCGCGAGCGGCTGCAATCGGACCTTGAGGCTATCGTGGCGTCGGCGCAGGTGCAGCTTTCGCTGCAAGCAGGGCGGTACAATTCCGTCGATCTCGTCGGCGGTGTCGGGGCACCCGGCACCTATCCGATGCCGGATCAATCCTATTCCGTGCTCAGCTTGATCGCGGCGGGTGGCGGCGTGTCGTCCGGTCTTCAAAACCCGCAGATCCGCCTGATGCGCAGCGGCAACGTGTTCGGCACCTCGATCACGCGGCTCTATTCGGAACCACAGCTTGATACCCGCCTGCGCGGCGGCGACCGGGTGATCGTGGAAGAGGATCGGCGCTATTTCCTGTCGCTTGGTGCGGCGGGCAGTCAGGCTCAGCATCCCTTTACGCAGGATATCGTCAGCGCGCTTGACGCGATTTCCATCATCGGCGGGGTATCCTCATCCCGGGCCAACCCGGAGGGCGTCTTGATCATGCGGGAATATCCCGCATCGGCGCTGCGACCCGGCGAACGGGGTCCGCGGCAGGAACGCGTTGTCTTCACGCTCGACCTGACAACATCCGACGGCCTGTTCTCGGCGCGCAATTTCCGGGTTCAGTCCGGCGATCTGGTGCTCGCCACGGAAAGCCCGATCAACTCGGTCCAGACGGTGTTCGGCCTTGTGGGCAGCGTGTTCGGACTCGCCAATACCGTGGTCAACTCGTCGAACTGATCGGCCCGGCCAAAAGCGGTCAGCGGGACAATGCAATCGGCTTGGCCCTTGGCGCGAGGCTGTTGATCCGCTTTACGTGTTCCGGCAGGCAGCGCGTGTCGAAATCGTAGTGCGCGACGGCGCGGGCGCGCGCGGCTGGGCCGAGATGGGCGAAATCGCCGGGCCGCGCCAGAACCTCTGCCACCTGCCGGGCAAGCCCTTCGGGGTCAAAGAAATCCACCAGCAAGCCGGTTTCGCCGTGGTTGATCACCTCTCGCACCGGGGCCACGTCCGAGGCGACAATGGTCGCCTGCATCGACATGCATTCCAGCAGCGACCATGACAGCACGAAGGGCACCGTCAGGTAGACGTGACAGCGCGACACCCGGATGACCGACTGGTAATCTGCGTAGGGCACCCGGCCAAGGAAGTGCACCCGGTCCCAATCGACGCGATCGCCGACCTCGCGTTCCATCATCGCGCGGTAGCCGCCCGTCTCTTTGCTTTCCTTGCCGTAGGACACCGCGTTGCCGCCGATGATCAGCGCCCGCGCCTTTGGCCGCGCCTCAAGGATATGGGGAAGCGCGCGCATGAAGACGTGGAACCCCCGCGTCGGTTCCATGTTGCGCGCCATGTAGGTGAAGATCT
>PFEX01000004.1:0-32218 GCA_002783145.1 Rhodobacteraceae bacterium CG17_big_fil_post_rev_8_21_14_2_50_65_11 | reverse complement strand
AGGTGTCGCGCTGCCATTGCGTCGGCGACTGGCCCATGTCCACGGTCTCGAGGTTGATGAAGTTCACCGCGTTGCGCGCGTGCATGATGTAGGGCGTTGCCTCGGTTGGCGGGAATTCCGGGTCGAACCCGACCGAACCGCCCTTGGCCAGAAAGTAATACTCGAAATAGCCGAGCACCGGCACACTCGGCCAGACGAGCTTGGTGAATGTCAGTTCGCCCCAGCCGACATGGCCGATGATGATATCGGGGGTGAAGCCGGCCGCTTTCAGCTTCTGACAGGCCAGCGCGGCACCATAGCCCGAGCCTGTGCTCTCTTCCCAGTAGCGCGACAGCGCATAGGCGTCCTTGGCGGGGGAATGATGCCGATTGTAGCGCACCACCTTGAGTCCCCGTGCGGGTGGAATGTCCTTGCGCTGCGTCAGGAATACGATCTCATGTTCGCCTTGCGCGGCGAGCCACTCCACCAGTTGCCGATACTGGCCGGGATAATTCTGATGGATGAACAGCAGTTTCATGATCGGGCACCCCTCTGTCGACAATAGGACCGGCGGCGATACGCTAACCGCCCTGCGCCTTGGTGCAAGAAGATCCTTGAGCGCGCCGCGCCGTGCTGCCGGCCCGTCAGATACGGGGCGATAGCGCAGCGCAGCGGTGTTTTCCGCTCTCCGGTAAATCCGGTCTGGTTCGGGGCAAAAAGCGAGATGGTGCTGCTGGAGAGAATTGAACTCTCGACCTCTCCCTTACCAAGGGAGTGCTCTACCTCTGAGCTACAGCAGCCCTATCATCGTGGGCGGTGAACTAGACTCAATCGCTCAGCGGTGCAAGCGCAATCTGGACCCTATTCCGTCGTGGTAGTATGCAAGGGGCCATGTCAGATCCGACCTCGAAGCAAAGCGCCGGGCAACGCCCTTCGAAACCCGTCAAGCCAAGCCGCGAAGACCGGCTGAAGGCTGCGCTCAAGGCCAACATGGCACGGCGCAAGGCGCAGGCACGGGCGCGCAAGGCGACGGGGTCGGCGGATACCGACAAAGAGGATTGAGGGTCGGGGCATCCGGGCCCGATCGAGGCAGCAAGCGAAAGGCGGCAGGGCAGTGGACAGGATCATCATCAGGGGCGGGACGGAACTTTCCGGTGCGATTCCCATTGCGGGGGCGAAGAACGCCTGCCTCGCACTCATGCCCGCCACACTTCTGAGCGAGGAGCCGCTGACGCTGACCAATGCGCCAAGGCTGTCGGATATCCGCACCATGGCGGAGCTTCTGCGATCGCTGGGCGCGGAGGTGACGGCGATGAATGACGGCAAGGTCATTGCGCTGTCGTCGCACGGGGCCGACAACCACCTTGCCCACTACGATATCGTTCGCAAGATGCGGGCTTCCAACCTCGTGCTTGGGCCGCTTCTGGCGCGCCATGGCCGGGCCGAGGTGTCACTGCCCGGCGGCTGTGCCATCGGGGCGCGGCCGATGGACCTGCACATCACCGCGCTGGAAGCGCTCGGCGCCGAGATCGAGCTGCGCGACGGCTACCTGCACGCCACCGCGCCGAACGGACTGAAGGGCGCGGTGCACGAGCTTGGCTTTGCCTCCGTCGGCGCGACCGAGAACGTGGTGATGGCGGCGACGCTGGCCAAGGGCACCACGGTTCTGAAGAATGCCGCGCGCGAGCCGGAAATCGTGGATCTCGTGAGATGCCTTCGGGCAATGGGGGCGCAGATCGCGGGCGAGGGTACATCGACCATCGAAATCGAGGGCGTCGACCGGCTGCATGGGGCGACCCACCGGGTTGTCACCGACCGGATCGAGCTTGGCACCTATATGCTGGCCCCTGCGATCACCGGCGGCGAAGTGGAGCTTTTGGGCGGAAAACTCTCGCTGGTCGAAAGCTTCGCCGCCAAGCTGTACGAGGCCGGCATCGACATCGCCGAGACCGACCGCGGCCTGCGCGTCGCTCGGCGCAATGGCCGGGTGAAGGCCGTTGATGTGGTGACGGCGCCGTTTCCGGGCTTTCCCACCGACCTTCAGGCGCAGATGATGGCGTTGATGTGCACCGCCGAGGGCGTTTCGGTGCTGGAGGAGAAAATCTTCGAAAACCGCTTCATGCACGCGCCGGAACTGGGGCGGATGGGCGCGCGGATCGACGTGCAGGGCGGCCATGCCACGGTGACGGGGGTGGATCGGTTGCGCGGTGCCCCGGTGATGGCCACCGACTTGCGGGCCTCGGTCTCGCTGATTCTGGCCGGGTTGGCCGCCGAGGGGGAAACCGTGGTCAACCGGGTCTATCACCTCGATCGCGGTTATGAGAGGGTAGAAGAGAAACTGCGCGCCTGCGGGGCGCAAATCGACCGGGTGCAAGGCGATGACTGACGCGCGCTTCGAGGATGGTGGCGCACGGCCGATGCGGCTGAAGGCGCTGGACGGCGAGGATCTGAAGGTCATCTCGGCCTTGGTGCAGGACGCGGTCTTTCCGGTCAGGGAGATGACATGGGACCGCGCCCGCCGCCGCTTTGCGGTGCTGATCAACCGCTTTCGCTGGGAAGAGGGCAGCCGCATCCGCGCCCATCCGCCCGAACGGGTGCAATCGGTGCTGGTGATCGAGGACGCCCTTGGCGTTGCCTCGCACGGGATCGACCGCGCCGACCGCGACACCGTGCTGTCGCTGCTGGCGCTGGATTGGCGGCCGGGTGAGGAAGGGACCGGGCGGATCACGCTGATTCTGGCGGGCGACGGGGCGATTGCTGCGGATGTCGAATGCATCGACGTCACCCTGCGCGACGTCACCCGGCCCTATCTTTCGCCCTCGCGCAAGGTGCCGGATCATCCCCTATGAGGCACCCGCGCGTCACCTTGCGCCGCCTTGGTGCGGGCGACGCGGGCCTGTGGCGGTCGCTTCGGCAAGAGGTGTGGGCGCTGCATCCCGAGGCCTTCGGTGAAAGCCACGACGCCCTTGCCGGGTGGCCCCTGCCGGCGTTTGCCGCGCAACTGGAGCGCGACTTTGTTCTTGTGGCCTGCATCGGGGAGGAGATCGCCGGGTGCGCCGCGCTCGATCCGGAATGCGCGGTGATCGAGGCCGTTTACGTGCGCGCCGATCACCGGGGCAAGGGCATCGCGTGGCGGCTTCTGTCCGGGCTTCTGTCAGTGGCGCGCCGGCGGGGTGTTTGTCGCCTGACGCTGAGCGTGGCCGAGGGTAACGCCCCCGCCCGTGCGCTTTACACACGGGCGGGGTTCCGGGCGACTGGCGCTTGCGTCCCGCGCGCGCTGACGCGGGACGGACGGTTTCTCGACCTTGTCGAGATGGACCGCGCGCTTTAGCGTTCGACAGTTGAGAAACGGGGCGCGTGTGCGCCTCGCCGCGACACCACGCAGGTCGGCCATGTGGACAGAACCGGCGTTTGTGGCCGCGCGATTGGCCAGCCCGTGCGGGCGTGTCGTGCCGTGGACTTGCCTTGACTCCGCGCGTCGCGCCCAAGCTCAACCGTCCGCAGAAGGCCCCAAGCGGTTACCGAGTATTTTCCGTCAGGTTTGGAGCGCAAGGCTCGATCCGCCGATGAGGCCGAAAATTGCAGCCCTTGGCGCTTCAATCCCCCGCCGAAGCCGGGTAGAGGAGGGAGGCAATCACAACGGGTGGATCATGCCGGTTTTTCTCAACACAAAGGATGATGGCTTCGACGCGGCCTTCGCGGCGCTTCTGACCATGAAGCGCGAGGAAACGCCGGAGGTGGACGAAACGGTGGCCGCGATCATCGCTGATGTGCGCCACCGCGGCGACGCGGCGGTGATCGAGTTGACGACGCGCTTCGACCGATTGACGCTGACGCCTGAAACGCTTGCGATTCCGGCCGAAGAAATCGCAAGCGCGATTGATGAGGTGCCTGCGCCTGAGCGCGACGCGCTGGAACTGGCTGCCGAGCGCATCCGCGCCTACCACACCCGCCAGATGCCGCAGGATCACCGCTGGACCGACCCCGAGGGCGCGACGCTGGGCTGGCGCTGGTCGCCGGTCTCCGCCGCCGGTCTCTACGTGCCGGGGGGGCTGGCGTCCTACCCGTCGTCGCTGCTGATGAACGCGATCCCGGCGCAGGTGGCTGGCGTCGGGCGGCTGGTGGTCTGCGCGCCGACGCCGGATGGCAAGGTCAACCCGCTTGTGCTGCTGGCCGCGCATCTGTCGGGCGTCGAGACCGTCTATCGCATCGGCGGCGCGCAGGCGATCGCCGCCATGGCCTATGGCACCGAGACGATCCAGCCCGTCGACAAGATCACCGGACCCGGCAACGCCTTCGTCGCTGCCGCCAAGCGCCGGGTGTTCGGCAAGGTGGGGATCGACATGATCGCCGGGCCGTCCGAGATTCTCGTCATCGCGGACGCGAGCAACGACCCTGACTGGATCGCGCTCGATTTACTAAGCCAGGCTGAGCACGACGACAGCGCGCAGTCGATCCTGATCACCGACGATGCCGGGTTCGGGCAAGCCGTTGCGCAAGCGGTAGAGGCGCGGCTGAAAACGCTGGAGCGGCGCGCCATCGCCGGCGCCAGCTGGCGTGACTTTGGCGCCATCATCACGGTGCGAGACCTCGACGAGGCGGCCAAGCTTTCCAACCGCATCGCGCCTGAACACCTGGAACTGTGCGTCGCCGATGCGCAGGCGCTGAGCCTGAAGACCGTGCATGCCGGGGCGATCTTCCTCGGGCCATGGACGCCCGAGGCGATCGGCGATTATGTCGGCGGCCCCAACCACGTTCTGCCCACGGCCCGCTCCGCCCGGTTTTCTTCGGGCCTGTCGGTGATGGATTTTCTCAAGCGGACCACCGTGGCGCAAATGACGCCCGAGGCGCTGAAGGCCATCGGCCCTGCGGCCGAAACGCTTGCCAAGTCCGAAAGCCTTGAGGCACATGGGCTGAGCGTGCGGGCTCGGCTGGCGCGGTTGAACGAAAGGGCAGGCGAATGAGCAAGGATATCTGTGCCATCGAGATCGACGACAGCGACCTGCCACCGCCGACGCCCGAGATCGAGCAGGAGCGCAAGGTCGCCGTCTTCGATCTTCTGGAAGACAACAGTTTTGCTCTGCCCGTTCGGGACGGCGGTGACGCACCCGCGGCGCCCTACACGCTGCACCTTGCGATCCGCGACCGGCGCCTTGTCTTCGATGTCGATACAGAGGGCGGCGAGGATGCTGCGGAATTTCACCTCTCGCTCAGCCCGTTCCGTCAGGTGGTCAAGGATTACTGGCAGATCTGCGAAAGCTATTACGACGCGGTCAAGACCCTGCCGCCGAGCAAGATCGAGGCGATCGACATGGCCCGGCGCGGCATCCATGACGAAGGCGCGCGGGTGTTGCAGGAACGGCTCGACGGCAAGGCGGCTGTCGATCACGACACCGCCCGCCGCCTTTTCACCCTCGTCTGCGTCCTGCATTACGGCGGGTGAACGGCGTGGCGCAGGACTTCCCCCAATCCGTCCTGTTCTGCTGCGATCACAACGCGATTCGCTCCCCCATTGCCGAGGCGCTGATGAAGCATTTCTACGGTCACGCCGCCTATGTGCAATCGGCGGGGGTGCATAACGACCTTGAAATCGACGGGTTCGCCATTGCTGTCTGCGCCGAGATCGGGGTGGAACTGGAAAGCCATCGCTCGCGCAGTTTCGACGAGATGGAGGAATGGGGCGACGATCTGTCAGGCTTCGACCTGATCATCGCGCTCAGCCCCGCCAGCCTGCGCCGGGCACAGGAACTGACGCGCCATTTTCACGTCGATGTGGACCATTGGCAGATCCTCGATCCATCCGGCATCGGTCACACGCGAGAGGCGCAGCTTGCCGCCTACCGCCAGACCCGCGATATGCTGATCGAACGGATCTGGGGCCGTTTCGGCCCGCCGACGCAAGGCTTCATGTCGTGAGGATCGCTGCCGTCGCCTACCAATGCGAGCGGCTGTCTGGCTGGGGCGCGCAGAAAGCCAAGCTTGACGCCATACTGCGCGAGGCTGCCGCAGATCTGGTCGTTTTCCCCGAATACGCCGCGATGGAGGCCGCCCTGATCACCGGCCCTCGCAGCGCCAGTATCAGCGACTGGCGCGATCTGGCGGCAGAGCGGGCGGATAAGTGGGTGGATCAGTTCCGCCACATGGCGCAGGCGCATGGCTGCCACATCGTGGCCGGCTCCGGCCCCGTGGTGACAGCGCGCGGCGTGGTCAACCGAAGCTGGCTTGTCGCGCCCGATGGCAGCGTCGCACATCAGGACAAGCGGTTGCTGCTGCGCTATGAACGCGAGGCGTTTGGCATGGTGGCGGGCGAGGCGCTGCGCCTGTTCGACACCGCCATTGGCAAGATCGGCCTTCTGGTCTGCTACGACAGCGAGTTTCCCCTGCAAGCGCGCGCGCTGTGCGACGCGGGGGCAGAGATGATCATCGTGCCCTCCTGCACCGATCTTGCCGCCGGTCAGACGCGCGTGCGCCAGTCTTGTCGCGCCCGCGCCATAGAAAACCAGTGCCTTGTCGTGCAGGCCCCGCTGGTGGGCGAGGTTTCGGGCTGCGATCCCATTGACCGATCGACCGGGCGCGCAGCTTTCTTCTGTCCGCCCGACCACGGGCTGCCGGAGACCGGGATTCTGGCGCAGGGCGAGACCGACACACCCGGCGCGGTGGTGGCAGAGGTCGACCCCGCCGCCATTGCCGCGCCGCGCCGCACCGGGCAGGTCGGCAATTTCGCCGACTGGCCCGGTGGCCTTGAGCGGGTCACACCTGTCACCGTTCCGGCTGGCCCCGCGCGGGCGTGAGATTCGCCTTGAAAAACCCGTCGAACGGGCGCATTTATCCGCCATTCCGCGCTCCAAACGCGGATCATTCATGTAGGAGAGACCATGGCCAAGGAAGAAATGCTCGAATTTCCCGGTGTCGTGAAGGAACTCCTGCCGAATGCGACGTTCCGGGTCGAGCTTGAAAACGGCCATGAGATCATCGCACACACGGCAGGCAAGATGCGCAAGAACCGCATCCGGGTTCTGGCCGGCGACAAGGTGCAGGTCGAGATGACCCCCTATGATCTGACCAAGGGTCGGATCAACTATCGCTTCAAGTAAGCGACACAAGATGGCTTTGGTCCTCGGATCGGCAAGCCCCCGGCGGCAGGAGCTGTTGGGGATCTTAGGTGTCGTGCCCGATGTGATCCGCCACGCCGATATCGACGAAGACCCCTTGAAGGGCGAACTGCCGCGCCCCTACGTCGAACGGGTGGCGCGGGAAAAGGCGCTTGCGATCTCGGCCGCGACCGAGGATGTGGTGCTCTGCGCCGATACCACCGTCGCCATGGGCCGCCGGATCATGGGCAAACCCGCCGATGCGGGCGAAGCCGCCGAATTCCTCACCGCGCTGTCCGGTCGCCGTCACCGCGTCTATACCTCGGTCGCCGTGCGGCGGGGGGACAGGCTTTGGCAACGAACGGTCGAAAGCCGGGTGAAGATGAAGCTTCTGTCGGACCTCGAACTCAACGCCTATCTCGATAGCGGTGACTGGCAAGGCAAGGCCGGTGGCTATTCCATTCAAGGCCCCGCAGGCGCCTTCATCCCGTGGATCAGCGGCAGCTTTCACGCCATCATGGGGCTGCCCTTGCCGGAAACCGCGCATCTGTTGCAGGCGGCGGGTTATCCGGTCTGGTGCCGGACATGAAAGGCCGTTCCGTTCTGCTCGACCATATTGACGGGCGTCCCGCCGCCGCGCTGATGGTTGATGGCCGGCTGGAAGATCTGCTGATCGACCCGCCCGAGGGTGGCGCGCCGGAGCTTGGGGCGATCCTGCGCGGCATCTGCGATCGGCCACTGAAGGGGCAGGGCGGCATGATCCTGCGCCTGCCGGGGGGGCACGCGGGCTTTCTGAAACAGGGCAAGGGGCTTGCGCCCGGCCAGCCGCTGCTGGTGCAAGTCACCGGGCTGGGACTGGATGGCAAGGCAACGCCGGTCACCACGCGCCTCTTGTTCAAGTCGCGCCTTGCCATTGTCACGCCGGACGCGCCGGGGCTGAACATCGCGCGGTCGATCAAGGACGAGGCGGAGCGCGACCGCCTGCAAGTGATTGCGCACGAGGCGATGCAGGGCGCGCCCGAAGGCTGCGGCCTGATCCTGCGCAGCGCCGCCGATGGGGCCGACGAGGATGAGCTTGCCGATGACATCGCCGCCATGCGCGATCTGGCCGAGGCGGTTGGCGCCGACCGCGCGGGCGAGGCGGAGTTGCTGGTCGATGCGCCCAATGCGCATCTTCTGGCCTGGCGCGACTGGTCGCTGCCGGCACCCGACGAGGTGATCGAGCACGCGGGTGTTTTCGAGGCTCACGGCGTGCACGAGGCCATCGCAGCCCTGCAAGACCGCCATGTGCCGCTTTCGGGCGGCGCGTCGATGGTGGTGGAACCGACCTCGGCCCTTGTCGCGGTCGACGTGAATACCGGCGCCGATACCTCGCTTGCCGCCGGTCTGAAGGCCAATCTTGCCGTCGCGAAGGAATTGCCGCGCCAGTTGCGGTTGCGGGGCCTCGGTGGGCAGATCACGCTTGACCCGGCGCCAATGCCGAAGAAGGACCGCCGCCGCTTCGAGGATGCGCTGCGCCGCGCCCTGCGCCTTGACGGCACCGACACGGTGCTGGCGGGTTGGACGCCGCTGGGGATGTTTGAATTGCAGCGCAAGCGCGACCGGTTGCCGCTGTCGGCGCTGCTCTGACGCGGGGCCTTTTGCGCGGCGCGGGGGTGTGGCAGGTTGCCCGCGAGCGACGTGATGGAGGCTGCGCGTGACCTGCCCGATCTGTGCCAAGGACAGCGATCCGAAATACCACCCGTTCTGTTCGCGCCGCTGCGCGGACGTCGATCTGGGCCGCTGGCTGAACGGCCGTTACGCCATTCCCTCGCAAGACCCCGAGGATATCGAGGCCGCCGCCGGGGCCGTGGGCGACGGGGACGACGAGCGGTTGCACTGACCCAGCGCCTCTTTGCACCCGCTGGGCGGGGCTCATCGGCGGGGCGCACCCACCCAGATTTCGGGGCGTGGCATGGATCCCGGCGTCCTGGGGGCGCTGCCCCCAAAGCCCCGAGGTATTCTGTTCAGGATGAACGGGTCCGGGTCAGCCGAAGACCTTGGTCAGGGCCTTGTCCACCGCATCGGTGATCGCGTCGATATCGGCAGCCGTCGCAATCAGCGCCGGACTGAAACAGAGCACGTTGTTGCGCCCTGGAATCGAGCGGTTGGCGGCGCCGATGATCACCCCCAGATTGGCGCATTCGGCCACCACCGCGCCGACATGCTTTTCCTCCACCGGCTCTTTCGTGGTGCGATCCGTTACCAGTTCGACACCTTGAAAGAGGCCCTTGCCGCGCACGTCGCCGATGACCTCGTGCTTGTCCATCAGGGCGGTGAGGTTGCCCATCAGCCGCGCGCCCATTTCGGTTGTGTTGGTCAACAGGTCCTCTTCCTCGATGATCTTCATGTTCTCCAGGGCTGCCGCCGGGCCGCCGGTGCAGCCCCCGAAGGTGGAGATATCGCGGAAATGGTCGAGCTTGTCGGTCGGGTCGGACTTGAAGAGGTCGAACACCTCTTCTGTCGTCACCATGCAGGCAATCGCGGCGTAGCCCGAGGCGACCCCCTTGGCCATGGTCACGAAGTCGGGTTTCACACCGTAATGCTGATAGCCGAACCAATGGGTGCCGGTGCGCCCGATGCCGCAGACAACCTCGTCGATATGCAGCAGGATATCGTACTGCTTGCAGATTTCCTGCACCCGGTCCCAGTAGCCTTCGGGCGGGGTAATGATGCCGCCGCCCGCAGTGACGGGTTCAAGGCACAGCGCGCCGACCGTTTCGGGGCCCTCGCGCAGGATCACCTCCTCGATCTGGTTGGCCGCCGCGATGCCGAAGGCGCGGCCCGAGAGGTGGCCGAGGCCCAGCTCCTCCTTTCGGTATTCCATGCAATGGGGGACGCGCACGAAATCCGGCGCGAAGGGGCCGTACTGCATGTTGCGTTCGTCCTGCCCGCCCGCCGACATCGCGGCGAGGGTGGAGCCGTGGTAATCGCGGTCGCGGTAGAGGATCTTGGTTTTCTTGCCGCCGTATTTCTTGTGCGCGATCTGGCGCACCATCTTGAACGCCTTCTCGTTCGCCTCGGACCCCGAGTTGGTGTAGTAGACGCGGGACATGCCCGGCATCTTCTCTATCAGTTTCTCGGCGTAGAGCGCACCGGGGATCGACCCGGCAGCTTGCGCAAAGTAGCACATCTTGACCAGCTGTTCGCGCACCGCGTCGGCGATGCGGGTCCGCCCGTAGCCGGTGTTTACGGTCCAGACCGCGCCGGACACCGCGTCGATATATTCCTTGCCATGCGCGTCCCAGACCCGCATGCCCTTGCCCTCGACGATGATGCGCGGCTCGCCGGTCTCGAACGGCTTGTGCTGGATCAGGTGGTGCCAGACATTGGCGCGATCGGCCTCGATCACGTGGCTGATGTCATTTGGGTTGAAGGGGGTGTTCATGGGGGCCTCCGGGACGGACAAGGGTCTGTCATCAGAGTGCAGGGGCTTGGGCAGAACCGATAGGGCCAGAAACGCTGCAAAGATAGCGCCAGTGCATTGACAGCGCGCCGGGTGCCCGCACATTTGGGGGTAAGGCCAGACAAGGCGTGAGGTAAGGCCAGCATGTCGATCCCTGTGGAGTCCCTTTTCCTTGATGTGGAAGTGACGGGAACCCTTCAACAAAAGGTGCAAAGACTGGTGGCAGAGGGCATCCTGTCGGGTCGGTTCCGGCCCGGCGAGAAGCTGCCTTCCAGCCGGAAACTGGCTGAACATCTTGGTATCAGCCGGATTACCGTGACCAATGCCTATACGGAACTGGTGGCCGACGAATACCTGAATTCGCGCGGGCGGTCGGGATATTATGTCTCCGACTCGGCCCCGACGCCGCCGGATTTCGACCTTTCCGGGCCAGGGGACCGGCGCCGGATCGACTGGTCGCGCGCCATTGGGCGGCGGTTTGACGGGCCCGCCTTGCCGCTGCGCCCTGCCAACTGGAAGGACCATCCCTATCCCTTCATCTACGGGCAGGCGGATCCGACGCTGTTTTCGCACCAGACATGGCGTCAGTGCGCGCTTCAGGCGCTTGGCCAGCGGGATTTCGAGATCCTGACTGCCGATCGCTACGAGGCGGATGACGACCGCCTCGTGGAACATATCCAGCGCCACATCCTGCCGCGCCGGGGCATCGCCGCCCGCGAGGAGGAGATCCTGATCACCATGGGCGCGCAGAACGCGCTGTGGATGGCGGCGCAGATCCTGCTGACGCAACGGCGCACCGCGGTGGTAGAAAACCCGACCTATCCCGGCCTGCGCGAGATCTTGATGCAGACGCGCTGTCATCTTGTGCCGGTGGATGTCGATGACGGCGGTCTGCCGCCCGACGCGCTGCCGCCCGATACCGATGTCGTCTTCACCACCGTGTCGCACCATTGCCCGACCAACGTGACGATGCCGCTGGAGCGGCGGCGACGGTTGCTCGACATGGCGGCGGAGCGGGGCATCGTGCTGGTCGAGGATGACTATGAATTCGAGATGTCATTCAAGGGCGCGCCGTCGCCATCGCTCAAGTCCATGGACGAGGCAGGATCGGTCATCCATATCGGATCGTTCTCGAAATCGTTGTTTCCGGGTTTGCGCCTTGGCTATCTGGTCGCGGACGCGGAATTCGTGCGCGAGGCGCGTGCGCTGCGCACGCTGGTGCTGCGCCACCCGCCGGGGCATATCCAGCGCACCGTCGCCTATTTCCTGTCGCTCGGCCACTATGACGCGCAGATCAACCGAATGCGCCGGGCCTACGCGACGCGGCGCGCGGTGACGGCAGAGGCGATCGCCCGCCATGGCTTGACGATTGCAGGGGCCACGGCGACGGGCGGGTCAAGCTTCTGGATGGCGGCGCCCGAGGGTATTGATACCGATCTTCTGACCCGGCGGCTTTATGACCGGGGGGTGGTGATCGAACCGGGGCGTGGCTTTTTCCACGATCAGGACGGGGCGAACCGGTTTTACCGTCTGGCCTACAGTTCCATCGCGTCGGAAAAGATCCCCGATGGTATTCGCCGGATCGCCGAGGAAATCGCCGGCCTCGGCGATGCCGGGGTGCGATAGCTGCGATAGGCGACGGTCGGCCTCAGCGTCCCCGGATGCGCGGGTCGAGCGCGTCGCGCAGGCCATCGCCGATGTAGTTCACCGAAAGAACGGTCAGCGAAATCGCCAGTCCCGGCCAGATCACCCGTTCCGGGTTGCGTTGCAGCCAGTCGGTGCCGTCGAACAGCAGCCGGCCCCATGTCGGGAAATCCGACGGAAACCCGAGGCCAAGGAAAGACAAGGCGCTTTCGGTGATGATCGCGGTCGCGATCCCGAGCGTGGCCGACACCATGATCGGGCTGAGCACGTTGGGAAGGATATGGCGCGTCACCATGCGGTGCGGTGGGGTTCCGATGGAACGGGCCGCGAGCACGAATTCGCGTTCCTTCAGTGCCAGCACATCGCCGCGCACGATCCGCGCGGTCGGCATCCAGCTGGTGATGCCGATGACGAAGACGATCAGGATGAAGATCCCCGCCTCGGGGCCGAAACTGGCGCGCAACGGATCGCGGAACAGCATGATGATGACAAGCAGCAAGGGCAGGATCGGCAGCGCAAGGAACAGGTCCGTCAGGCGCATCAGGATACCGTCGAGGCGCCGGAAATAGCCCGCGATGACCCCGACGAAGGTGCCGACGATCAGCGCCAGCAACATTGCCGTCAGCCCCACGGAAACCGAGGTGCGGCCCCCGGCCATCAGCCGGGACAGCATGTCGCGGCCCAGTTGATCGGTGCCCATCGGGTGCGTCCAGGACGGCCCCTGGTTGCGGGCGCGGATATCGATATACTGCGCGTCCAGCGTCCAGACGAACGGGCCGAGGAAAACGAAGAGCAGCACGAAGATGAAGAACCCGGCGCCGATCACCGCGCCCTTGTGGGTCTTGAACTGATCCCACACATCCCACCACTGGTTGCGCGGCTTCTGGTAGGTTTCCGCCTCTAGCGTGGTCAGGTCAGTCATAGCGGATCCTCGGATCAAGTATGCCGTAAAGCACATCGGCAATCAGGTTGAACAGAACGATCAGCACCGCGAAGATAAAGGTCAGCGTCTGCACCGTGGGCAGGTCGCCACTCTGGATGGCGCCGATCAGAAGGTGGCCAAGCCCGTTTACCTTGAACACCTGTTCGGTGATGATGGCGCCGCCGAAGACTTGCGGCACGCCAAGCGCGATCACCGTGATCACCGGGATCATGGAATTGCGCAGGACGTGAACCAGAACGACGGTGCTTTCCTTCAGGCCCTTGGCGCGCGCCGTGCGCACATAGTCCTGCGTCAGGTTATCAAGCATCGAGGCGCGCATGAAGCGGCTGATCTGGCTGGTGATCTGCAACGCCAGCACCATCACCGGCAGGATCATCTGCTTGATCTGGATGACGAAGCTGTCCCACCCGATGACCACGTGGGTGGTGTCATAGACCGACGGGAACCATTGCAGTTGCACCGCGAAGATCACGATCACCAGAACCCCGGAGAAGAACGGCGGGATCGAGAAGCCGACCATGGTGATGAAGGTGCCAGCCTGATCGAAGATCGAATATTGCCGGTAGGCTGAATAGATGCCGATGGGCAGAGCGATCAGGATGCCAACGATGTAGGCGGTGCCCACGACCCACAGGGTCTGCGGCATGCGCTGCGCGATGATGTCCACGACCGGGCTGCGGGTCTGCCACGAAATCACGCGGGTGCGATCCTCGCCGCCGAAATTCCAGCCGGTCCAGTGTTCGAACAGATTCAGCGGCTCGTTGACGAAGAACTGCTGAAGCCACAGCGCGAAGCGGATGTGGATCGGTTCATCGAGGCCGAGAGAGGCGCGGATATCGGCCCGGACATCGGGCGGGATGGTCAGCGGAAGGTTTGCCGTCGGGTCGGACGGGGCGAGGTCGAGGATCAGGAATATGATCAGACTGATGAACAGAAGCGTCGGGATTGCCATCAGCAAGCGACGGATCGTGAAAGTCAGCATGGCGAGGCGCCTCGGTTCAGAAGTCTGTTGGTATTATGACGGGTGTGTCGCAGTGACGCCTCCCCCCGCGACGGGGGGAGGGGCCTGACGTGCTGGATCAGAGGATCATTCCCCGATGCGGTACCATTCGGCCGCATTCCACAGCTCGGAATCCCAGTCCGACATGCGCACGCCGCCAAGCGTGTTGGCATGGGCGGAAACGCCGCCACGGTGAACCAGCGGGATGATCGAGTGGGACTGCATCAGCATGTCGTTCATCTCACGCGCGAGGCGGCCACGCTCCTCGAGTTCCGCGGTCTGGCTCATCTCCGCGACAAGGGCATCGTAGGCCGGGTCGCAGAAACGCTGGATGTTGGCGCCCTGCCACTGGGTGTCGGGGCTGGGAATGTCCGAACACAGCCAGTTGGCCATGTAGGCCTCCGGGTCCACGCCGGCGAAGTTGTTGGTGTACATCTCGATATCGGCGTAGAACTTCTGGAACGTGTCGGGGCTCGACGGATCGCCGCCGAAGAACACCGATGCGTCGATGTTGCGCAGCTCGGCATCGACACCGATTTCCGACCACCACTGCTTGATCAGCGCTTGCGCGTCCTGACGCACGGCGTTGGTCGATGTCTGGAACAGAACCCGCAGCGGGGTTCCCTCGTATTCACGAACGCCGTCGCCGTCGCTATCCACGATCCCGGCTTCGTCCAGCAGGGCGATCGCACCGGGGATGTCCTGCACGAGGCAGTCATCATTGGCGGTGGAGGCATAAAGCTCTGGTGCGGGCAGCACGTTGCAGGTTGGCTGTCCGCCGGCGCCGTAGCCGATTTCGGACAGCAGCGGACGGTCGATTGCCATCGACAACGCCTGGCCCACGATCGGATCGGTGAGGAACGGATGCGGTCCGCCCTCCTGGGTCGAACGGATGTCGCCAAGCGCCGGATCCGGGTTGAACTGGTTGAGGTGCAGACGCTCGACCGAGGTGCCGAATGCGGTTGCCACGGTGCCGATGCCGTTGGCTTCCATTTCCAGCAGAAGCGTCGGATCGATCTGAAGGTTCCAGGCGTAGTCGAACTCACCGGTTTCCAGAACCGAGCGCGCCGCCGAGGCCGCGTCGCCGCCGCCCTTGAAGGTCACCCTTGCGAAGGCCGGTTGATCGGGGTTGCGGTAGTTTTCATTGGCGACAAAGGTGATCACGTCGTTGGGCCGGAACTCCTCGACCACGAAGGGGCCGGTGCCGATCGGGCCGAAGTTTGCGTCGGTGCATTCTGGCGCGGCGGCGCCGAGGCAGTCGGCAAACTGCGCAGCCTGGATGATCGGGCTCTCGGAGCCGACGAAGGCGGTGTAGGGGAACGGCTTGGGCGCTGCAAAATGCACCGTCACGGTGCTATCGTCCACCGCCTCGACGCTTTCCACGCCATCGAAATAGCTGGCCTGTGCGCAGCCGCCCTCGGGGTGGGTGCAGTATTCCCAGGTGAACACGGCGTCGGCCGCGGTCACCGGCGTGCCGTCCGACCACAGAAGGCCCTCGCGGATCGTCCATGTGATCGAGGTCAGGTCCTCGGCCACGCCGCCGTTTTCAACGGTCGGGATGTCTTCGGCCATGAACGGCACGAGGCTTCCGTTCTCGTCGAAACGGGCAAAGGATTCGAGCACCAGCGACGCCGACTCCACTTCCTTGGTGCCGCCCGACAGGTAGGGGTTCAGAGTCGATGGCGCCTGCCAGTAGATGATGTTGAGCTGGCCGTCCGAGCCGCGCTCGGCAAGGGCCATCGCCGGGGACAGGGCGAAGGCCGCCGCGGTCCCGAGCAGAATGTGTTTCAGTGTCATATCAGTCTCCTTGTTGGTCTTGTGCTCTTCTTGTCCTCAAGGATCGCCACCGTTATCCGGCGGTCTCGTTTTCGTTGAACAGGTGGCAGGCGACGAAGCGGCCCGGTTCGACTTCGCGGAACTCGGGGTCCAGTTGCCTGCAAATCTCCATTGCCTGCGGGCAGCGTGTGCAGAAGTTGCAGCCGGTGGGCGGGTTCGAGGGGCTTGGCACGTCGCCTTTCAGGATCGTTCGGTTGGCGGTGTCATGGGCGACCGGATCGGGTTCCGGCACCGCTGACAAAAGCGCCTGCGTATAAGGGTGCTTGGGGTCGCGGTAGAGCCCCTCGCGCGCGGCCAGTTCGACGATCTTTCCCAGATACATCACCGCCACGCGGTCGGCGATATGGCGCACCATCGACAGGTCGTGACTGATGAAGAGATAGGTCAGCCCGAATTCCTTTTGCAGATCCTCCAGCAGGTTGACCACCTGCGCCTGAATCGACACGTCGAGCGCTGCGATGGGCTCGTCGCAGACGATGAACTTGGGGTTCAGGGCGAGTGCGCGGGCAATGCCGATGCGCTGCCGTTGACCGCCGGAAAACTCATGCGGGTAGCGATTGGCGAAATCGCGGTTGAGGCCGACGGCATCCATCAGCTCATAGATCCGGGCAAGCCGGTCTGCTTTCGACAAGCGCGTGTGCTCGACCAGCGGTTCACCGATGATATCGGCCAGCGACATGCGCGGGTTGAGGCAGGCCTGCGGATCCTGGAATACCATCTGCATCACCGGGCGGATCTTGCGAAGCGCCCCTTGACCCATGGTCGAGATGTCGATGCCATCGACAAGGACGGTGCCGGCCGTCAGGTCGTAAAGCCGCAGCACGGCACGCCCGCAGGTGGACTTGCCGCAGCCCGATTCCCCGACAACGCCCAGCGTTTCACCTTCGAAGATGTCGAAGCTGACGTCGTCCACGGCCTTCACGTCACCGCTGTGTCGCCGCAACAGGCCGCCCCGGATCGGGAAATACATCTTCAGCCCCGAAACGGAAACCAGTTTACGGCGGCTGGTGCTATCGTCAAACATCGCTGGACGCTCCGGTCTCGGGGTCCCAGAAACAGGCCACGTCATGCACCGGGCCGACGAGGCGCCGGGCCGGGTTTTCGCGCGAACACCGGTCGAACGCATGTTCGCAGCGGTCGCGGAACGGGCAGGCCGTGGGGGCGGCGCGCAGGATTGGCGGCTGCCCCTCGATTACCCGCAGCCGCTGCGCCCGCTCGCCGCGCACGTTCGGCACGGTCAGCAAGAGCGCGCGGGTATAGGGGTGGCGCGGGTTGGCGAACAGATCCCGCACCGGGGCATGTTCCACGATCTGCCCGCCATACATCACCAGCACACGGTCGGCGATGCCGGCGATGACGCCGAGGTCATGGGTGATCCAGATCACCGCCATGCCGAGCTTGTCCCGCAGGTCTTTCATGAGTTCGATGATCTGCGCCTGGATCGTTACGTCAAGCGCCGTGGTCGGTTCATCGGCGATCAGAACCTTTGGATCGCAGGCGAGCGCAATGGCGATCATCACCCTTTGACGCATGCCGCCGGAAAACTGGTGCGGGAAATCGTCGAGCCGCCGGGCCGCGTCGGGAATGCCGACAAGGTCCAGCAATTCGCGGGCGCGGGCGCGGGCGCGGGTCTTGTTCATGCCCATGTGCTTGCGCAGCGGCTCCATCACCTGGAAGCCGACCGAGAACACCGGGTTGAGCGAGGTCATCGGGTCCTGGAACACGAACCCGATGCGGGCGCCGCGCACCTTGCGCAGTTGTTCGTTGCTCGCGGTCAGCAGGTCCTGCCCCTCGAACATCACCGGCCCGCCGGTCACGCGTGCGGGCGGCGATGGCACAAGCCCGATCAACGACATCATCGTCACCGATTTGCCCGACCCGGACTCGCCAACCACGCCAAGAAGCTCGCCCGCCTTCAGGTTAAAACTAACATTGTTGACAGCATGAACCGCGCCGACGCGGGTCTTGAATGTGGTAGTCAGGTCCTTGACGTCAAGGACGGAGGGCGTTGCCCCATCAAGCATCGTCTGACGCTCCTCGCCGGTTGGACAGGCCCGTCCTCTCGTGGGATGGTGCCTAAGTGCCATGACGGTATCAGGAAATTCCGACCTCGCAAGCGCTTTGATCGGAACCTTGGGTCAAGATTTGACCGATCGGGCAAAAATTGTGCAAATATCGCGGGTGCACTTGACGCGGCGGTGACCGCTGCTCAGGCTTTGTGCAAACAACAAAGGACAGCCCCCATGACCGATCCAGAGACAGCCCGCGAGCTTCTGGAAAAGCTCGTTTCCTTCCCGTCGGTTAGCCGGGACAGCAACCTTGATCTCGTGGATTGGGCAGAGGGCTGGCTTGCGGGCATCGGCGCGCGCTGTTTCCGGGACGACAACGAGGATGGCACCAAGGCGAGCCTTTACGCCCATATCGGTCCGGACATCCCCGGCGGCGTCATCCTGTCTGGGCATACCGACGTGGTGCCGGTCGACGGACAGGAATGGTCCTCCGATCCGTTCACCGTGGTGGAGAAGAACGGCAAGCTTTACGGGCGCGGCTGTTGCGACATGAAGGGGTTCGATGCGCTTGCCATGGCGGCGATGGCGAAAGCGTCCCGGCGCGAACTGAAGCGGCCCTTGCAGATCTGCCTCAGCCGGGACGAGGAAATCGGCTGCACCGGCGCGCCGCCGATGATCGCGGCGATGCAGGGCAGCCTGCCGAAGGCGTCGCTGGCCATCATCGGCGAACCGACCACGATGCAGGTGGTGACGGGCCACAAGGGCGGGTCCGGCTACGATACGCAGATTCGCGGCTTCGAGGTGCACAGCTCGATGATCGACCGGGGCGTCAACGCGATCATGGAGGGCGCCAAGCTGATCGACTGGGCCAACCGGATGAACGACGAGAACCGGGCGCGCGCGCCGCAAGGCGTCGACGCGGCCTTCGACCCGCCCTTCACCACGCTGCATGTCGGGATCATCGAGGGCGGCACGGCACACAACATCACCGCCAGGGACTGCAATTTCGTCATGTCCTTCCGCTGCGTTCCCGGCGATTCGCAGGGCGACTGGGGCGCGCGCTACGAGGCGGAGGTGCGCCGGCTGGAGGCGGAGATGCAAAAGGTTCACCCGTCCTGCTACATCGCGCTCGACCGTCGCTGGGACGTGCCGGGCCTGCGGCCGGAAACGGACGGCGAGGCCGAACGCCTCGTGCGCCGTCTGACCGGTGACAACGCGAGCCACGTCGTCAGCTACGGCACCGAGGCCGGCCAGTTCCAGGCGGCGGGCTATTCCGCCGTTGTCTGCGGCCCCGGCGACATCGCGCAGGCCCACCAGCCCGACGAGTTCATCACGCTGGACCAGTTCGCCGCCGGGGAGCGCTTCATGGACCGGCTGGTGGACACGCTTTGCGAATGACCCTTGCCGGGATTTGAACAATCGGTCAGGTTTCCGGATATCCGATCATTGCTTTGACAAGGACCCCCCTTGATGCCTGTGAAGAACCGTCTTGCCGAGTTGCTGCCCGAGATCACCGAATGGCGCCGGGATATCCATGAAAACCCCGAACTCCTTTACGATCTGCCGCGCACCACGGCGTTGGTGGAAGAAAAGCTGCGCGCCTTTGGCTGTGACGAGGTCGTGCCCGGCGTGGGCCGGTCCGGCGTTGTCGGCGTGATCAAGGGCAAGTCCGACACGAAGGGCCGCGTCATTGGCCTGCGCGCCGACATGGACGCGCTGCCGATGGCGGAAAAGACGGGGCTGCCCTTTGCCTCGAAGAACCCCGGCAAGATGCATGCCTGCGGCCATGACGGGCACACGGCGATGCTGCTCGGCACGGCGAAATACCTTGCCGAGACGCGCAATTTCGACGGCACCGTGGTGCTGATCTTCCAGCCGGCGGAAGAAGGCGGCGCCGGCGGCAAGGCGATGGTCGATGACGGCCTGATGGACCGCTGGGGCATCGACGAAGTCTACGGCATGCATAACGAGCCGGGCCTGCCGCTTGGCGAATTTGGCGTCTCGCCGGGTCCGATCATGGCCGCTGCCGACGAGGTGAAGATCGTGATCCGCGGGCGCGGCGGCCACGCTGCGCAGCCCCATAACGTGATCGACCCGCTGCCCGCCGCCTGCGCCACGGTGATGGCATTGCAGACCGTGGCCAGCCGCAACACCGACCCGCTGAAATCGGTGGTGGTGTCGATCTGCGTGATGAACACCGAAAGCGCCGCGACCAACGTGATCGACGACACGGTGACGCTGGCCGGCACCATCCGCACGCTTGACGAGGACGTGCGCGACATGGCCGAGGTGCGCATCATCGAGATCGTGAATGCCACCGCGGCCGCCTATGGCTGCACGGCGGACATCCACTACGAACGCGGCTACCCGGTGACGGTGAACCACGAGGAAAACGCGGAAATTGCCGCCGAAGTGGCGCGCGCCGTGGTGGGCGAGGGGCGCGTGCATTACGGCCGCCCGCCGCGCATGGGGGCCGAGGATTTCAGCTACATGCTGCGCGCCCGCCCCGGTGCCTTCGTCAACGTGGGCAACGGCGACAGCGCCAAGGTCCACCACCCCGAATACAACTTCAACGACGAAGCGATCCCCTACGGATGCAGCTTCTTCGCAGAGCTTGTCGAATCCCGCATGCCCGCCTGAAAGGATATCTGACAATGCCCACCCGCAACCGCTTTGCCCAATTGCACGAGGACATCACCGGCTGGCGCCGCCACCTGCACCAGCATCCGGAACTGCTCTATGACGTTGAAGAAACGGCGGCCTTCGTGGTGGAAAGGCTCAAGGGCTTCGGGATCGCGGATATCACCACCGGTATCGGCAAGACCGGCGTCGTTGCCACGATCAAGGGCAAGAGTGACACGAAGGGCCGGGTGATCGGGCTGCGTGCGGACATGGATGCGCTGCCGATCACCGAGGCGACGGGGCTCGATTATGCCTCCACCGTGGCGGGCAAGATGCATGCCTGCGGCCATGACGGGCACACCTCGATCCTGCTGGGCGCGGCGCAATACCTGAATGAAACGAAGAATTTCGACGGCACCGTGGTGCTGATCTTCCAGCCGGCGGAAGAGGGTGGCGCCGGCGGCAAGGCGATGTGCGACGATGGCCTGATGGACCGTTGGGGGATCGAGGAAGTCTACGGGCTGCACAACATGCCTGGCCTGCCGGTGGGGTCTTTCGCGACGCGACCCGGCGCGCTTCTGGCCTCGTCCGATGATTTCGAGATCACCGTGACCGGCAAGGGTGGCCATGCCGCCGCGCCCCATGCCGCGATCGACACCACGCTCGTTGCCTCGCAGATCGTTGTCAGCCTGCATTCCATCGTCTCGCGCAACATCGACCCGATCCACCGGGTCGTGCTGACCGTGGGCACGTTCGAAACCGACAGCACCGCCTCCAACGTGATCGCCCATACCGCCCGGCTTAAGGGCACGGTGCGCACGCTCGACCCGTCATGCCGTGCGCAGGCCGAGGAGCGTGTGCGCCGGGTGGCCGAGGATACGGCATCGGCCTTCGGCGCGCGGGCGGAGGTCCGGTGGGTGCCGGGCTACCCCGTTACCATCAACACACCCGCTGAAACCGGCCATGCGCTTGACGCCGCGCGCGCCGTCAGCGCCACGGTGATCGACACGATCGACCCGATCCTGCCGTCGGAGGACTTCGCCTACATGCTGGAACAGCGCCCCGGCGCCTATATCTTCCTTGGCAACGGCGACACGCCGATGTGCCACCACCCCGAATACAACTTCGACGACGACGCGATCCCGGCCGGATGCAGCTGGTTCGCCGAACTGGTCGAGCGCCGGATGCCGGCGCAGTAAACGAGCAACAGGAGACAGCAAGATGCCCGTCAAGAACCGCTTTGCCGAATGGCTGCCCGAGATCACCGAATGGCGCCGCGACCTGCACGAACACCCCGAGATCCTGTTCGACACCCACCGCACGGCGGGGATCGTGGCCGAGAAGCTCAAGGCCTTCGGCTGCGACGAGGTGGTGACAGGCATCGGGCGCACCGGCGTCGTCGGCCTGATCAAGGGCAAATCCGACACGAAAGGCCGGGTGATCGGGCTGCGCGCCGACATGGACGCGCTGCCGATCCATGAGGCAACGGGACTCGATTATGCCTCCAAGACGCCGGGCGCGATGCATGCCTGTGGCCATGACGGGCACACGGCGATGTTGCTGGGGGCGGCGCGCTACCTTGCCGAGACGCGCAATTTCGACGGCAGCGTGGCGGTCATCTTCCAGCCCGCAGAGGAAGGCGGCGGCGGCGGCAAGGAAATGTGCGACGACGGCATGATGGAGCGGTTCGGCATTCAGGAGGTCTACGGCATGCACAACTGGCCGGGCCGCCCGGTGGGCAGTTTCGCGATCCGCGAGGGGGCTTTCTTCGCCGCCACCGATCAGTTCGAGATCACCGTCACCGGCCGGGGCGGCCACGCCGCCAAGCCGCAGGAAACCGTCGATCCCACCGTGACGGCGGCGCACCTCGTCACGATGCTGCAAACCATCGCCAGCCGCAACGCCGACCCGGTGGATCAGGTCGTCGTCTCCGTTACCTCGATCGAAAGCAGCTCGCACGCCTTCAACGTGATTCCGCAAAAGGTCCATCTCAAGGGCACGGTGCGCACCATGTCGGTCGGGATGCGCGCCCTGGCTGAGGCGCGGCTTACCGCGATTGCGGATCAGGTCTGCGCGGCCATGGGTGGCGCGGCCGGGGTGACCTATCACAAGGGCTATCCGTGCATGGTGAACCACCCCGAACAGACGGAGTTCGCCGCCGATGTGGCGCGCGCCGTGTCGGGCGGTTGCGACGACGCCCCGCTGGTCATGGGTGGCGAGGATTTCGCCTTCATGCTGGAGGAACGCCCCGGTGCCTATATCCTTGTCGGCAACGGCGAGGGGGCCTCGGTCCACCACCCAGAATACAATTTCAACGACGACGCGATCCCGGCGGGCTGTTCATGGCTGGCTGAGGTGGTCGAGCGCCGGCTTCCGGCGGCCTGAGCAATGTGGGAAGAGCGCTACAAGGCATCGCAGGACTACCTGTTCGGACGGCAACCCGCTGGTTTCCTGCTGGAAAATCCGGGCTGGCTGCGGCCGGGGCTGCGCGCGCTTTGCGTCGCCGATGGTGAGGGGCGCAATTCGGTGCACCTGGCCGAGAAGGGGCTGGGGGTGACCGCCTTCGACAGGGCCCCGAGCGCGGTAGACCGGGGCCGGGCGCTTGCCGCAGAGCGGGGTGTCGCGGTCGATTTCCACGTCTCGGACTGGCAGGGATGGGACTGGACGCGGGGGGTCGGCCTCGTTGTCGCAATCTTCATCCAGTTCGCGGACCCGGTCGCGCGCAAGGGCCAGTTCGTCGACCTGCGGCGCGCTGTCGCGCCGGGGGGCGTGCTGATGCTGCACGGCTACACGCCCGAACAGGTGGATCTGGGCACCGGCGGGCCGCCGCACCGGGAGAACATGTATACCTGCGCGATGCTGCGCGACGCCTTCGGCGACTGGCGGATCGAGCGGCTGGCCGCCTATGAACGCGAGGTGCAGGAGGGCAGGGGGCACAGCGGGCGTTCGGCTCTCATCGACCTGATCGCGCGCCGCCCGCAGGGCTGAGCCGCCGATGCGGCCCGGTATCCGCCCGGGGTGTCGGAAAACAGTCACGAAATAGTGATTTGGTATCCGATATGCATGGCTGGCGTCCCGATTCGGGGACGCGCCATTCCTTTGACGCGGCGGCGGCGATGAGTACGATTGGACAACGGCTTTCTGAGTGGAAGGCGAGGTATGACGTGGTGCCCGTCTGCCCGCGGACCGAGGCGCGCGCGCAGGCGCACGTTCTGTGGTTCGATCAAGGCTTCGCGCGGCGAAGCTGGTCCAATGCCGATGTCGTCGCCCCGGGTGTCATCCGCTCCAACCACCCCACCCGAGAGCGGCTGCAAGTGCTGGCGGCGGCGGGGCTGAAATCCGTGCTGTCACTGCGTGGTGCCAAGCCGACAGCGCATTACCACCTTGAGGTCAAGGCCTGCCGGGAGCTTGGGCTGACCTTCTTGCACGCCGGCCTGTCCGACAAGCGCGCCCCGCGACCGGAGCATTTCAGGATGCTGATCGAGGCCTTCCGCAGCATCGACAAGCCGTTCTTGATCCATTGCAAGGCGGGCGCCGACCGGGCCGGGCTGGCCTCTGCGATCTACCTGATCGAGATCGAGCGCCGCCCCTTTGCCGAGGCGCGCGGCATGCTGTCATCGCGCTATGGTCACCTGAGCTGGTCGAAGGCGGGGATCCTCGATGCGGTGCTCGACGCTTATGGGCGGCGGCTGGACCGCGGGCCGATCAGCGTGCTGGACTGGGCCGAAACCGAGTACGACCCTGACGCGATCACGGCCGAGTTCGAGGCCGGGCGCCGGGCGTGGTGGCGCCGCCGGGCACCCGCGCCGGGGGATGCGGCGACCGCCGGATAGGGGGGATAGGATCAGCCGCCGGTATGGCTCATGTGGCGGGTCATCTGGCCGGCGACTTCCTGCCGGGAATAGTCGAAATCGTGGCCCTTCGGCTTTCTTGCGATGGCGGCGCGGACGGCCTCTTCCAGCATGCTGTCATCGGCAGAGGCGCGCAGCGGTGCGCGCAGGTCGGCCATGTCTTCCTGCCCGAGGCACATGTAAAGTTCGCCGGTGCAGGTCAGCCGCACCCGGTTGCAGCTTTCGCAGAAATTATGCGTCATCGGCGTGATGAAGCCGATCTTCTGGCCGGTTTCCTCGATGCGCACGTACCGCGCCGGCCCGCCCGACCGTTCGCCAAGGTCGGTCAGCGTGTAGTGGTCGGCCAGTCGCGCGCGCAGGTCCTTGAGGTTCCAGTACTGGTCGAGCCGGTCCTCGTTGCCGAGATCGCCCATCGGCATGACCTCGATCCAGGTCAGGTCCATGTCGCGGTCGGCGCACCACTCCTGGATGGTGAACAGCTCCTCCTCGTTGAAGCCCTTCAACGCGACCGCGTTGATCTTGACCCTAAGTCCCGCCTTTTGCGCCGCGTCTATGCCGTGCATGACCTGCGGCAAGCGGCCCCAGCGGGTGATGTCGGCGAATTTCTTCTCGTCCAGCGTGTCGAGCGAGATATTCACCCGCCGCACGCCAGCCGCAAACAGGTCATCTGCGAAGCGGTGCAGTTGGCTGCCATTGGTGGTCAGTGTCAGTTCTCTCAGCGCCCCCGAGTCCAGGTGCCGCGTCATCGAATTGAAGAAGGTCATGATCCCCTTGCGCACCAGGGGCTCGCCGCCGGTGATGCGCAGTTTCTTCACCCCCAGCCGGATGAAGGCGGAACACATCCGGTCCAGTTCTTCCAGCGTCAGAAGCTCCTTCCTGGGCAGGAAGGTCATGTTCTCGGCCATGCAGTAGACGCAGCGAAAATCGCAGCGGTCGGTGACCGAGACGCGCAGGTAGTCGATGGCGCGGGCGAACGGGTCGATCAGGGGTGCTTGCATGTTCATTGCGATAAAATAGTCCCCGCTACGCTGCACGGCAAGCGTTGATGCAGGTGACAATTGCGCCTAGGCTTCCGGATATGACCCGCGCGCTTCGCCTTCGCCTTCGCCTCTGCCTTGCCCTTTGCCTCGTCGCCGGCCTTGCCGGTTGCGGTGGCGATTTTCGACCCCTCGCCTTCCTCGACCGCGGCGAACGCGGTAGCGACGTGCCGCCGCCGCCCTCGGAGGTGGCAGTCGATCCGGCCGATGAGGCCGCAGGCGCCGCAGGCGGCGAGAGCGAAGAGGCCGCGATTTCGCCGCAAGCGACCGGCAATCTGGGCACCACGGTTGCCAGCCTCGGCGATCCCGCGCGCCCCGGTCTGTGGCTGGAGACGCCGCTGGTGTCGGTGCAGACACAAGGCCGGGTCGAGGCGGCGAGCGGCGCGACGGCAGAGGTCATCCTCTACCCGAGCGGCGGTTTGCCCGGGTCGGGCAGCCGCATCTCGCTGGCCGCGATGCAGGCGCTTGGCCTTCGGCTGACGGATCTGCCGACGCTCACGGTCATCGCGGCCGGTTAGAATGAACCGGCGTCTGTTCCAGGCGCCCGCCCGTTGGCACGACATGCAGGCGAGGTTCCGCCGGGAGTGAGCCGCGTGCGTATGGTTGGCGGTGTCGCCGCCTTGCGGCGTCGATCCCGGGGCGGCCCTCGTCAAGCCCCTGCGGGGCCCTCCTCGGGCCGCGTTGCCACGGAACATCGGGCAGGGCGGACATGGATGCCGGCCGCGGTCGGGTCGAGGCGGCGGAGGTATTCTCGCGAGGCTGAAAGCGCAGGGCCTATTCGGGCCACGGCGGCGTGCCGCGCAGAGGGGGTCAGTGCACTGTCTTGCGGATGCGCCGGGTCGTCAGCGCAACGCCGATCACCACCGGCAGCACGAGGGCCGCCGCGATCCACGGTTTTTCGACTCCGACCGCGGCCCCGACCGGGGCCAGAAGGTAGGCAAGCAGGTTCACTGCGTAATAGCTGATCGCCACCACCGACAGCCCCTCGACCGTTTCCTGCAAGCGAAGTTGCAACGCCGCGCGGCGGTCCATGCTTTCCAGAAGTGCCTGGTTTTGCGCCGAGCGGTCCACCTCAACCTTGGTGCGCAAAAGCTCGCCGGCGCGGAAGGCACGGTCGGTCATCGACTGCAATCGGCGTTCGGTGCTTTTCACGGTGCGCATCGCCGGGTCGAAGCGGCGCAGCATGAATTCCGCGAAGGTCTGACGGCCTTCGAAGCGCTCTTCTCGCAGCACCTCGATGCGCTGCTGCACGATGGCCTCGTAAGCGCCGGTCGCGCCGAAGCGGAACGAGGCGCGCGACATCAGGTTTTCGAGGTCCGTCGCATAGCCGAGCAACCGGTCGAGCTGCACCTCCGGGGCGCTTTGCTTGCCGCTCATGTCGGCCAGCAGCGCCGAAAGGCCGCTGTCGATCTCGGCCATCCGGGCGTTGAGATCGCGCGCGCGGGGAAAACCAAGCATCGCCATGGTCTTGTAGGTCTCGATCTCGGCCAGCCGCTGCACGATGCGCCCGATCCGGGATTGGTCCGTCGCGGGCCGGGGAAAGATCGCAAAGCGCATGTGGCCCGCCGGGTCGATGCGGAAATCGCTGGCCAGCACCGCGTTGTCATCCAGAACCCGGCTGACCGCGAGGCTTTCGGGTTCGAACCAGTTGCGCAGCGCCGGGGGAATCTCGGTGTCATCCGCGACCGCGTCGGAGATGCGGAAATGGGCCGAGGTAACGCGCAGGCCGGTGGTCTGTGCCAGCCAGTCCTCCGGGAACACATCCCAGATCGCGGGGTCGAAGGGCCGGTCAGACAAGCCGGGGCCGTGCACCATGTAGGTCACGAATTCAGTGTGCTGTTCCCATTTCAACTGGTAGCGCCCGATCTGGCCGGAAAAGTGCGTGGCATCGGGGCGCGGGTGTTGCGCGCCGTGACGGTCAAGAAGCGTGATCAGGTGCGCGCGGTCGGCGTCACGGTCACGGGCGGCGGCATTGCTTGGAGTCTTGAGCGCCAGAAGCGCCGCCTGGCTGCCATATGCAATCGCCGGGAACGGGCGCGCGTGCAATTCATGCGCGAGGTCATGGCGCAGCGGGTGATCGGAAAATTCTTGCATCTCGGGTCCTCGGCGGCGGCAATCCCATCCGGCCATAACGCCTGCTGCGCTGCAATCAAGAAAAAAATCAATGAAAATAGAAGGTTGGACGTGTGCGACCGTATACCGTGCGAGATAAACGGTTCGGAATGTTGTCAAAACCCGCCATCCCGGGGCGCAGCCTGGGGCGGCTCTGTCCGCAACGTCTTCGGAGCCCGACAGTATCGCGCGGCCGATTTCTGCCCTGCGGCGTCGATTACGTTGCCGGGGCCCGTTTATCGGGTTAGAAACCCCAATAATCCCGAACGTCTGGATCGAAAGGGAAAGGGGAGAAGTGTGAAGATAGGGACTCCGAAGGAGATCGAGGACGGCGAAAATCGCGTTGCGATGACGCCCGAGAGTGCGGCGCAGCTGCAAAAGCTTGGCCATGACTGCCTGATCGAGGCGGGCGCGGGCGCCAATGCCGGCATCTCCGATGCCGACTACGAGGCGGCCGGCGTGACCGTCGTCAAGACAGCCGCCGCGCTATGGAAAGAGGCGGATATAATCGCCAAGGTGCGCATTCCGACGGCGACGGAGTTGAAGCGCCTGACATCCGACAAGACGTTGATTTCCTTCTTCAACCCGGCCGGGAACGAAGAGGGGATGGAGCTGGCCCGGTCCAGGGGCGCGTCGGTGATCGCGATGGAGATGGTGCCGCGCATTTCCCGCGCGCAGAAGATGGACGCGCTGTCCTCGATGGCCAATATCGCGGGCTACCGGGCAGTGATCGAGGCGGGCAACAATTACGGGCGCTTCTTCACCGGCCAGATCACGGCAGCGGGCAAGGTGCCGCCGGCGCAGGTGCTGGTGGTCGGCGCAGGCGTGGCGGGGCTTGCCGCGGTCGGCACCGCGACGGCGCTTGGCGCGGTCACCCATGCCTTCGACGTGCGCCCGGAAGTGGCCGAGCAGGTCGAATCGATGGGGGCCGAGTTTGTCTATCTCGATTTCGAGGAGGAAACCGCGGACGGCGCGGCGACGGGCGGCTATGCCTCGGTCTCCAGCCCCGAATTCCGCGAGGCGCAGCTGGCCAAGTTCCGAGAGCTTGCCCCGCAGATGGATATCGTGATCACCACGGCGCTCATTCCCAACCGCCCGGCTCCCAAGCTTTGGACCGAGGACATGATCGCGGCGATGAAGCCGGGCTCTGTCATCGTCGACCTCGCCGCCGAGCGCGGCGGCAACGCGGAAGGAACCGTCGCGGACGAGAAGGTTGTCACCGAGAACGGCGTCACCATCATCGGCTACACCGATTTCCCGAGCCGGATGGCAAGCCAGGCGTCGTCGCTTTACGCCACCAACATCCGCCACATGCTGACCGACCTGACGCCGGAGAAGGACGGCGTGATCGTGCATGACATGGAGGATGACGTGATCCGCGGCGCCACCGTGACGCATGGCGGCGAGATCACCTTCCCGCCGCCACCACCCAAGGTGCAGGCGATCGCGGCGCGACCGAAGAAGGAACCGGCGAAGGAGCTGACGCCGGAGGAACGCCGCGCCGCGGAGGTTGCCGCCTTCAAGCAGCAGACGAAGAACCAGGTGACGCTGCTGGCGATCGGCGGCGGTGCGGTGCTGTTGGCCGGGCTTTATGCACCGTCCAGCTTCATGCAGCATTTCATCGTTTTCGTGCTGGCGGTCTTCGTCGGCTTCCAAGTGATCTGGAATGTCAGCCACAGCCTGCACACACCGCTGATGGCGGTGACCAACGCGATCTCGTCGATCATCATCCTTGGCGCGCTGATGCAGATCGGGTCGGGCAACTGGCTGGTAATCACGCTGGCCGCGCTGTCGGTGTTCATGGCCGGGATCAATATCTTCGGCGGTTTCATGGTGACGCGGCGCATGCTTGCCATGTTCCAGAAATCTTGAAGGGGTAGGGACAAATGGACTTCGGATTCACGACAGCGGCCTACGTGGTCGCGGCGGTTCTCTTCATCCTTTCGCTCGGCGGTCTGTCAGGACAGGAAAGCGCCAAGCGCGCGGTCTGGTATGGCATCGTGGGCATGGGGCTGGCGGTTGTCGCCACGCTGTTCGGGCCGGGATCGGGGCTTTGGCTGTTCTCGCTCATCCTGATCGCGGGCGGTGGCATCATCGGCTGGCAGGTTGCGACGCGGGTCGAGATGACCGGCATGCCGCAGCTTGTGGCGGCGATGCACAGCCTTGTCGGCCTTGCGGCGGTGTTCGTCGGTTTCAATGCGCATCTGGAACTGGTGCGCGTGCTGGCCATGGACGCCGAGGCGCGCGCGGTGCTGCATGGGTTCGCCGAGCTTCTGGCGCACAAATCGGTTGTGGAGCAGAACATCCTGCGGGTGGAATTGTTCCTTGGTGTCTTTATCGGCGCGGTGACCTTCACCGGGTCGGTCATTGCCTATGGCAAGCTGTCGGGCAAGGTCAACTCGGTGGCCGAGAAACTGCCCGGCGGGCACATGCTGAACGCCGGCGCTGCGGCGATCTCGGTGCTTTGCCTCGTGTGGTACCTGTCGAGCGGCGGGGTGCTGCCGCTGATCATCATGACGCTGGCGGCACTGTTCATCGGCTATCACCTGATCATGGGCATCGGCGGCGCCGACATGCCGGTGGTGGTCAGCATGCTCAACAGCTATTCGGGCTGGGCGGCGGCGGCGATCGGCTTCAGCCTTGGCAATGACCTTCTGATCGTGGTCGGCGCGCTTGTCGGCTCCTCCGGTGCGATCCTGAGCTATATCATGTGCAAGGCGATGAACCGGTCCTTCATCAGCGTCATCCTTGGCGGTTTTGGCGGCCCGGCGGGCGAGCAACAAGCCATCGAGGGCGAACAGATCGCCATTGACGCCGATGGCGTGGCGTCCGCGCTGAACGAGGCTGATTCAGTCATCATCGTGCCGGGCTACGGCATGGCGGTGGCGCAGGCGCAGCAAACGGTCAGCGAACTGACCCGCAAGCTGCGCGGTCTGGGCAAGGAGGTGCGCTTTGCCATCCACCCCGTCGCCGGTCGCCTGCCGGGGCACATGAACGTGCTTCTGGCCGAGGCGAAGGTGCCTTACGATATCGTGATGGAGATGGACGAGATCAACGAGGACTTCCCGAAGACGGATGTGGTCATCGTGATCGGCTCCAACGACATCGTGAACCCGGCGGCGCAGGAAGACCCGAACAGCCCCATCGCTGGTATGCCGGTGCTGGAGGTGTGGAAGGCCAAGCAGGTCTTCGTGTCGAAACGCGGCCAGGGCACCGGCTATTCCGGCATCGAGAACCCGCTGTTCTACAAGGAAAACACGCGGATGTTCTATGGCGACGCGAAAGCCAGTATCGACAGCCTGCTGCCCAAGATCGGGTGACGGCGGCTGCGCGGCACACGAAAGGGCGGTCCTCCGGGGCCGCCCTTTTCAATTGGTCGTCAGGCTCGGTGACACCTCTTCCGCCCAGGGCGGGTTGGCCCCGGCGCGGCTGACGGTGACGGCGGCGGCCTTGGCGGCGAGGAACAGCGCGGTTTGCACCTGCCCTGCGGTCAGTGCCTTCACCCCTGCCTTGCTCAGCGCGCCCTGGTCCGACAGGCTGGCCAGCAGCCCGGCGTTGAACGTGTCACCCGCGCCGACCGTGTCGGCGACGGTGACGGGGGGGGCGTCGACATGGACCTCGGTGCCGTCGGCAAGGCTGGCCGTCGCGCCGTCGCTTCCCTTTGTCAGCACCACGATGGAGGGGCCGGACCTGCGCAGGTTGGCCAGTTTGTCGGTCTGCGCCTCGGGGCCGGGATACAGCCAGTCCAGATCCTCGTCCGAGACCTTGACGATATCGGTCAGCGCCAGCATTCGGGTCAGCCGGTTGCGGTAGCGCGCCGCATCCCGGATGAAGCCTGGACGAATGTTGGGGTCCATCATCACCGCGCGGCCGGCACCTTCGCGCGCAAGCAGCGTCGCGTAGGTATCGGCGCAGGGGTCCACCGCGAGACTGATTCCGCCGAAGAAGAGCGCCGAGACAGTGTCGGGCAGGACGGGCAGATCCTCCACCCCGATCATGCGCCCGGCGGAGTTTTCATCGAAGAAGGAATAACTGGCATGGCCATCCGTCAGCTTGACGAAGGCCAGCGTCGTGGGCCGGTCGGCGCGGATCACGCGGCTGGTATCCACGTGGCTGGCGCGCAGGCTGTCATCCAGTTGCTGGCCGAACATGTCGGTCGACAGCCCCGTCACCATCCCCACCCGCGCGCCAAGCCGGCCTAGCGCGATCGCGGTGTTGAACACCGCGCCGCCGGAATGGGGCACGAAGCCCTCGCTGCCATCGGTGGTGGGGCGCGGGATCATGTCGATCAGGGCTTCGCCGCAGCAGAGGATCATCGGGGTCCGTCCTTCGGTTCAGTTGGCAAGCGTCATGTCGGCGTCAACGCTGCTGGCCAGCACGAGGTCCGCGTTCGGTAGGTCGTTCTCGTCACGCCGGAGGCAGGCTTGCGCCTCGGGCAGGCCCTGCTTCGTCCAGCGATCAAGAAGCCGCGCCTTGATGGTTTCCAGCGGGGTATCGACGCGGATCGAGAGTGTCCAGAGGGCGCGCAGCCGGTCCCACGGAGACTCCTGCAGCAGCAGGTAGTTTCCCTCGACCAGCACGAATTCCGTTTCGGGTGGCACGTGGCCCGCCCCGGCGATGGCAATGTCCCGGTCGCGGTCGAAAACGGG
>PFEX01000031.1:4214-12314 GCA_002783145.1 Rhodobacteraceae bacterium CG17_big_fil_post_rev_8_21_14_2_50_65_11 | reverse complement strand
GGGCTGGAGGTTTCCGCCGTATCGGTGGCCAGCGCCGAAATAACGCCCAGCCGGTGGCCACCCACGTCGAGCACAACGTGATTCCGGACCGCGCCGCGCAATTCCTCCGACAGGCTGAGGTCGAGGTTGCCGGACACAACCGGGAACGACACGGTGTCGAGGAAGCGGCGGAAATTGCCCGGTCCGTCGTCGAATTCGTGGTTGCCGACGGCCATGACATCGTAGCCGATGGCCTCCATCATCTCGGCCTCCACGTCGCCCTTGAAGGTGGTATAGATCAGCGAGCCCTGAAACCGGTCGCCGGCATTCATCACCACCACGTTTTCGCCCGCCGCGGTCAACTCGTCGCGCAGGTCGTTGATGGCGGTCGCCACCCGCGCGACCCCGCCGAAACAGTCGCCCGCTGCGTCATCCTCGGGTGCGCAGGTGCTGTCGTAGCGGTTGATCGGCTGGATCCGGCTATGGGTATCGTTGGTGTGAAGAATGTGGACCGTGACCTCGGCGGAGGCGGCGGAGCCCAAGGCCGCGATCATGGCCGTGGAACACAGGATTCGCGCAAGCATCGTAACTCTCCCTGTCGGAATGCAATGGTGCCAGAGTGGCGGCACCTCCGGCGCAAGTAAAGGCTGTTGGTAAAGGCAATGTGACACTTGACGCGGCGGCCGCGGCGGGCCACTCCCCTGCCCATGCTGATCTACAAGATTTTCCGGCCCGGCGAATGGGCAGAGCTGCGTGAAAATGGCCAGACGGCGGGGGCGCCGGTCGACCTGGCCGACGGGTTCGTGCATTTTTCCACCGCCGATCAGGCGCGCGAGACCGCTGCAAGGCATTTCGCGGGCGAGGACGGGCTTGTCCTGCTGGCCGTCGAGGCCGAGGCGCTGGGCGCGGCGCTGAAATGGGAGGTGTCGCGCGGTGGCGCCCGCTTCCCGCATCTCTACGCGCCGCTGCGTCTGTCCGATGTTGTCTGGCACGAGGCCCTGC
The DNA here is from genome assembly GCA_002783145.1 of Rhodobacteraceae bacterium CG17_big_fil_post_rev_8_21_14_2_50_65_11. Classification (GTDB taxonomy): domain Bacteria; phylum Pseudomonadota; class Alphaproteobacteria; order Rhodobacterales; family Rhodobacteraceae; genus Nioella. Next base: position 11,333 of record PFEX01000031.1, on the reverse strand, counting down.
CGCTGGTGAACGGGCGTCACGTCTTCCCCGATCTGGGGGGCTGACCGGCGTGCTGGAACGGCTCGGCCTCGCCCTGATGCACCGGATCGACCCGGAGGCGGCGCATGGCCTGGCGCTGTCGGCCTTGCGCGCCGGGCTTGGCCCCCGGACCGGGCCGATCACCACCGCGCGGCTGCGCTGCACGGTAGCCGGGCTCGCCCTGCCCAACCCGGTGGGGCTGGCCGCCGGTTTCGACAAGAACGCCACCGCGCTGGCGCCGCTGGCCCGCGCGAGTTTCGGCTTTGTCGAGGTGGGCGCCGCCACGCCCCGCCCGCAGCCGGGCAACCCCAGGCCGCGCCTCTTCCGGCTGACCGAGGATCGCGCGGCGATCAACCGCTTCGGCTTCAACAATGACGGCATGGCGGCGATCGCGGCGCGGCTGGCGGCGCGACCCAAAGGCGGCGTCGTCGGGCTGAACCTTGGGGCGAACAAGGACAGCCCGGACCGCGCCGCAGATTACGCCGAGGTGCTGCGCGCCTGCGGGGCGCATGTGGACTTCGCCACCGTCAACGTCTCCTCCCCCAACACCGAAGCGTTGCGCGATTTGCAGGGCAAGGCGGCGCTGACGGCGCTGTTGGCGGGCGTGATGGCGGCGCGCGCCGAGCTGCCCGCACCGGTCCCCGTCTTCCTGAAGATCGCGCCGGACCTGACCGATTCCGAGATTGACGATATCGCGGAGGTCGCGCTCGGCTCCGGCATTGCCGGGATCGTCGCCACCAACACCACACGGGTGCGCGACGGGCTGCACGGCCGCCACAGGGGCGAGGCAGGCGGCCTTTCCGGCGCGCCGCTGCTTGCGCGCAGCACCGCCGTGCTGGCGCGGTTGTCGCAGCTGACGGCGGGGCAATTGCCGTTGATTGGCGTGGGCGGTGTCGGCTCGGCAGAAGACGCCTATGCCAAGATCCGCGCCGGCGCCTCGGCAGTGCAGCTTTACACCGCGCTGGTCTATGGCGGGCTGTCGCTGGTCGGCGAGATCGCGCACGGGCTCGATGCCTTGCTGGCGCGCGACGGGTTTTCGTCGGTGGCCGAGGCGGTAGGCTCGGGACGCGACGACTGGCTCTGACCCCGCCGCCTCTTCGCCGTGCAGGGGCACGCTCATCGGCCGAAGAGCCCCCACCGGGGCGCGATGAGGCTAACGTGCCGCACGTTCCAACGCCGGGTAGCGCACCGCCAGCGTGACCGCGCGCAGCGCAAAGAACACCATCAGCGCCGCCCACAGCCCGTGATTGCCGAAGGCGGGCAGCAACAGCGCCAGCGCCGCGACATAGCCCGCGAACGAGAGCGCCATCATGTTTCGCATGTCGCGCGTCCGCGTCGCGCCGATGAACACCCCGTCGAGCATGAAGGACGGCGCCCCCATCAGCGGCGCCAGCGCGGCCCATGCAAGGTATCCGCGCGCCTCGGCCCGCACCCCTTCAACGGTCGTCATCAAGTCGATCACCGCGCCCCCCGCGCCCGCGTAGACCAGCACGAGGCCCAGCGCGATGCCCCCGGCCCACCAGCTTGCCATCACCGCGCCCCGGCGCAGGCTGCCCGGCGCACGCGAGCCGACGGCCTGCCCCACCAGCGTTTCTGCGGCCAGCGCAAAGCCGTCGAGCGCGAAGGCGGAAATATACAGGAACTGCATCAGGATCTGATTGGCTGCCAGCGTCACGTCGCCCAACCCGGCACCGAGCAGCGTGAAGGTGGTAAAGCCCCCCGTCAGCAGCACCGAGCGGATCATGATATCGGTGTTGACCGTGGCCATGCGCAGCAGCCGCGCCCGGTCGAAGACCCGCGACCAGTCGCGCCAGTCAGGCACCCGGAATGCGGCCCGGCACAGCCACAGGCCAAACGCCAGCCCCGACCACTCCGCCACGACCGTGGCCAGCGCCACGCCCTCCACCCCCCGGCCCAGGCCGATGACGAACGCCAGATCGAGCACGATGTTGAGCCCGTTCATCCAGACCTGAAGCGCCAGCAGCGCCCCGGTGCGTTCGCGCGCGATCAGCCAGCCGTTGATGCCGTAGATCGCGATTGCCGCCGGGGCCGACCAGATGCGCAGCGCCATATAGGCGCGCGCCAGCCCTTCGACCTCGTCCGAGGCCGGCGCGACGCGGAACGCCGCCCAGAAGATCGCCGCCTGCACCGCGATCAGAAACGCCCCGGCGGCCAGCCCGATCATCAGCACCCGCGTCAGCAGCGCTGCCACCTCGGCCCGGTCTCCCGCCCCCATCGCCTGCGCGGTCAACCCGGTGGTGCCCATGCGCAGGAACCCGAAGACCCAGTAGACCATCGCCAGCACCGAGGCGCCGACCGCCACCGCACCGAGCGGCGCGGCATCCCCCAGCCGGCCGACCACGGCGGTATCGACCGCGCCCAGCAGTGGCACGGTGATGTTCGACAGCAGGATCGGCAACGCAATCCACAGGATGCGGCGATGCGTCAGCGGCACGGCACCACCGCCGGTATCAGCCACCGCGCGCCCCGCCGTCCTGCCCTGCGCCCTGCCCAGCCCCTTGCCCTGCGCCCTGCCCTGCGCCCTGCCCGGCCCCTTGCCCTGCGCCCTGCCCGGCCCGCTGCCCGCCACCCTGGCCCGGCGTCAGGAAATGCCCCGTCGCCTGCGCGAAGGGGCGCGCGCGGTTGTCCTGCCACGCCTCGACATGCACGCTTGCATAGCGCCGACCGGAGCGGTTGACCCGCGCCCGTGCGTAGGAATCGCGCGGCAGGCCCGTGCGCAGGTAATCCACCGTGAAATCAATCGTCTTGGGCAGGCGCGGCATGGTCTCCGGCGTCAGATCCTCGGGCGCGACGCGACCCGATTCAATCTCGTCCCACAGGCTTTGCCAGCTCAGCCCCAGGATGGCGGTCACCTCCAGGAATGACGCGATCGCGCCGCCATGCAGCGCCGGCAGGAACGGATTGCCGATCAGCTTCTCGTCGTAGTGCATCAGCGCCGTCAGCTCGTCGCCGCGCCGGTCGAAGTCGATGCCCATGAAGCGGGTATAGGGCACCCCCTGCACCAGGAGGTCAAGCGCCCGGTCGCGGCGTTCCTTGATCACCTGAACGGGTTCGGGACGCGGGCGGCTGGTCATGCCTTGACCTCCTTCGGGCGTTCGACGGTGAAGGCACCGGCGGCGGTGGCGACGGGGCGCGCATCATCGGCATCATGGGCGCTTGCGCGCACGAAGCCGACGCTGCGGGTGACGTTGTAGCATTCGGCGCGCGCCACGATGCGCTGGCCCGGTGTGGCCGGGCGCATATAGTCGATTCGCAGGTCGATGGTGGCGGTCCCGGCGGGGGCGTCGGGGTGGCTCATCACCGCGGCACCGCCGCAGGTGTCCATCAACGCCGAGACCGCGCCACCGTGAATAACACCGCTCTGCGGATCGCCCACCAGATCTTCGGACCACGGCATCGAGATCACCGCACGCCCGTCGCCGATATCCTCAAGGCACATCCGCAATGCCTTCGAGAACGGGATCGCCTCGATGAACTGCTTGGCGATGCGGGCTTTTCCCCCGGCCTTCTGCGCCATGTGACGGGCCCTTTCATTCCAGATGACGTGATGGACCAAGAGGGAGCACGCTTTTGCATTCCCCGCAAGCCTGATGCAAAATCCCGTCACGGCACGTCGCGGCGGGATACGACAGGGTAAAGGACAGGCAGGGCATGGCGGAGGAACGGCTGAGCTTCAAGGAAATGTGCGCACGCTTCGGCGTGACACCGCGCACCTTGCGCCATTACGAATATATCGAACTGCTGTTCCCGGACCGCGACGGGCGGCAACGCTTCTACGGACCGCGCGACATTGCCCGCATGACCCTGATCCTGCGCGGCCGCCGCTTCGGCTTCAAGCTGGAGGAAATGCGCCAATGGCTGGATCTATACGATGCCGACCCCGACCAACACCTGCAACGCAAGGCATGGATGGACATGGCCGACAAGCAGCTTGACGAATTGCGCCGCCGCCGGGCGGAGCTTGACGATAGCATCGCAGAGCTTGAACGCCTGCGCCATGTCTGGGACCGGTCGCAGGACTGACCGCCACAGACACGTTGACGCAGCGTCATTTTTCAAGATGACGCGACGTTCTATTTACGTTAACGTCAACCTATCGAGTAAGCTTGCTCCGAGAATCGCAGCTCGGGACCAAGCATGATGTTGATGACCATAGGTGACCTCATGGACCCCGAAACCATGTCCATCCGCGAGATGTGCGACGCTTTCGACGTCACGCCGCGGACCTTGCGGTTCTACGAATCCAAGGAATTGCTGTTTCCCATCCGAGAGGGCCAGAAGCGGCTCTTCACCCGGCGCGACCGGGCGCGGCTGACGCTGATCCTGCGCGGCAAGCGCTTTGGCTTCTCGCTGGAAGAGATCCGGCAGCTCCTCGAGCTCTACTATGTCGGCGACCAGCAGGAAACGCAGCTGACCCGCACCCTCGAAGTGGCGCAGGACAGGCTCAGCGATCTGGAACAGCGCCGCGCTGAACTGGACGATGCCATTGCCGAGATGAAATCGCAGATGGGCATGATCCGCGACATGCTGTCCGGGCTTTCGGACGGAAAAGACACGGCCTGACAGGCGCACAACGGACCTTCGGGAGGACCAGATGCCAAGCTACACCGCCCCCACCAGGGACATGCACTACCTTCTTCACGACGTGCTGAAGGTGACCGATCAGAAGATCCCCGGCTACGATGACCTCGAAGCGGACTTCACCGCCGCCATCCTGGAAGAATGCGGCAAGCTGAATTCAGAGGTGCTGGCGCCGCTCAACACCGTGGGCGACACCGAGGGCTGCGTGCTGGAAAACGGCGTGGTGCGCACGCCCAAGGGCTTCAAGGAAGCCTTCGACACGGTTCGGGAGGGCGGCTGGGCCGGGCTCGACATGCCCGAGGCGTTCGGCGGCCAGAACATGCCCTTCGTGATGGGGGCGGCAACGCTGGAAATGTTTGCGGCCTCCAACCAGGCCTTCGCCATGTACCAGGGCCTGACCCACGGCGCCGCCTCGACCATCCTCGCCCATGGCAGCGAGCAGCAGAAGGCGACCTACCTGCCCAAGATGGTCAGTTGCGAGTGGACCGGCACCATGAACCTGACGGAGCCCCATTGCGGCACCGATCTGGGCCTCATGCGCACCAAGGCCGAACCGCAGGCAGACGGCAGTTACAGGATCACCGGGCAGAAGATCTTCATTTCGGCGGGCGAACACGACATGGCCGAGAACATCATCCACCTGGTGCTTGCCAAGATCCCCGGCGGCCCCGAGGGGATCAAGGGCGTCTCGCTGTTCATCGTGCCGAAAGTCCTCGTGGCCGCGGATGGCAGCCTTGGCGAGCGTAACGGCGTCACCTGCGGCAAGATCGAAGAGAAAATGGGCATCCACGGCAATGCGACCTGCGTGATGAATTATGACGGGGCGACCGGTTGGCTCCTCGGCACCGAGCACAAGGGGATGCGCGCCATGTTCACGATGATGAACGAGGCCCGCATCGGCGTCGGCATGCAGGGCCTCGCGCAGGCCGAGGTGGCTTACCAGAACGCGCTCGCCTATGCGAAAGACCGGCTTCAGGGCCGCGCCGTCACCGGCGCGGAAAACCCCAACGGCCCCGCCGACCCGCTGATCGTGCATCCCGATATCCGCCGCAGCCTGATGGACCAGAAAAGCTTTACCGAGGGCGCCCGCGCCTTCCTGTTCTGGGGCGCCATGTTGATCGACCGGGCGCATCGCAACGAGGACGCCGATGCCGACGGGTTGATTTCGCTGATGACCCCGGTGCTCAAGGGCTTCCTGACCGACCGGGGCTTCGACATGACGGTGCAGGCGCAACAGGTCTTCGGCGGGCATGGCTATGTCGAGGAATGGGGCATGTCGCAATTCGTCCGCGACGCCCGCATCGCAATGATCTACGAAGGCGCCAACGGCGTGCAGGCGCTTGACCTCGTGGGCCGCAAGCTGGCCGCAGATGGTGGCAAACACGTCATGGCCTTCTTCGAGATGGTCAAGTCCTTCTGCAAGGAGAACGGCGAGGACGAGGCGATGGCGCCCTTCGTGAAGCCGCTGAAACAGGCCTCCAAGGACCTGCAGGCCGCCGGCATGTATTTCATGCAGGAAGGCATGAAGTCCCCCAACGCGGCGCTCGCGGGCTCCAACGATTTCATGCACATGATGGGCCATGTCTGCATCGGGCTGATGTGGGCGCGCATGGCGCGCGCTTCGCTCGATGCCCTTGCAAACGGCACGTCGGATCCCGATTTCCATGAGGCAAAACTCGCAACCGCGCGCTACTACATGACCCGGCAACTGCCCGCCACCGCAATGCACCTTGCGCGTATCCAGTCGGGGGCGGCGCCGGTCATGGACCTCGCAGCCGACCAGTTCTGAGAGGAATCCCGATGCCCAAGCGCCTGCGCCTCACCCGCCGCCCCAACCTTGCGATGTCCGAGGACGGGTACCGCAAGCTGCGGGCGCTGGCGGGCGAGGCCGGGCTCGACGAGGGCGAATTCCTGTCCTTCCTGTTCGAGAACTGGAAAAGCGTGGTGGACGAAGACAACTTCACCCACCGCATCCGCCTGTTCAACTCGGACCTGGACGCGCGCAAACGGTAGAGGCCCGGCACGGGCGGCAAGCGGAGGATTTTTGAGTATTTGAACCAAGAAGAAGGGCAAAGGGACACTCCGCCATTCCGCGTAGCCCCAAAGACTGGGCCGGAACGGCCCGGAGGCAGGGGGTCGGATACGCGGAGTGCCTTCTCCTTGGGCGGTCATCGGCTCTCCAGCCTGTACCGCGACTCCAAGGCTAGGCAATTAACCTTAACAAAGGGTTATGAGCCTTCTTCTTGGTTGAAATACTCCACGGGGGTGTGGGGGTGTGAAACCCCCACGGGCACGACACCGGCAAGGGAGGACACCGGATGACACGCACGCTTTACTGTTTCGGCGAGTCCGGCAACGCCTACAAGGCGGCGCTGGCGCTGGAGCTTTCCGGCCTCGATTGGGACGCGGTCCATGTCGATTTCTTCGGCGGCGAGACGCGCAGTCCGGATTACCGGTCGAAAATCAACGAGATGGGCGAGGTTCCGGTGCTGGTGGACG
>PFEX01000031.1:216-4180 GCA_002783145.1 Rhodobacteraceae bacterium CG17_big_fil_post_rev_8_21_14_2_50_65_11 | reverse complement strand
GTGCTCTGGGATAACCACAAGCTGTCCAGCCAGGCCGGGATGACCCGCTTCCTGATGAACTTCCTGCCCGAAAAGCATCGCAACGCCGATGTGATCGCGTTCATGCAAGGGCGTCTCAAATCGGCCTATGCCACGCTCGACTCGCATCTCGCAGGGCGCGACTGGATCGTCGGCGAGGGGCTCAGCAATGCCGATCTCTCCTGCTGTGGCTACCTCTATTACCCCGAGCCCTTCGGCTTTGACCGCGCCGACTGGCCCCATATCGACGCCTGGCTGACCCGCCTGTCCGAAACACCGGGGTGGCAACACCCCTACGACCTGATGCCCGGCAGCCCCGCTGACCGCGCCTGACCAAAGAGGACCGATCATGACCGACGCTTACATCTACGACGCCATCCGCACCCCGCGCGGGCGCGGCCGCAAGGACGGGGCCCTGCACGAGGTCAGCGCCCCGCGGCTTTCCGCCGTTGCCCTCAATGCGCTGAAGCACCGCAACAACCTCGAAGGCCACGCCGTCGAGGACGTGATCTGGGGCAATGTCACGCAAGTGGCCGAACAGGGCGCCTGCCTTGCGCGCACCGCCGTTCTGGCCTCCGAGCTCGACCAGTCGATCCCCGGCCTCGCCATCAACCGCTTTTGCGCCTCCGGGCTGGAGGCGGTGAACCTTGCCGCCAACCAGATCAAGGCCGGCGCCGGGCAGGCCTATATCGCCGGCGGCGTCGAAAGCATGTCGCGCACACCGATGGGCATGGATGGCGGCGCGATCGCGGTGGACCCGTCCATCGCGATGGAAAACTACTTCGTGCCGCAAGGCATTTCCGCCGACATCATTGCCACCGAGTTCGGGTTCTCGCGCGACGAGGCCGACGCGCTGGCCGTCGAGTCACAGCGCCGCGCCAAGGCAGCGTGGGACGACAACCGGTTCGCGCGCTCCATCGTGGTGGTCCACGACCAGAACGGGCTGCCGATCCTTGACCGCGATGAGCACATGCGCCCTGAAACGGACATGCAGTCGCTTGGCGGGCTCAAACCCTCGTTCAAGGACATGGGCGAGACGATGCCCGGATTCGACGCCGTGGCGCTGATGAAATACCCCCATCTCGAACGCATCACCCACATCCACCACGCCGGCAATTCATCGGGCATCGTCGACGGCGCGGCGGCCGTGCTGGTCGGCAGCAAGGAATACGGCGAGGTGCATGGCCTCACCCCCCGCGCCCGCATCCGCGCCACCGCCAAGATCGGCACCGATCCCACCATCATGCTGACCGGCCCGGTCCCGGTGACGCAGAAGATCCTGCGCGACAGCGGCATGAGCATCTCCGACATCGACCTTTTCGAGGTGAACGAGGCATTCGCCGCCGTGGTCATGCGCTTCATGCAGGCCTTCGACGTGGACCCTTCGGTGGTCAACGTCAACGGCGGCGCCATCGCCATGGGCCACCCGCTTGGCGCCACCGGCGCGATGATCATCGGCACCGTGCTCGACGAGCTGGAACGCACCGGCAAGGGCACCGGTCTGGCGACGCTCTGCATCGGGTCGGGCATGGGTGCCGCCACCATCATCGAACGCGTGTAAGGAGTTCCACGACATGACCGATTTCACCATGAAAACGGATGCCGACGGCGTCGCCATCATCACCTGGGACACGGCTGGCAAGAGCATGAATGTGCTCAACCTCGACGCGCTCGACGCGCTGGAGGGCTGCGTTGACGCCGCGCTGGCCGACGACGCCGTCAAGGGCATCGTCATCACCTCGGGCAAGGACGGCAGCTTTGCCGGCGGGATGGACCTCAACGTCATCGCACGGATGAAGGACATGGCCGGTGACGCGCCGGCGCAGGGCCTGTTCGACGGCATCATGCGCATGCACGAGGTGCTGCGCAAGATCGAGCGCGCCGGGATGGACCCCAAGACCTTGAAGGGCGGCAAGCCGATCGCCGCCGCGCTGCCGGGTACGGCGCTTGGCATCGGGTTGGAAATCGCGCTCGCCTGTCATCGCAGTTTCGTGGCAGACAATCCCAAGGCCAGGATCGGCCTGCCGGAGATCATGGTCGGCATCTTCCCCGGTGCCGGCGGCACCACGCGGCTGGTGCGCAAGATGGGCGCCATGGCAGCCAGCCCCTTCCTGCTGGAGGGCAAGCTGTCGGACCCGGCAAAGGCCAAATCCGCCGGGCTGGTGGACGAGGTCGTGCCGGCCGAGGACCTGCTGTCGACGGCGAAGGACTGGGTGCTTGGCGCCGGGGACGCCGATATCGTCAAGCCCTGGGACCAGAAGGGCTACAAGATGCCGGGCGGCGCGCCCTACCACCCTGCGGGCTACATGACCTTCGTGGGCGCAAGCGCGATGGTCAACGGCAAGACCAAGGGCGTCTACCCGGCGGCCAAGGCGCTGCTTTCGGCCGTTTACGAAGGCGCGCTGGTGCCCTTCGACACCGCGCTGAAGGTAGAGGCGCGCTGGTTCGTGAACGTGCTGATAAACCCCTCTTCGGCGGCGATGATCCGCAGCCTTTTCGTCAACAAGGAGGCGCTGGAAAAAGGTGCCAACCGCCCCGGCGTGGATGATGAACGGGTGCAGAAGGTGGGCATCCTCGGCGCCGGCATGATGGGCGCGGGCATCGCCCATGTCTCGGCCAATGCCGGCATCGAGGTGGTGCTGATCGACGCCAGCCAGGACGCCGCCGACAAGGGCAAGGCCTATTCCGAGGCGATCCTCGACAAGGGCATCCAGCGCAAGAAGGTGACGCCCGAGAAAAAGGACGAGGTGCTGGCGCGGATCAATGCCACCACCGATTACGCGGCGCTTGAGGGCTGCGATCTGGTCGTGGAAGCGGTGTTCGAGGACCCCGGCATCAAGGCCGATGTGACCGCCAAGGCAGAGGCCGTCATCCCGGACACGGCGATCTTCGCCACCAACACCTCCACCCTGCCGATCACCGATCTGGCCCGCGCCAGCAAGCGACCTGAGCAGTTCATCGGCATCCACTTCTTTTCGCCCGTCGACAAGATGATGCTGGTCGAGATCATCAAGGGCAAGGCGACGGGCGCGCGCGCCGTGGCCAAGGCGCTCGATTTCGTGCGCCAGATCCGCAAGACGCCCATCGTGGTCAATGACGCGAGGTTCTTCTACGCCAACCGCTGCATCATCCCTTACATCAACGAGGGCGTGCGCATGGTGACCGAAGGCGTGGAGCCGGCGCTGATCGAGAACGCGGCGAAGCTGGTCGGCATGCCGCTCGGCCCCCTGCAACTGACCGACGAAACCTCGATCGACCTTGGCGTGAAGATCGCCAAGGCCACCAAGGCCGCCATGGGCGACGCCTATGACAACGAGGCCGCCGACGAGGTGATGTTCTGGCTGCATGACGAAGGCCGGCTGGGGCGCAAGGCCAATGCGGGCTTCTACGCCTATGACGACAAGGGCAAGCGGCAAGGCCTGTGGCAAGGCCTGCGCGAGCGTTACACCCCGAAGGAGACGCAGCCCGACGTGACCGAGGTGCAGCACCGCCTGCTGTTTGCGCAGGTGCTGGAAGCGGTGCGCGCGTTGGAAGAGGGCGTGCTGATGGACATCCGCGAGGGCGATGTCGGGGCAATCCTCGGCTGGGGCTTCGCGCCGTGGTCGGGCGGGCCGTTCTCGTGGCTCGACATGCTTGGCACACCCTACGCGGCGGAGCGCTGCGACCAGCTGGCCGAGGCCTATGGCGACCGCTTCGCCTGCCCGGACCTGCTGCGCGAGATGGCGGGCAAGAACCAGGGCTTCTACGCTCGGTTCGGGCCCAAGGCGAAGGCGGCCTGACCGCGTCGCCTCATCGCGCGGCCCTGACGGCCGGCTCTTCGGCGGTTGTGCAGGGCGACGTCTGAAGGCTCGGCGTGCGAAGCCCCCCGCGCGGGATCAAGGGCGTCAGCGCGCCGCGCATTGTCATGCCGGAGGCGAGCCTCCGGCATGACGCCGCCCCCACGGCC
>PFEX01000031.1:0-194 GCA_002783145.1 Rhodobacteraceae bacterium CG17_big_fil_post_rev_8_21_14_2_50_65_11 | reverse complement strand
TGGGCCATCCCCTGCGCCCGCGCCGCGCGGCAAGCCGTTGCGCGCCTGTTACGCGACCCTGACCGGCAACAGGTCCGACACCAAAGCGCGGGCTTCAGAAAGACCCAGCATCGGGACGGTGTAATCGGCCTCGGTGATCAACTCGCCCCCTGCGAAAAGCTGGTAGGCGCCGTTTTCGATTGCCACCAGTTGCG
>PFEX01000240.1 GCA_002783145.1 Rhodobacteraceae bacterium CG17_big_fil_post_rev_8_21_14_2_50_65_11 | reverse complement strand
GCGCCCGGCTTTCCGGCGCGCCTCGAATAACCATACCGCATCTTCTTTGCCGCAATACTTGTGCGCGTTCATACGGTTTGAATAGGTCATATCAGAGGGTTTGAAACGGGATTTGCTAGGAGCAGCCACGAGCACGTGGTTGCGCTTTCGGTGCCGGGCTGCGTTTGCGCCACCAGCGCTGCAACGAAGATGCGCTGATGTGGTGGCCTGGCGGGAAGGTTCGCGCCACCGCTTCGACCACCTGAGCATAGGTTTTGTGTTCGATGATGCCAAGCACGAAGGCTTCGACCTCGGGGTCACAGGTGATGCGCGGCGGTGTGCCAGGGCGGTGCGCGCGGCGGTGTTCGGCGCGCGGATCGGCGGGCGCAGGCGCGGCTTGAACGGCCTGTTGAACGGGGGCTTCAACACCGGCTTCAATGGCGGTTTCGATCTCGGCGGCAAGGCAGGCGGCGCGGGCAAAGCCGCCGCCCAGGGCAGTATCGAGCTGGCTCAGGAGCGCGAGCACCTGGTTCACCAGGGCGAGGCTGCGCGCGAGGTGCGATTCGGGCGGTAGTGGCGCGGGGCTGCGGGTCATTCAGAAGCGATCCTTTGCGGCGGTAGGGCGCAGGTTGTGCGAGGCGGCGGGGGCTTCCATCATCCCGCCTGCCAATGGTCAACCCTTCAGCGCGTCAGGTTTCAGCCCGAGCTGGGCACAGACGGCGGCACCGGCCTCGCTGTCGTTGCAGCGTGCAGCCGCGGGTGGCAGGCCCGTCGCATGTGACGGCTTCGAGAGGTAAGCGAAGGTTGGCCCGGTGGATGCCATGAAGTCGTCAAATGCCGCTTCATTGGACGCGCAAAGTGCCAGCGCCCATTGCCGCATTCCGTTGCTGATGTAGCCGCCGCGAAGGGCCGCGTTGACCTTCTCTTGCGAGCGGCCTTCGGCAACCGAGCTGCGCTCGCTGTTACGGTCGGCCAGCATTTCCTGCACGGCCCCGACTGGCATGTATTTGGCCGGGTCCGGTTCCGCCTTCAGGCGCGCTTCAAGCTGGGCAAGCAGCTCGTCTGCCGGTGTATCCTCGGGCAGGCCAAGCAGCTTGGCCAGGGCGGCGGTGAGGTTGGGCTGTTGCGGGTTGGGCAGCGGCATGGCGGTTTCCTGACTGTTGAGCGCCGTAAGGTGCAAATTTGGCGAGTGGACAAGACCAGCGCCCTTGAGCCGCACGATCTGGCGGGTCTTGGGATGGAACAGGAAAGACGGGCTAAGATAGCGGTATTCCTTGCGGGTGATCATCGCGCGCGCGGCCGCTGTCCATTCGACCCGGCCCCAAAGCCCGCCAGCATCCGCCCGCAGTTCCTTGATCCAGCCTGCCGCAGGCACCGGACCGCCGAGCTTGGCTTCGGGCTTGTCGTTCGCGTGTTCGTAATCAATCGGCAGGTCGATGCCGCCCGACTGGAAGGCGAGCACCAGCGCGCCCGGATCAATGAGGTCGAACTCGCGCCCGTCCCGCCCTTTCATCCGGCCTTCGGGCAGCAGTTGCACCCATTCTGGCGCGCCGTCCTCAGGTGCCAGGGCGCGGTCGCAAGTGGCAAGGGCAAGGTCAATCATCGCCGCCACCGTCAGAGATAGGGCGTGACGATGAGCTGCGCCGTCCCTTTCCAGGGATTGGACACGCCGCCGGTGCCGTATTCGATGTTCACGATGTTCAGCGCGGCCTCTTCAAGCGACGGCGGAACCACCAGAACGTTGGGCAACACGCCAAGTTTGCGCCCGCCGTCCGCCGTGAAGTTCATCATCGCCGCGCGGGCGGCGGCATAGTTGGCGGCGGTCAGCGGCTGTTTCGAACCCCAGGCCAGTTGCCACAGACCGAAGCCCGCGTTGACCCGCGCCCGAACGCCATAGAGGTATTTGTCGTTCTTGAAGACATATTCGTCGTTGTCGGCAGTGAGCTGCTGGAACTCGTATTTCTCGCGTTCCTGCCAGATCAGCGGGCGCACGGCCCGCGACGTGTCCAGAAGATACCAGGCCGCGCCCGCCCCGCCATCGGTGTTGGCAACGCTGGTGACGGTTCCGTTTGCGTCCTGCACCGGATGATCGGTGTCGAAGAAGAATTGGCCGTCATAGCAGTTGGTGGCGAAGCCCGAGGCAAGAAGCCCGAAGATCAGCTCTTCCGGGTGGCGGCGCGTTTGCTGGCCCATTTCCGCGAACATGGGCTTGAAAACGCCCAGGCGATCATCCGCGATATCATCGCGCGAGATTTCCAGGGTGGCTTCGAACTTGCGGTTGTTGATGGTGAAGCTGTGCGCTTCGATGCTCTTCACATGGCGCGGCCCCAGCCATTCGCGCAGGTTCGGGAAGGAACCCAACCAGCCATAGGTTTCGTCGCGGCTGGCACTGGGCACCGTCATGGCGATCTTGTCGGCATTGGTGGGTGCCTGCAGATGGGCCTCGGTGAAGACGGCCTTGTAACCACTGAAGACGGCGCTCAGGGTTTGGGAATTGATGATCATGGCGCGCGGCCCTTTTCGGATTTGGGTTTGGGGTTGATTGAGGGCTCTTTGATCTGGCCGCGCAATTTGCGCACCCATGATGAAGAAACACCGTGTTTGAAAGCTATCTCATTGGCGGTCAGGGTGGAGGTGATCACATCCTCGTTCAGAGCCAAGGTCCGAACCGAGCGGTTGAGCGCGCCCCAAGAGGGCACGTCAACCCGCGTTCCGCCAAAGTTTAACACCAGAACAGGGGCAATATCCTGTCCGACCAGCGCCGCGAAGTTTTCGGTGACGGTGCACGGCACCTCAATTCGCTTGCCGCCGCAGAGCTTGACAAGCTGCACGGGCGCGTCGCGGCCAAGGGCGGCGCTCAGGATCGCCACAAGGTTTGAGGTGGAATAGGATTGCATGTTCTGCCGCTGCTCAGGTCGGAGCAGGATAGAACAGGGTGAACCAGTTGTGCCGGGGGATGCAGTTTCCCGGGTGTGCCTGGTTCGGGATGGCAGGTGGCGCGGTCTTGAATGGGGAAGGTCGCGCCGATGCCAGCGGGTGCCCGGAACCTGCACATTTTGTCCGCTTTCGTCAAGCAGACGGAACGGCGCGGCCAGACTTGCAAAATTAAACGGGTTTCCGGCGAAATTAAACGGGGTCAGGCCGTGCCGGGTATCAGGGTGGCCGAAAACCACATAGGGCCTTTCCCGGCCTTCCCATGGAGTCTGGTGCAAATGCGAAGGGCGGCACCTTTCAGCGCCGCCCCGTTCTGCCCGCCGGGGCCGGATCAGGCCGCGCGCGCCTTCATCGCCTTCAGGGCGGTAATGACCTTGCGCGCCCCGTCCATGGTCAGAAAGCGCAGGCTGGACACCTTGAAGCAGCGTTCCAGCCATTTGTTCAGTGCGGTTTCTTCCGCCCCGCGCGTGTATTCCGCCCAAAGCCCCCGGATCAGTTCCAGTTGCGCGAATGACGCCATGCCGGGCCGGGCACCATATGACGGCCCCTTGGACACCAGCGGCCTGAAGCCCTTCCATTCGAAAAAGCCCATCACGGACTCGAACCCGGCTTGGTCAAGCTCGGTGCAGCTTGCCACACCGGCAAGTTGCACCAGGGTTGAGCGGTAGGTTTCATCGCTCAGGCCAAGGCTTTTCGCGGCAACCTTGATCAGGCGGATTTGCTTGATGCTGATGGTCATTGCGCTTCCGCCTGGGCTTGAAGGCGCGCGGCCATGGCCTCGCGCAGTTTGCGGTCAAACATCGCAATCGCCTCGCCTTCCTGCATGGCCGCGTGCTTGAAGGCCCGCCCGCTCAACTCGACGAAGCTGTGCAGGCGGTAATCGTCTCTCTCAAGAAACCCGCCCGCGAAACCATCGCACAGCAACGCAAAGACATTTTCGGCGTGACCCAGAAGACAGGGCACTTCCGCCGTCGCCAGTTCCAGCCGGTCTGCCTGATCCGCCATCAGCGTGACAGTCACGGTATCGCCGCTGTTGTGCAGCGCCCGCAGCGCTTTCAGCTTTTCCCGCATCAGGGCCGAGTCAACGGCCTTCTGGGTCAGGCCCTGCACGATATCGCCCTTTTCGATTTCGTTATCCTGAAAGCGGTGAACAATGCTCATCAGCGGATCATGCAGCGTCGAGAGTTAGGCGTCGAAAAACTCGGCCAACGCGTTGATGGTCAGCGGGTGCTCAGTCAGCAGGTCGCGCACTTGCGGTTGGGAAATGGTCATTGCAGCTTCTCCTTTTCGGTTTGAGGGCCGATGAACACGGCGCGGCCAAGCAACTCGCGCGACTGGTCTTGCAACTCCACGGCAACGCGCGCCGGTTCGAGCAACATGTGCAGGGTCTTTGCAATCCGCTCTTCCTTGTCGCCCGTCGATTCGAGCACCTGTTGAAGCGTCGAAAGGCACTTGAGGTTGAATTGAAGGAACTCGTGCACCGCGATTGTGGCGCGTCCGAGTTGGGCGGTTTCAGCGTCGGTAAGCGGCACGATCATCGCGTGACGGCCCGCCCAAAGGGCCTCTTCGGCCTCGGATAGGGTCATAAGAAGCATCATCTTGCGCATCATTGGGCCCCCGACTGGTCAAGCTTTAGGTCTTGAATGGCCGCTTTCAGGTGCGCGGCGGTCACCGTGTTGCGGCCTGCGAAGATCCCGGCCATGCGAATGACGTTTTCCACATTACGCAATCCGCCGGGCAGCTTTGCAACCGCCGTCAGCAGGTCAACTTCGACGCGCGCAACTAGGCCGTCATTGGCGGCAAGTGCCGCCACATCGGCGGTCGATACCGCCTTGATCACGACAGGGCGGCGCATCCGGCTTTGCAGGTGCGGAAACTCCATCATGATCGAAGGCAAAGTCAGGTCGCCACAAAGTGCCAGGTCAAACCCGCCCCGGTCGGATGCGGCCACCAGCCAACCGAAGGAAGACCCCTTGGTGCCCGACAGCTTGTGCCGCTGATAGAGGTTCTGGGCTTCGTCCACCAACAGGATGCGGCGCGGCCCGAGGTGGCTTGCGACCAAGACCCGCAATTCGTCCAGCCCCTTGCCGCGCGTCTCGTGGGTGCGAACTCGGCAAGGATGCGGCCCGCCACATGGAACGGATTGCCCTCGCCCTTGGCAATCGAGATATGAACCGCCGCCTGGCGGTCCTGCCGCTCATAGTGCAGCAAGGCTTCGGTCTTCCCGATCCCAGGCGCGCCGCTGATCATGGTGACTGCCGCGCCGTCGATCGACCGCAACAGGGCGAGCGAGCGAAGGATATCTTCGGCGGTTTCGGTGCGGATGAACCCGGCGGCGTCAGCCACCGGATGATCAGGCTTTGCAAACTTCACGACTTCTGACATTGTAGTCTCCGTTGTAAGGGCGAGCCGTCAGGCTCGCAGCGACCGGCGTGAAGGGCGTTGACGCGCCTTTCACGCCAATTTCGGTTTCCGCCCGGCTTGGATATCGGCAAGGTGGGCGTCCATGTTCCGCAGGTATTCCAGCGGCACGACAGAGGTGGTTTCAGGCGGTGCGGGCTTGCGCTTTTGGGTTTTCAGCTTGCCGCCGAATTGCCCGGCAACAATCACTTGCCCGGCAGGCGTCGGCCCGTCAGGCGTCGGGATTGCGGCCATGGCCGCAGTCAGGTCCGCATTGGTCAGGTAGGCATTGGCGGCGGCACCGGCCTTGACCGCCTCTCGCGCCGCCTTGCGGTTGCGGGCGGCATCGCGGATGCCGTCAACGCTGCCATAGGCTCCGGCGGTCACTGGCATGATGGCCTCGCAAATCAGCTCGTTCTTCTCGTTCCAAGCCAAAGCGGGCGCGCCGAAATCGTCAGGGTCGCGGCCCAGCAAAATCTGTTGTCCGCTCTGGTGATAGGGCAGCAGCTCTTGCTGGGTTTCCGGCTGCCCGTAGGTCCAGTTTTCAACCTTGACCCGGCCCCACCGATCCACCGAAACCGGCGTATAGATCAGCCCGGCAAGGTAGAGTTGCCGCGCGGTGGGCTTGCGGTGCAGCCGCAAGGCCAGCCCGGCTTCGAAGGCGGCTTGGTAAGACCGGCCATTCATGCCTTGGCCGCGCCGTCCGGTTTTCGCGTTGTGGCGCGCAACTTCGCGCTTCAGAATGGCCAGAACATCATCCAGATGCACCGGCACCACGCCTGCATCCGGTGCAGCGCCGGGCTTGTGCCCGGCGTGAGCGCCCTTGAACTCGGGGCGATCATCAATGACCCGCGACAGGCTGGCAAAGGTGCGCTCGGCGGTCTTTTCCTGGCCATTGGCCGGAAGGGCAAAATGCAGCCTGATCCCAAGATGGTGGCAGATGCCCAAGGGCTTCACGCCTGCCATGGTCTTCTTGGCGTTGCGGAATTTGTGAACGGCACCGCCTGCCACCAGATGCCCGGCAAAGGCCGACCCGTTGTCAGGATAGAGCCGGTCGAAGATGCCGTAGGTTTCGCAGGTGCGCTTGATCAACCGCACGGTCGCGCGGGCGTTCTCGCTTTCGGCAAGTTCCCAATCCAGCACGAAGTTTGATGCGCAATCGACCAGCGCAAGAAAGGTATAGCGGCGCGGCTTGCCGTCGCCATTATGCGCCCAGAAGTCCTTTGTCCGCCCGTCCAGCGAAACCCATTCCAGCGGCAGGATCGTGGTCTTGTCCCGCATCGCCGGTTGCGCCAGACGCTTGACCGCTTCCGAATGCCCGAGGCGGGCATGAAGCTGTTGCGCCAGCGGCAGGCCTTGCCAGCGCCGGAATACTGTGGGCCAGCTTGGCCAATCCCAGCCCCTGGCCGGGGCAATGTCGCGCACGTCGCACCATGCCGATTGCAGGGGGAAGTGTTCGCCCGCGTCGCGGATCGTCGTCAGGAACATCGACCAGGCTTCGCCCGAGACCGCCGCCGGTGCGCCTTCAAGGCTGTAACCGGCCACCAGCGCGGGCGCGAAGTTGATCGGGTCAACCCCTTTGACGACCCTTAAATGGCGGCACAAAGACGGTTGTGAAACCCCTTTCGCCCCAAATCGCGCCTTCACCAGGGCAACCTTCTGCGGCCAGGACAAAGCCTTTCCCGTGGTCAGCAACAGCCGCGCGATTTCCGCCTTCCGCTCGGCTGCCGCCCGCATCGAGGCGGGCAGCTCGGCAAACCGGCAATGGGCTTCGTCGTCATAGCTGCCCAGCGCTAGGCCGGAAGCTTCGATCTGCCGTTCAACAACAGCGCGGCGGGCTTCGGGGGGAAGGAACGCGGCTTCGAAGGTAAAGCGGTTACCCACTTCGGCGAGAGGTATTTGCCGCCTCTTCAACCAGTCAGGCACGCCGCGATTTGTGGATGGAATGCCGGGCAGTCCGGCGATGGCTGAAACGGTCAAGATCATTTGTCACAAACCCCCGCCGCCTTTTCGATCTTTGCGACCAGCGCGGAAGCGCCGGGGCCTTTCCATTTTCCAAGAACGGCCTTCCGCGCGTTTTGGGTGTTGATGCCATTTCCTTTGCACCATGCATGAAAGCTTGACCCTTGCGCTACGAAGGATGCCCGAATCCGGGCGAGCCTCTGGTCATAGCCGGAAAAGTCTGATACGCTTATCATGTCAAGCAAAGCCCCTTATTTGGGTATCATTCTATCCCAAATTTGGGTATCGTCAAGAGACAATGATGATTGGTGAACTTTCTTTGCGTCTGCGTGATCTTCGCGACCGCAACCGCTGGACGGTCGCCGACATGTCGGAGCGGACTGGTATTCCGAAGCGGTCGCTGGACAAATACATGCTTCGAAGCGGGGCAAGCCTGCCTGGTTTTGATGCGCTTTGCGCACTGTCGAAGGGCTTGGGCGTAAGCTTGGACTGGCTCGTTTTTGGGGCAGATATCGCAGGTGAGATCGTAGAACTCATCGCGGATCGTGCCGCAAATGACATGGTCCAGCTATTTGCCGAAACGTTACTTCGCTACAACAGTGAAGGCCGTTCTGGGATCATTGGAGAGAACGAGATTCTAACCGCCAGCCCAGAAGAATGGGCGGCGGACCTGGGATTGAGAGCCGGTGAAAGGGCGCGCGAACTCATGGCTTCAGGCACAACGAAAGCAGACTTGCTCACTTGGAAGCAATGGCGCACGGAGCGGATGTCGGAACTGTTGAGCGATCGGCTTTCTGCGATGATTCCTCGCTCTAACCCAGTGGGAAATGGGAACTAGTGTTCTGAGTCTGACGGTTGTTACCTTGGTCCACGGATTTCATCGAGTTT
>PFEX01000132.1 GCA_002783145.1 Rhodobacteraceae bacterium CG17_big_fil_post_rev_8_21_14_2_50_65_11 | reverse complement strand
CCGGGGTGGTGCCGGGTGTCCTGCTGGCGGTGCTGTTTTCCGCCTATTGCGTCGGCATCGCAATCCTGAAGCCCGAGGACGCCCCGACACCCGCCCCGCACGGAGAGGGGCCGCGCTACACGCGGTCGGAAATCCTCGGCGGGCTTGGCATCCTCGCGCTTGTGTTGCTGGTCATCGGCGGGCTTTGGGGCGGCGTTTTCAACCCGACCGAGGCGGCTGGCTTCGGCGCTGTCTTCGCGCTGGCGATCGGTGTCCTGAAGGGCATGCGGGGCCGGGCGCTGATGCAGGCGATCTATGCTGCCGGACGCACCACGGCGCCGATCATGATCCTGCTGATCACGGCCTCGATGTATTCAAGGTTGCTGGCCTTCGGTGGGGTAATCAACACCATTCAGGACTTTTTCCTTGGCATTGGCGGCGGGGTCGTGGTGGTCGTCGCGCTGATGATGCTGGTCTGGATGCTTCTGGGGATGATTATCGATTCGGTCTCTATCATCCTGCTGACGGTGCCGATCTTCGCACCCATCGCCGCGTCGCTGGGGGTCGACCCGGTGGCTTTCGCGATCTTCGGGATTCTCGTCATCGAGGCGGGGCTGCTGACGCCCCCCTTCGGTCTGCTGGTCTACACGGTCAAGGGTGCGATCCCCGACCCGGATGTCAAGCTGAGCACGATCTTCCGCGGTGCGGTGCCCTACTGGATCATGATCCTTGTTGCCGCCACGGCGGTCATCATGGTGCCACAGCTTGCCACCTGGCTGCCCTCGATCGGGATCTGACGACCTCCTGCCCGCCGATGCCGGTCAGCCCGGCGTCGGCGGGCCGAATCGCACCAGCCGGTTGATCTCGGCACCGAGCATGTCGCGCAACGCGGCGGCGGCGGCAGAGGGCGCGGCGCGGGCTGGTTCGATGGTGACGAAGTCGGACATCAGGTCAGGCCCTGCCAGTGGATGAACATGGCGCAGCACCCCGTCGGCGTCACCGGCGCAAATGACGCCGGGCAGCACCGCCACCCAGTCCGACTGGGCCACAAGCTCCAGCGTGGCCAGCATCGAATCGAGTTCCAGAAGATCGGCGACCGGCACCCCGTTGGCGGCAAAATAGGTGTCGAGCCGCGCGCGCCGGATATTGGCGTGGCCGGGGACCGCGAACCGCCACGGCCCGCCCGCGGACAGCCGGATCGGGTGCGTGTGCGGCACGCCGGTCGCTCCGGGGGCGCAGACCAGCATTTCGCGGTCGCGCGCCAGCGGGGTGACGCGCAGGCCCGCCGCCGCGCCACCGGCAGGAACCATCGCGAAATCAAGCTGTCCGGCCCGCACCATGTCCGACAGCGTACCGCTGTAACCTTCCACCACCTCGGGGCGCACCAGCGGATGCGCTGCGACGAACCGCTGCAACACCGGCGCAAGCGCGGCGCGCGTGAAGGCCGGCATCAATCCGGCGCGCACCGGCCCCGACAGCGCCGCGCGCGCGCCCTCCACCTCGGCACGCCCGGCGGACAGCGCGGCAAGGGCCTCGACCGCACGGGGATAGAACAGGCATCCCTCGGGCGTGGCGGCAATGCCCTGCGGGCCGCGCGCGAACAGGGCCGCCCCAAGCGACGCCTCCAGCGCCGCGACATGCTGCGAAATACCCGATTGCGTGGCGTTTTCGCGCGCGGCGGCATGGGTAAAGCTGCCCTCTTCGTAGGCCGCGACAAAGGCCCGGATCTGGCGCATATTGAACATGCCATCAAGTTAATTGATAGCTAATGCAAAATGCAATTATTTTACGGGCAGGTCGGGGCGGTCTAGATCTTTCGAATATGACGAAAGGGTCCGGTTTGCGTCGAACAGCGACAGTCACAAAGGTCAGGGCGACCGGGCCGAGCCGTCTTCCGGGCGGCGCGCGCCAATGGCCGCAAAGGTCTCCCGGCCGTCATCGGGATATGCTGTCAGGCGGCACCCTCTCGTTTCAACGGAAACAGACATGCCGGAGGCGCACATGAAGATCGGTTTTTTCACCATGCCCATCCACCCCGTGGACAAGGATTGGCGCAAGAGCCTTGCCGAGGACCGCGAGGCGTTCCTGCTGGCCGACGATCTTGGCTTCAACGAGGCCTATGTCGGCGAGCATGTCACCGATGCCGCCGAGAACATCACCAATTGCGGAACCTTCATCGCCTGGATCGCGGCGGCGACGAAGCAGATCCGGCTGGGCACCGGCACCGTGAACATGCCCAATGGCCACCCCGCCGCGATCGCGGCGCAGGCGGCGATGCTCGATCACATGCTCGACGGGCGGTTCATCTTCGGCATTTCGCCGGGCGGGCTTGCCTCGGATGCCGAAGTCTTCGGCAATCTCGACGCCGACCGCCAGGCAATGTTCCTCGAATGCATCGACATGGTGCTGGAGATCTGGCAGCGCGACGCGCCCTACGACATCAAGGGCAGGTTCTGGGACATCTCGACCGCACGCACCCAGATGACCGAGATCGGGCAGGGCATCATGACCAAGCCCCTGCAACGCCCGCATCCGCCCATCGTCGTGACCGCTGTGGCGCCATTCTCCAAGGGCGTGACCGAGGCGGCGGCGCGCGGCTGGGATCCGATCAGCGCCAATTTCCTGATGCCGGAATGGGTGGCAAGCCACTGGCCGAAATACGCCGAGGGCTGCAACCGGGTGGGCCGGCCTGCCGATCCGGCCAACTGGCGTGTTGCGAAAAGCGTTCTGGTCGCCGACGATATGGCGACCGCGCGCGCCTATGCGACCGATCCCGACAGCCCCTACCGCTTCTACTACAGCCAGCTTCTGACCAAGATGCGCAAGCATGGGCGGCTGAACCTGTTCAAGCCCGACCAGTCGATGGCCGATGACGAGGTGACGCTCGACATGATCTGCGACCGGCTGATCATCTGGGGCACGCCCGACAAGGTAGCCGACGATATCCTTGCCTTCCGCGATGAGGTGGGCGATTTCGGCACGCTGCTTTATGCCGGCAAGGACTGGGCCGACCCGGAGATCGGTCGCCGCTCGATGATCCTTGCGGCCGAAAAGGTCATGCCGGCGGTGAACGCCGCGATTGGCACCTCGGTGGCAGCACAATGAGCGGCGCGCGGATAGAGGGATCGGCGGGCGCGCTCAACACCCGCGTTGACGGACCTGAGGGCGCGCCGTGGATCGTGTTGTCGCATTCGCTGGGCGCGGATCTGAGGATGTGGGAGGCACAAATGCCGCTCTTGTCGGCGCAGTTCCGCGTGCTGCGCTACGACACCCGCGGGCACGGTGCGTCGGACGCGCCGTCGGGGCCATACAGCTTCGACGATCTGGTGGCCGACATGGTCGCGGCGATGGATGCGCACGGGGTTGCGCGCGCCGATGTGCTGGGCCTGTCGCTGGGGGGTATGACCGGGCTTGGCCTTGCGCTGTCCCATCCCGAGCGGCTGAACCGGCTGATCTGCGCCGATGCCCGCGCCGATGCGCCCGAGCCATTCCGACAGAACTTCGCCACGCGCATGGACAAGGTGCGCGCCGGCGGCATGGCTGCGGTGGCCGAGAGCACGCTGGACAGCTGGTTCACCGCCGATTGGCGCGCCGCCCATCCCGACCGGGCGGAGGCGGTGCGGCAGATGATCCTCGGCACCGATCCGGGCGGCTACATCGCCTGCTGCGCGGCGCTGCAAGGGCTCGACTACCGCAAGGATCTGGACCGGATCGCGGCGCCGGTCCTGTATCTGGGTGGGGCGCAGGACATGGGGGCCGCACCCGAGATGATGCGCGCCATGGCCGCCGCGACACCGGGCGCGCGCTACCGGATGATCGACGCCGCGGCGCATGTGTCGAACATCAACCAGCCCGCCGCGTTCAATGCGGCCCTGGCCGCATTTCTTGGTGTGCCGCAGACATGACCGTACCGCAGTCGCAGACACCCGGCACGGCGCCCGAAACCTTGCGCGCCACGCTGGCCAATTTCGCAACCGGTGTGACCGTGATCACCACGCGCGATCCCGGCGGGCGGCCCTTCGGGATGACGGTCAATTCCTTCAACTCGGTCTCGTTGTCGCCGCCGCTGGTTCTGTGGTCGATCGCGCTGTCGGCCTACAGCCTGCCGATCTGGCGCGCGGCGGCGGGCTTTGCGGTCAATATCCTGTCCGAGGATCAGGGCGACCTGTGCCGCCGCTTCGCAAGCGACGCCGAGGATCGCTTCGCCGGTATCGACTGGACACCGGGCCTTGACGGCCTGCCGGTTCTGCCCGGTGCGGCGGCGGTTCTGGAATGCCGCTTCTGGCAGCGCCACCCCGGCGGCGATCACGAGATCATGCTGGGCGAGGTGATCGCGTGCACCCAAGCAGGACATGTGCCGCTGGTCTATTGCCAGGGGCGGCTGGGCGGCTTGCGGGTGGCCTGACAGGGGGGATGCACCAGCGACGGGTCGGGTTTGCCGTCTTCCGCGTTGGCAACCGCGCGCGCCACCAGATCCCGCGCCTTTACAAGGTAGAGGTCGACCGCCATGCGCAGGCCGAAATCGTAGTCCATGTCATCGACCGTGCGGTAGACGTGTTCGCGGATACCCTGGTAGAACACCGCACCGTGCATCAGCCAGACCAGTTCTTCCTCGGTGCGGGTGATTGGTGCGGCGCTGTCGATGCCCAGTTCCGCGCGCATCTCGTCGGCAATCGGGTGCAGGATGCGTTTCGCCACGCGGGCGACGTATCGGGCGTTGATATCCAGCCCCTTGAGCGCCGCGAAGAAGAAGATCCGCATCCAGCGCCGGTTGAAGATCGCCGGACAATAGGAGCGGTAGAAAGCGATCAGCCGATCCTGCATCGGCAGGCTGCGGTCGCGTAGCCGGCTGGTCCATTCATCCTGCCACTGGCCGACATAGACCATGCGGTAAACCTCGTTGATCAGGTCTTCCTTGGACTTGAAATAGCGGTAGATCAACGGCTGCGTCACGCCAAGCTGACTGGCCAGTTGCCGCGTGCCCGCATCGAAGCCATTCTCGGAAAAGAACTCCGCCGCTTGTTCGACCAGTTGTTCGCGGCGGGCCTCGGGGTTCATGCGCGCGGCCCGCGCCGGCTTGCGGTCTGGCGGCGTTTCCAGGCCGGTCTCTGGCATCTTCGGGGTGCTCACGCGCAGTCTCCTCGGTGTCGGCTAGCGGCCAAAGGTGTCTGTCCCGCTGTCATACTCCGGATCGGGCATGATAATCCAGTCACCACACCCATGCCTGAGGCGCCCGGTCACAGGCACCGCGCGCGACAGCGAGTGTTCCACGAAGCATCCCGCCCGCGCGGCCTGCACCAGACGGCGCACAGCATCGGGCGGAGACGGGCTGTCTATCTCGATCTCGAGCGCGAAGCCATCGGTGCCCGCGATGTGAATCCCCCGCTCAGGCACGGTGCGCCGCCAATCGGCGACCAGGTCCACCGACAGCGCGTTCAGCGTGATGTCGAAATGGCGCGCCATCATGCGGATGTTGGTCATCGCGCAGCCCACAAGCGCCACCGCGAGATAGGCCAGCGGCGGCGGCGCAGTATCCTCACCGCCAAGGATCGGCGCCTCGTCGGTGGCAAGATCCCAGGACTGTTTCATGCCGGGCCAGCCGACATGCACCTCGTTGCGCATCTTGCCGCACGCGACGCCGCAGGCGAGGAACCGGATCGGGAAACTGTTGCCTTGGTCCATGGATATACCTTTCGCTTGCGGTTTCGGGTCGTTCTTTCTCTTGATCTTTATCGAGTGATAAATAATATCGCAACAGAATTGCCGCGCAAAGGAGGGGACGCCGCATGCCGATGACCGTCAACAGGGCCGCGATCTACGAGGCCGCCGAGAAACTGTCGAACTGGGGCCGATGGGGGCCGGAGGACCAGCTGGGCACACTCAACAACGTCGCTCCCGAAGACGTGGTCGCCGCCGCAGGGCTGATCCGAAAGGGGCGCAGCTTCGCGCTGGGGCTGGCGCTGGACGAGAAGATCCAGTCCGGGCTGTTCGGCGGGCGCTGGAACCCGATCCATTCCATGCTGGCCACCGGCACCGACGCTGCCGCCGGGGTGCAGGACGAGGGGCCGGCCTATCTGCGCTATGCCGACGACGCGCTGAACATGCCGTGCCAGGGATCCACCCAGTGGGATGGGCTGGCGCATATCTTCCTCGATGACAAGATGTGGAACGGCTATCCGGCGTCGCTGGTGGATGCGCGCGGCGCCCACAAGAACGGGATCGAGCATTACCGTGACAAGTGCGTCGGGCGCGGAGTGCTGCTGGACGTCGCGCGATGGAAGGGGGTCGAGATGCTCGACCTCGGATATCCGGTCACAAGCGCCGATCTGGACGGTTGCGCCGCAGCGCAAGGCGTGGAAATCCGCAAGGGCGATTTCGTCATCCTGCGCACCGGCCACCAGGAACAGTGCCTGAAAACCGGCGACTGGTCGGGCTATGCCGGCGGCGATGCGCCGGGCCTTGCGTTCGAAACCTGCTACTGGATCCGCGAACACGACATCGCCGCGATCTGCGCCGATACATGGGGCTGCGAGGTGCGCCCTAATGAGACCGACGAAGCCAATCAGCCCTGGCACTGGGTGGTGATCCCGGCCATCGGCATCGCCATGGGCGAGATCTACTACGTCAGGGAACTGGCCGAGGATTGTGCCGCCGACGGGGTCTATGAGTTCTTTTTCTGCGCCCCTCCCTTGCACCTGCCGGGCGGCTGCGGATCGCCGGCGAATCCGCAAGCGATCAAGTGATGCTGACACTTTGGGGCAGGGCAAGTTCGGTGAACGTGCAAAAGGTGCTCTGGGCGCTGGATGAACTGGATCTGCCCTGCACCCGGATCGACGCGGGCGGGCGATACGGCGTGGTCGACAGCGACGCTTTCGCCGTGATGAACCCGACGCGGCGGGTGCCGGTGTTGCAGGATGGCGACCTGACCTTGTGGGAATCGGAAGCGATCCTGCGCTACCTGTCCGCCCGCGAATGGCGGTTTGTGCCGCAAACTCTGCCCGCCCGGGCGCAGGCCGATCAATGGCTGGCCTTCGGGGCGACCGCCGTTCAACCGCCCTTCCTGACACTTTTCTGGCAGCATGTGCGCCTTGCCCCTGGCCGGCGCGATGCCGGGGTCGCGGCTGCGGCGAGGCGGGATCTGACGGCGGCGCTGCGCGTGCTCGACGGGCAGCTTGCAAGGCAGGACTACCTGGCGGGCCCGACGCTTGGTCTGCCCGACATCGCGGTTGGGGCACTTTTGCACCGGATCGCGGCGCTGGACCTGATGCCCGACGATTGCCCGGCTTTGGATCGCTGGGCCGCAGCCCTGTCCGAACGGCCCGGCTGGCAGCGCCATGTCGCAACATCCTTCGAGGAGTTGCGCGCCCCAACCCATTCAGAAGGAGCATAACCATGCGTGATTTCCCCCTTCCCGACAACCTTGCGGACCGGCC
Organism: Rhodobacteraceae bacterium CG17_big_fil_post_rev_8_21_14_2_50_65_11; assembly: GCA_002783145.1. Lineage (GTDB taxonomy): Bacteria > Pseudomonadota > Alphaproteobacteria > Rhodobacterales > Rhodobacteraceae > Nioella. The sequence goes on along the minus strand of PFEX01000132.1, from coordinate 784 downwards.
CCACTGGTCGCCCGACCTTGTCGCCGAACTGGCCGCTGAACTGGCCCCCGGCGGCGGCAACGCGCGCGTCGGCAGCCGCCTTGTCAGCGAGACCGAGACCTACCGGGTCTGGCTGCTCAGCCTGGAACCGGGCGCCCGGCTGCCCTTCCATACCCATGTGATGGATTACTTCTGGACCGCCACCAGCCCCGGCCGCGCCCGGTCGCGCTATGCCGACGGGCGGGTCGAGGAACCGGTCTACGACCTCGGAACGACCCGGCATTTCCACTTCGCGCAAGGCGAACGGATGACGCATGACCTTGAGAACATCGGCGATACGGTGCTCAGCTTCACCACCGTCGAGGACAAGCGCAGCGCCAACCCGCCGTTGCCTCTGGATGACGGGGGCGCCTGACCGGCGCCCCCACCGGGAGGGTCAGGCGCGAGTGCCGCGCGCCGGGTAGGCTTTTTCGGTGGCAAAGGCGATCTTGCCGGGCAGACTGGCGATATCGGGCCGCGCGAAGGGCATCGAGGCGACGTTGATCAGGTAGAACCGCCCCTCGGTGTCGATCAGGAACAGCCCCGGTTCGCAGAAAACCGGTGTCTCGCGGTCATTGATCGCCTCGGTCAGGTAAAGCCCCCAGTCGCGCGCCTGATCTTCCGTCAGGCCATGGCCGAGGGTCAGCCGGTCCAGACCCCAGTCGGCGGCGGTCTGCGCGGCGCGATCCGCGCCATCCATCGACACGGCGATGACCTCGGCGCCGGCCTCCTTGAAGTCCGGGACAAGGCTGTTCAGCTCCGTCAG
>PFEX01000108.1:13006-14223 GCA_002783145.1 Rhodobacteraceae bacterium CG17_big_fil_post_rev_8_21_14_2_50_65_11 | reverse complement strand
GGCGCGCATGGGCGTTCCGGGCATGATCCGCCGCCGCCTGCAACTGGCCGTAAACCGTCAGATCATCGCGCCCTGCGATCAGGTCGATCAGCCGCGACCGGCTGGCCTGCATCGCCGCTTCCGCCTGCCGCGCCGGACGCCGCGCAATGCGCTGCCCCAGCACGAAGACCAGCGTCGGCAGCAGCAGGTAACCGGCGCCGAGGATCAGCGCGATGCCCGGATGCACCAGCCACCAGAGCGCGAAGGATGCCACGACAATGACCGTCCCGCCCGCCAGCGCCGGCAGCACCAGCCGCAACAGCGCCCCATCGAGTGCGTCGATATCCGCCGTCACCCGGTTGAGGAAAGTATTGGCGCGCTGCCGCTCCAGGACCGGGTAGGGGCGGGTCAGCAGCCCTTGCAGCAGCCCGATCCGCAGGCGCGACAGCGCGCGCAGGGTGGCGTCATGGGTCAGCAGGCGTTCGCCGTAGCGCGCCGCCGTGCGCCCGAGCGCCAGGAACCGCACCATCGCGGAGGGTGCGAAGACATTGAAAAGAATACCGTTCCCGGCCATTCCGGCAACCGCGGCGGCGGTGATGAACCAACCCGAAAGGCCCAGCAGCGCGACCCCCATGGCAAGCACGGTCACGGCGAGCGTGAGCCCGCGCAAGACGGCGCGGCGCTCCCCGCGCACAAGGATCAGCACAAGGCTGACAAGCTGTTTCATGGCGCCGCCCCCCGCGAGCGGTCCAGCCGGATCACGCTATCCATCCGCGCCGCCAGATCGCGGTCATGGGTGGCGATGACAAGCGTGCCGCCGGCCCTTGCGAAACCCATCAATCCGTTGCTGATCGCAGCGGCGGTGCGCGCGTCGAGATCGGCCGTCGGCTCATCGGCGAGGATCATCTGCGGCGCGCCGTGCATCGCGCGCGCCAGCGTGACGCGCCGCGCCTCGCCGCCCGAAAGCCCCGCGCCGCGTTCGCCCAGCAGGGTCAGATCGCCCTTCGGCAGCCCCGCCAGCAGCGCGTCGAGATGCGCCGCGCGCAGCACCTCGGGCCGGACCGGGTCGCCGAACCCGATATTGTGCCGCAAGCTGCGATTGAGGAAATGCGGTGCCTGCGGCATCCAGCCGATCCGGCAGCGCCACGCGGTCGCGGTATCCTCGTCCAGCGCGTGCCCGCTCAGCAGGATCTGCCCCGCTTCGGGCCGCTCCAGGCCCGCGATCAGACGCAAAAGCG
>PFEX01000108.1:4702-12952 GCA_002783145.1 Rhodobacteraceae bacterium CG17_big_fil_post_rev_8_21_14_2_50_65_11 | reverse complement strand
TCCCCTGTGGCACAACCGGGTCAGACGCAGGGAGACCGGCGCCGCGTCGAGCCCGCCGGTCCGGCCATGGCCGAGCCGCACGGGCCGCTCTTCACGCTGCCACCGGTCGATTTCGTCAAGCACCGCCTCGGCCGCGGCGCGGTCATGCCACGCTGCGGCAAGGTCGCGCAGGGGCTGGAAGAACTCCGGCGCCAACAGCAGCAGATAGATCCCCATCGCAGGCGACAGCGGGCCGCCCCAACTGCCCCAGCCAAGCTCTCCCAGCAGGGTGAAGCCAACCCAGATCGCCACCATCGCAACCCCGAGCGCTGCGAAAAGCTCCAACACCGTGGAGGACAGGAAGGCGATTTTCAGCACCACCATGCTGCGCGCACGCAGCGACTCGGAGGTCTCGGCAAAGCCCTCCACCAGCGCCCCTCCGGCGCCGATCAGGCGCAGGTCGGACAGGGCCGCCAACCGGTCGACCAAGAGATCGCTCAACTGCCCGATCTCGACCATCTGGCGGTCGCTCGCCGCCTTGGCCGCCCATCCGACCAGCGCCATGAAGACCGGGATAAGCGGCCCCGCCATCAGCAGGACAAGCGCAACCGCCCAGGAATGCCACAGCGCGATGGCAAGGATCAGCATCGGCACGACCGCGGATTTCAGACGTGCAGGCCGATAGCGCAACAGGTAGGGGCGCAGCGTTTCCAGCTTCTCGCAGGACAATGCCGCCAGCGCCCCCGGCCCACCGATGCCGGAGGCCGCTGCGGCCCGCGTTTCCCGTTCGAGAATCGCCTCGCGCAGATCCGCGATACGGGCCTCTGCGGCGCTGGCAAGATCGCGCTGCGCCGCCGTTTCAAGGCCCGTTCGCAGGGCGGCCAGACCCAGAAAGGCAAGCGCGGCAATCCCGACAGCACCGCTTTCCGGGCCGCTCAGAAGCCCGCCGATGACGAAAGCGATCACCGCGGCCTGCAAGGGCCAGACCAGCGTCGCGGCCAGCGACAGAAAGCTGCCGCGCGACCCGTCACGCGATGCAGCGGCGCGGTGCGAGGATACAGAGAATGACATCAAAAATCCGTGTTTTGGGGAATCGGATAAGGCCATTCGCGGGAAGGCGAATTGATCTGGCTCAAGGTAATCCGGTATCTTCGGTGCAAGATACGGGCCAGCAAGATACCTGCAAGAGCGTGAAAGGACCCGGATGCGACTGACCACCAGAACCAACCTCGCCTCGCGCATTCTGATGGCATGCGCCGTCAACCGCGACGCCCTGCTGCGCACGGCGGACATCGCCGATCTGTGCAACTGTTCCACCAACCACGCGGCCCATGTCGTGCAGAAACTTCACGCCGAGGGCTACCTGACAACCCTGCGCGGGCGTTTGGGTGGAATCAGGCTGGCGCGCCCGGTGAGCCAGATTTCCATCGGCGCGGTGTTCCGCCTGTTCGAGGCCGACATCCCCTTCGCCGAATGTTTTGACAGCCGCAGCAACGAGTGTCCACTGACCAGCACGTGCCGCCTGCGCAGCTATATCAAGCGCGCCCTCGATGCGTTCTACCACGAGATGGACATGGTGACGCTGGAAGATCTGGTTCGCGGCAATTGCGGCCTGTCGGATCTGCTGGCCATGCGCCCCACCGCCCCCGAACGCTGCGTGCCGGCCGGTCCCTGACTCGACGCACGATGTGCTGACCCTGGCGCTTGCGCTGCCGATCGGTGGCTTGCGCAGGTCCGGGCGTTTGTCTGATACGAAGTCCGTACCGCCCCTGCACCTCAGCGACCGGGCCCTGATTGGCCCTCAAGATGTCGGGAGTTCGAGCCACTCAAGCAGCATCACGACCACGGGGGGGGGCATGCGCCTCTGACCACCGGTTCGCGCGATGTTCGCAACGGCGAGGCGGGGGCACCCCGAACGAGGCGGCGTAGGCCTTCCACGCAAGCTTGAACACTGCCCGGAATGCAACCCGATCATCGAACCAGGAACGGTCCGGCAAAGCCGGGGTGGGGGGGCAACCGACCGGCAGAACACACCGGCGCGCATGGTTCGCCACGGTAGAGATGCCGCCGTCGGCGACACGCCGCCACATGGGTCTGTTGCCTTTACGGGACCCGTTCCGGTTTGCCGTGCCTGCGGTTATGGTAAGGCCATGCGTGGCTTGTCGATTCCCTCTTTTGCAGCCCTTTTTCTGGCCCTTGCCGGGCCGGCCCCGGCTGAGATCACACTTGGGCTGTCCGGGGACGACGATGCGTTGGAGGATGACCTGCGTGCCGCGTCGCGCCTTGTGCAGATGGCCGACACCGCCGGCCAACCCGCGCAGGACGTGATCGCGGCAGCGCGGGCCGATTACGCGCGCCTTCTGGCAGTGCTCTACGCGGCTGGGTATTTCGGGCCCGAGGTCTCGATCCGCCTCGACGGGCGCGAGGCGGAGGGGATTTCGCCGTTCGATGCGCCGGGCCGGGTCCGCGACGCCGTGATTACCGTCACACCCGGTCGCCCCTTCCGCCTTGGTGTGGCCGAGATCGGGCCGCTCTCGCCGCGCACCGGATTGCCCGAAGGCTTTGCCAGTGGTGAACCGGCAGGCACCGGCATCTTGCGGCAAGCCGCCGAGGCCGGGATCGCGGAATGGCGCAATGAAGGCCACGCCACGGCCAGAGTCGCAGATCAACGCATCACCGCGCGCCACGCAGCCGCCGAACTTGACGCAGAGATCACCCTTGCCCCCGGCCCCGTCGCCACCTTCGGCGCACTTCATCCCGAAGGTCATGACCGGATGCGCGCCGACGCCATAGGGCGGATCGCCGGGCTGCCGGTCGGCGAGAGGTTCGATCCCGCGACGCTGGACCGCGTGGCCGCCCGCCTGCGCGAAAGCGGGGCCTTTACCTCCGTCGGGCTGGTCGAGGAACCGATTACCCCGGATGCCAGCCTGCCCATTCGCGCCGATCTGGTCGAGGCACCGCTCAGGCGGCTCGGCTTCGGGGCAGAGCTTTCCTCTTCCGGCGGCGCAACGCTCAGCGCCTACTGGCTGCACCGCAACCTCTTTGGCGGGGCGGAGCGGCTGCGCTTCGACGCGGAGATCGGCGGCATCGGGGCCGAGGATGGCGGCATCGACGCCACCGCCTCCGCAACCTACACCATCCCCGCAGTTCCGACGCCCGACACGCGGCTGAATTTCAGCGTCACGGTCGAGCATCTTGACGATAACGCTTACGAACTCGACCGGATCGACCTTTCGGCCGGGCTCGACCACTGGTTTTCCGAAAGGCTGACGGGATCACTTTCCGTCGATCTGGGGTATGCCGACGTCACCGATCGGTTCTCGAACCGCGACGTCACCATGTTTTCGTTGCCCGCGACCCTGACCTGGGACAACCGCGACGACGACTTCGACGCCACCGAGGGTGCGTATCTGGGGGCCGAGTTGGCGCCGTTCGCAATCCTGAACGACGGCGGCGGGGCACGGCTGACGCTGGATGCGCGCGGCTACCTGTCCTTTGGTGAAACCGATGCCACCACGCTGGCCGCGCGGGTGCAGCTTGGCACGGTGGAGGGTGGCGACATCGCCCTGCTGCCGCCCGACTGGCTGTTCTTCTCGGGTGGCGCCGACACGGTGCGCGGACAGTCCTACCAGACGCTCGGGGCCATGCAGGGCGGCATTCTGACCGGTGGGCGCAGCTTTGTCGGGGCTTCGCTCGAACTGCGGCAGGATCTGTTCGGCGCGTTTGGCGCGGTCGCCTTTGCCGATATCGGCCGGGTCGGCGCCGATGCGTTCTGGCAGGGCGGCAGCGACTGGCACGCCGGCGCGGGGCTGGGGCTGCGGTATGACACGCCGGTGGGGCCGATACGGCTTGACGTCGCGACGCCCGTCGCCGGCACCGGATCAAGCGGCGATCTGCATCTCTACATCGGCATCGGGCAGGCGTTTTGACCCGTATCTTCCGGATAATCCTGGCGCTTTGCCTTTCGGTTGCACTCCTGCCCATGGCCCAGGCGCAGGAGGACGACCGCTCGCGCCTGGTGCGGCTGATCGAGGACAGCCTGTCGGATGGTGCGCGCCGGGTGCGGATCGAGGGGTTTTCCGGCGCGCTCAGTTCCACTGCCGCGCTCGATCGGCTGACCATCGCGGATGACGACGGGGTCTGGCTGACCATCGAGGGGGCGGAGCTTGTCTGGACGCGCAGCGCGCTTCTGCGCGGCGCGCTGGAGGTCGACCGGCTGACCGCCCGGCGCATCGTGCTCGACCGGCTTCCGCCAAGCGGCGGCGACGGCGCCCCCACACCCGAGGCGACGCCGTTTCAACTGCCAGATCTGCCGGTGTCCGTGGCGCTTGGCGCGCTGTCGGTTGAGCGGCTCGACCTTGGCGCCGCGATCCTTGGCTTTCCGGCCACGCTCTCGGCCAGCGGATCGGCCAGCCTTGCCGGGGGGGACGGCGCGGCGCGGCTGATGCTCGACCGGCTGGACGGGCCGGACGGGGCCTTCGTGCTGTCGGCGGATTTTGCCAATGACACCGGCCTGCTCGATCTGACCTTGCGCCTGACCGAAGACCCCGGCGGGCTTGCGGCGACGCTGCTGGGCCTGCCCGGCGCGCCCTCGGTCGCGTTGGAGGTGGCCGGGCAAGGGCCGCTGGACGATCTGACGGTAGACCTGTCGCTGGCCACCGATGGCACCCCACGGCTGGAGGGGCAGCTTGTCTCCACCCGCGACGCAGGCGGCGAGGCGCGCGTCACGGCGGCACTGTCGGGTGATCTGACACCGCTGATGGCGGCGGAATATCAACCCTTCTTCGGCACCAACAGCACGCTCGACGCGGTGATCGCGCGCGATGCGGCGGGCGGCACGGTGCTGGAGGATTTCACCCTGCGCACCTTTTCGCTGAATCTGACCGGCAGCGCCGCGCTTGCCGCTGACAACACGCCGATGCGCTTTGACGTGACCGGGCTGATCTCCGACCCGACAGGCCGCCCGGTGCGCCTGCCCGTGCCCGGCGCGCGGGTCACGCTGACCGGCGCCGATCTGGCGCTCACCTATGACCGGGCCGAGGGCGACGAATGGACCGCGCGCGGCACGGTGACCGGGGTGGAAACCGACACCGCCGGGCTGGCGCAGGCCACCCTCGTCGCCTCCGGCACCATCACGCCGCCGGATCGTGGCCCGGTCGCCGTCACCTTCGATGTCGAGACAGTGCTGACCGGCCTTTCCCATGACGACCCGTCTCTGCAATCCGCGCTTGGCCAGACCGCGCGGCTTGGCCTGACCGGGAATTGGCGCGACGGGGCCCCCTTCACGCTGGAGCGTCTGGACATTTCCGGCGACACCGCGTCGCTTGACGGCACGGCCAGCCTGATGGCACGGGACGGACGGCTTGACACCTCGCTGGACCTGACCGCCCGGCTCCCTGACCTTGCGCCCTTTTCAGGGCTTGCCGGGCAGGATCTGTCCGGTGCCGCGCGGATGACACTGGGCGCCGAGGCCGATCTGCTGTCCGGCGCGTTCGAGGCGGCGACCACGCTGACCGCGACAGACCTTGCGCTTGGCGGGGCGCTGCCCGCGGCGCTGACACGCGGCGAAACCCGGATCGAGGCCGCGCTTGCCCGCGACGCGGCGGGGCTGCGGCTCGACCGGTTCGCGCTTGCTGGCCGCGCGCTGACAACCGAGGCGAGCGGGCGCCTCTCCTCAGGCGAGAGCAATTTGCAGGCCACGGCCCGGCTGGCAGATGTAGCGATGCTGACCGATGCGCTGTCCGGCCCGGTCGAAACCAGCCTCACCCTGCGCCGCGAGGCGGGCGATGCGCCATGGACCGTCAACGCCGAGGCCAGTGGACGGGGCGGTATCACCGCCGGGATCGCAGGGCAGGCCGGGCTGCCCGGTGGCGCGGTGGATCTTTCGCTGACCGGCACAGCACCGCTTGCGCTTGGCGACCGTTTCATCACCCCGCGATCGGTGCGCGGGCAGGCCACGTTCGACCTGCGCCTCCACGGGCAACCGGGCCTTGGCGCGCTGTCGGGCACGATCCGCACCGATGGCGCGCGCGTCTCTGCCCCCGAGGTCGGGCTGGTGCTGGATGGGCTGACGCTTGACGCGCGCCTGTCCGGCCCGGCGCTTGTCTTTACCGGCGCGGCGACGGTGCAACCGGCGGGACGGCTCGGGTTCGAAGGTGGGCTCGATCTGGCCGGCGCCGGCCTGCCCGGTCGGCTCGACATTGACCTTTCGGGCGTGCGCCTGACGCAAGGCGACCTCTTCACGACGCGGATCGCGCGCGGCGAGATCGGCCTGCGTGGACAATTCGCCAACGGCCCATCCGTCAGCGGCACGATCCTTCTGGACGAGACGACAATCCGGCTCGATGCGCTGTCCACCGGCACTGGCGAACCGATCCCCGAGATCCGCCATGAGGGCGAGAGCGCGGCGCAATTCGCCACCCGTGAACGGGCCGGGCTGACCGGCACCGGCACCGGCGGCGCGGCGCGGCCCCTGCCGCTTGACCTGACGGTGTCGGCCCCGGCGCGCATCTTCCTGCGCGGCGGCGGGCTGGATGCGGAACTGGGCGGCGAGATCCGTATCGGCGGCACCAGCGCGGCGGTGCAACCGGCAGGCCAGTTCAGCCTGATCCGGGGGCGTCTTTCCTTCCTCGGGCAACGCTTCGAGCTTGTGCAGGCGACGGCGACCCTGCAAGGCAGCCTCGATCCCTACCTGCGCGTCGTTGCCGAAACCGACGCGGGTGACATCACCGCCCGCGTGACCATCGCGGGCCCGGCCTCGGCACCGTCGCTGACCGTCAGTTCCAGCCCCGACCTGCCGCAGGACGAGATCCTCGCGCGGCTTTTCTTCGGACGCAGCGCCACCAGCCTGTCGCCGGTGCAGGCGCTGCAACTGGTCGACGCGGTGTCTGGCGCTGCGGGCGGGCAGGGCGTGGTCAGCGGGTTGCGGGACCGCTTCGGCCTTGCCGACCTCGACATCACGACCGGCGCTGACGGCGAGGCGGCGCTGCGCATCGGGCGTTACCTGTCGGACAATGTCTACACCGACCTGCAAGTCGGCACCGGCGGCACGTCCGAAGCCTCTGTCAATATCGACCTGACCCCCAATATCACCGCCCGTGGCAGCGTCTCCGACACGTCCGACAGCAGCATCGGCCTGTTTTTCGAGCGCGACTACTGATCCGGGCCTTGCGCCGGCCCGGTTTCTGACGACGCCTGCCCGCGTGCCGCGTCGAACGCAGCCCGGGCGTCGTCCACCATCGTGTCCAGCGCGGCACCTTCGCCGGGATCGCCCGCAAATTCATCAGCGGCGATCTCGATCGAGACCAGCGCGCCATGCAGCGCCGTCAGCCCGAGCACCGCGGCAAGCCCCGCCGTCTTGTGGGCAAGCGCGCCGATCTCTTCTACCGAGCCCTCACCCCCGGCAAGCCGCCGCAGACGGATCAGCGCCGCGTCGATATCGCGGTTTGCCGCATCCACCATTGCACCCGGCAGATCCGCGCGGCCCAGCCACTCCGCCAGAACCGCCGACAGCCGCGCCCTGGTCACCGGCTTGACCACCACGTCGCGGATGCCGGCGCGCCGAAAGCGGACCAGATCGCCCGGCAACGCGTGGGCGGTCAGCGCGACCACCGGCGTGTCGGTGTTCGGGCCGCCACCGGTGCGGATCATGTCCACTGCCGCGCAGCCATCGAGCCGGGGCATGCTGATATCCATCAAGATGAGGTCGAAGCGCCGCCGTGCCGCGATCTCGACCCCGTCACGCCCGTCATGCGCCTCGACCGTGTCGCAGCCGAGGTCGGCCAGCATACGGCGCACGACCATGCGGTTGATCTCGTTATCCTCCACCACCAGCACCTCGGGACGCTGTGCATCCGGGCTCGCCACCGGCACAGTCGGTAGCGGGTCGGCCTCCGGCAGCGGCAGGACGACGCGAAACGCGCTGCCCTGCCCCGGCGCGCTGTCGACCTCGATGTGACCGGACATCGCCCGCACCAGCCGCCGCACGATTCCAAGGCCCAGCCCGGTGCCCTCCACCTCGCGCGTGTAGGATCTGTCGAGCGTTACGAAATCCTCGAAGATCCGGTCGTGATCGACCTCGGCAATGCCGATTCCGGTATCGCGGACACAGAGCGCAACAATGTCGCCACCGCCCGCGCGCTGCGCCGACAGCGTGATTGTGCCGTCGCGAGTGAACTTGATCGCGTTGGCCAGAAGGTTGACCATGACCCGCCGCAGCCGCGCCCGATCGCCGATCACGCAAGCAAGCCCCGGCCCGGTGCAAGACAGGGC
>PFEX01000108.1:4168-4674 GCA_002783145.1 Rhodobacteraceae bacterium CG17_big_fil_post_rev_8_21_14_2_50_65_11 | reverse complement strand
CGCGACCTCCTGCATCAGGGCCGAAAGATCCAGCCTGCCAAGGGTCAGCCTGGAACCGCCGGCATCCTCGCGCGCGGTGTCGAGCACCGCATTCACCTGTTCCAGAAGCACATGGCCAGACCGCTCCATTCCCTCGACCAATTGCTGTTGCGCATCGCTGAGCCCGCTGTCACGCAACAGATCGAGGCTGCCGATCAGCCCGTTGAGGGGGGTGCGCATTTCATGGCTCATCAGCGCCAGAAGCTCCGCCTTGGCCTGTTCGCCGGCCAGCGCGCGGTCGCGCGCCGCGACCAGATCGCGCTGGATCGCAACACGGGTGGAGATGTCGCGGATGTAGGACACCAGCACCTCGCCGGCGTCGCTTTGCGCGATCGACAGCGACAATTCCACCGGAAACACACGCCCCGCCTTGTCGCGCGCCTGCACCTGGACAAGCCCGGCGTCGATCAACGTCTTGCGACCGGTATCGAGATAGGCGGCCATGGCGCGCTCATGCGCGGCGCGCA
>PFEX01000108.1:0-4148 GCA_002783145.1 Rhodobacteraceae bacterium CG17_big_fil_post_rev_8_21_14_2_50_65_11 | reverse complement strand
GACCGGCGCGGTCCACCACGAGAATGCCGTCAAGCGAGGTGTCGACCATCGCCCGCAGCCGGCTTTTGGCGGCGGCAATGCGGGCGGTCTGCCGTCGCCGCCCGGCCAGCGACAGCACCAGCGCCAATACCGTGCCCAGCAGGACGAGGAACAGCGCCGTGGCGATCAGGGCAAGGTCGCCGAGGGCGCTTGCGACGCGGGCGCGGCGGGCCCGCGTGGTTTCGGCGAAGACCCGCACCGATGTCAGCACGACCCGGCGCAGAGGCGCGCGCAGGGCCTGCGCCTCTGCCGCGAAACGCGGCAGCGCGGCACGCAGCGCGACATCCGGCCCGTCGATCAGGGGAATCCAGTCGTCGAGGAAGGCTTCGATCGCGCCCAGCGCCGTGGCGGCATCGGGGTCAGCCCGGATCGGCGCGAAGATCCGCGACGCTCCGATTATCTGCATGCGGGCATAGAAAATGTCGAACCGGCTGCGCAGGTCGCCCAGATCGGTCTGGTCCGTCGCGGCGGACAGCTGCGCCGCCTGCGCCGCCAGGACCGCGCCGGTCAGGGTCAGCAGTTCAACCTCGGCCTGGGCGAGCGCCCATTGCGAACTGTCAGCCGATGCCGTCGCCAGCGCGTCGATCTCGCGCCGCGCATCGGCGCTGAGCACCCAGAGCGCCACGGTGAAGGCCAGCACGACAAGGCCGATCGCCGCAAGACCGTAGGGGGTGAGCGCGCGCAACGTCGACAGGCCGCGCAAAAGCCTGCCGATGGCGCGGTCAGGGCGCGGGGACAATCTCGATCCGTTCAAGCTGCCAGATGCTGCGCGCGTAAATCACCTCGGTCCGGTAATCGGGATTTCTGTCATAGGGATAGACCAGCCAGAACGGCCCGTTATCGCGGATCGTCATCGGCGCGCCGTTGCGGGTGTGGGCGATCATCGGCCCGCCCTCGACCGCGTCGGCGACGGGGATGATCACGGTGTAGTCGTTGATCGCCTGCGCGCGCAGGCTGACCGCCCCGGCCCCGAAGGCACGGATGAAATCGACAAGCGGCAGGCCGGTGAAGTCCTGCTCGCCCTCGGTCCAGATCGTGTGGGTGGTGAAGCTGGCGTTGCCGATGGCGACAAGATCGGCACGCGACAACGCGTGTTCCGCCTGCGGGGTGACGACGGTCAAAAGCGGCGCCGCCCCGTCCTGCCCCTTGGCGGGCGGTGCGACAACGGCGGCAAGGACCGAAAGGACAGTGGCCACCAAGGATCGGACGGCGGCGGATCGCATATGGACACTCCTTGTCGGTGCAAATTGTCGAGGCGAAAGCCGGATCGCGCGGCCAGCACCCGCCATTGCGGGACGGTGTCCGCCGTTCCGCCGGGAGGGAGTTTATCCAACACTCTGGCCGTGTCGATGGTTTTTCGGGGCAACGGTTTTTCGGGGCAACGGCGCGCCCCTCGCGTCGGGCCTGCCCGGCGGCGCCTTGTCCAGAAGACAGCGTGGTACCCGTGGCCGGACTCGAACCGGCAAGCCTTGCGGCGGGGGATTTTGAATCCCCTGCGTCTACCAATTCCGCCACACGGGCAACGCGAAAGAGGATCTAGCCGCCGCCCCTGCCCCCGTCAATGGCCAAAGCGGCCGCGCGGTGCTGGAGCGCGCGGTCGGCGGCAAGTGCCAGTAGCCGGTCAGGTGGGACTCGGCCGGCCAGTCGTCGGGCCGCGGGATCACCGCGCGACTGACCGCGTGTCACAGCACAGCAGCAGAATGCGCGTCTGGCCGTTGATCGTCCTGCACCTTGCCGGTCGCCAGGCTTCGCGTCAGCAACACCATGACGCCAGCCTGTGCAAGCCCCTGCCATGCCGATCCTCAGCGCAGCGCGGCCATCAACCGCGCCTTGTCGCCGATATCGTCGCGGCGCGACAGCGCCTCGGTCAGACCTTGCAGCGCCGCGATGTTGTGGCCGGCGCGAAAGCTGTCCACATGCGGTAGCATGGCGCGGATGCCCGCCGCCTTCGGAGCGAACCCGTCCCAGCGCAGAAGCGGATTGAGCCAGATCAGTCGCCGCGACGAGAGGTGCAACCGCTGCATCTGCGCGCCGAGCGCGTCCGGGTCGTCGCGGTCGAGCCCGTCGGTGATCAAGAGCACGACTGCCCCCTGCCCCAGCACCCGGCGTGACCAGTCGCGGTTGAACGCCGTCAGGCACGCGCCGATCCGCGTGCCGCCCTCCCAATCCTGCGCCTCGGCCCCGGCCGCCGCCAGCGCCGCGTCGACGTCGCGCGCGCCCATGTGGCGGGTGATGTTGGTCAGCCTTGTGCCGAAGGTGAAGGCGTGCACCCTGGCCCAGCCCTGCCCCTTGGCGTTCGAGACGGCGTGCAGGAAGTGCAGCACTGCGCGGCTGTAAGACGACATGGAACCGGAGATATCGCACAGCACCACGAGGTTCGGCCAGCGGATACGGCGCGCCTTCCGTTCGAACGTGGTGATCTCGCCGCCGCGGCGCATGGCGCTGCGCATGGTGCGGCGCCAGTCGGGCAGCGCGCCGCGCGGCGCTGCCATTGTGCGGCGGCTTTGCAAGGGTCTGACCGGCAGCGACAGACCTGCGATGATGCGCTTGGCCTCGGCCATCTCGGCGGTGCTCATCTGTTCGAAATCGAGCCGGCGCAGCCGCTCTTCGGAGGACATGGTCAGCGTCGCGTCAACCTCGATCCCGGTGGTGTCCTCCTCATCGCTGGAGGCGTCGGGCGCGGCGCGGTCGATACCGTCGAGCAGCGCCTCGGCAGCGCGTTTCTCGGCCGGTTTCGCAGCGCGATCCTCTGCCACGCCGCGAATGGCGGGCAGCATCATCGCCATCATGTGTTCAATGTAACGCGGGTCGCGCCAGTAGAGGCGGAAGATCTGGTCGAAGATCGCGCGCTCCTCGGGCCGGGCAACAAAACAGGCTTGCAGCACGTGGTAAAAATCGCGCCGCTCGGTGAACCCCGCCGCCTCGACCGCGCGCACCGCGTCGAGCACCCTCCCCGGCCCGGCCTTCAGCCCGCCGGCGCGCAGGGCGCGGGCGAAATGGGCGATGTTGGCGACAAGCTGCGGCGTGTCGGGCAACGCGAGGGGACTCTGTTCGGCCATGGTGCCTTTTTCCGGGATCGAGGCCCGATGACTGGCTCGGGACCCGGTGTTTGCAGATCGGTGCGATCAGTAATTGTATTCGGTGATGATCAGCCGCGCGGGGTTATTGGAACTGCGATGGTAGCTGCCCGCCCAGATGTCATACTGGCCCGACATCGGGTTGAAGAACACGATGGCGGAATCGAGCCCGCGATAATCGTCATTGTAGTGCCACGACCCATCCGGCGCGTTCACGACAAGAATCGTGTCGACGTTGGAGCGCGCCTCCAGCGCGATGGTCAAACGCCCGGTGGGTGACCTGCCCTGGTATTGCAGCCGGAAATCGGGCCGGGTAACGACGTAGCCGGGGCCAAGATAGGGCTGGCAATTGCGCAGATCGACCCGCCCGCCAGCGGTAATGTTGCGCATGTAGGGATCGGGCAGGAAGCCCGCGTTCAGGTAATGTTGTCCGAAAACCGTGGGGTTGTTCCAGTTCGGGCACGCCATGGATTGACCCATGGATTGCCCGGCCCCCAAAAGGCCCACGGCCAGAACCGCGAGCGCGAGAAGTCTTTTGATCATGGCAAAATGCTCCCTGCTGCCAATTCGTGGCGCAACCGCGCGGGGCCAACCCCACCTGGTCTCGCAAGGGCGAGCGTAGCAGAAAAGATGCAAGGAGTCCCCGTGTTCGGGGCCGGCACGATGGCGATACGATCAGCCCCCCGCGCCGGCACGAACCTCGTCGAGGATGCGCTTGGCCTCCGATCCCTGAAGCTTCTGGATGTCGTCCTGGTATTTCAGGATCGCGCCAATCGTGTCGGCGATCACCTCGGGCGACAGTTCCAGCACGTCGAGCGCCAGCAGGCACTTGGCCCAGTCGATGGTTTCGGCGACGCCGGGGCGTTTGAACAGGTCCTCGGTGCGCAGCGCCTGCACGAAGGCCACCACCTCGCGGCTCAGCGTCTCGGCCGCCTCGGGGGCGCGGGCGCGCAGGATCTCCATCTCGCGTGCGTGGGTCGGGTAATCCACCCAGTGATAGAGGCAGCGGCGCTTGAGGGCATCGTGCACCTC
>PFEX01000224.1:451-8568 GCA_002783145.1 Rhodobacteraceae bacterium CG17_big_fil_post_rev_8_21_14_2_50_65_11 | reverse complement strand
TCGTGCCCGCCCATACCTTCATCGCCACCTGGCTGGCGGTGGCGCAGACCGGGGCCGTGCCGGTTCCGGTCGATGCCGACCCTGATACGATGAACATCGACCTTTCCGCCATCGAGGCGGCAATCACCGAGCGCACCCGCGCGATCATGCCGGTGCATCTTTACGGCGCGCCGGTACCGGGCGAAGCTTTGCGCGCGCTCTGCGATGCCCGCGGCCTGATGCTGCTGGAAGATGCGGCCCAGGCGCATGGCGGGCGCGATGGCAACCGCCGCGCCGGCACGATCGGCCATGCCGCCGGCTTCAGCTTTTACCCCGGCAAGAACCTTGGGGCCTTTGGCGATGGCGGCGCGCTGGTGACCGATGACGCCGATCTGGCCGACAAGGTGCGGATGCTGTCGAACTATGGCTCGCGCGAGAAATACCAGCATGAGTTGGCGGGCGGCAATTCCCGGCTGGACCCGTTGCAAGCGGCGTTCCTGTCGGTCAAGCTCAAGCATCTGGACGCCTGGAATACCCGGCGCCAGCAGATTGCGGCGATCTATCTGGAACGGCTGGCGCAAACCCCCGATCTGCGATTGCCGCTGATCGCGCCGGGCACGCAATCGGTCTGGCACCTGTTCGTGGTGCGCCACCCCGCGCGCGAGGCGCTGCGCCTTGCCCTGACCAAGCGCGGGGTGCCTGCGGCGCTGCACTACCCGGTGGCCAACCATCACAGCGGTGCCTTTGCCGCCACGTTCGGTCAGCGCGCGTTTCCGGTTGCCGAAGCGATCTGCGCCACCTGTCTCAGCCTGCCCATCGGGCCGCATCTGAGCCTCGATGACGCCAGCGAAATTGCCACAATCGTCGATCAGGTCGTGCGCAGCCTGTAGGGGCGGGCATGGCAACCGCACGGCATCAGGGAGAACCAGCCATGAACCCGGTATCGCAGGGGCAGCTTGACGGCACCGCAACGGCAAATCCCGATCATTTCGATGCCGCCCTGGCCCAGGGCAACCCGGCGCTGGCGCTTGAGGTGCTGTTCACTCAGGCGCTGGCCGAGGTGCGGCGTGGCGCGGGCCGTGGCGGGCTGGCCACCGGGGTGCTCGATGCGGCGGGCCGACGGCTGCTGGCGCATGTGGCCGCCGCCACCCCGACCTCGGGGGCGCTGATCGGGTTTGACCGGCCGACCAACCTCTATATCGTGACCGAGCTTTATCAGGCCGGCGGCCACCGGGTGCTGCTGGAACAGATGATCCGTGCCCGGCCGCTGGAACGCCACATCGTGCTGTTCACCGGCACACTGGAGCGCATGCGCGATTTCAGTCATGCCTGCGTCACCGCGTTGGGGGCCTTTGCCATATCGCCCGACCCCGAGGCCGGGCTTTACGACAAATGGCTGTGGTTGCGCGAAAAGCTGGCCGCTTATGCCGCGCGCCGGGTCTTTCTGCTGCATCATCCCGAAGACGTGGTTGCAGCCCTTGCTGCCGAAGAAATCGCGCCCCGCTATGGCCACCGGCTTTACCTGCTGCGCCACGCCGATACCGTCGCCTCATTGGCCGCCGATCTGGCCGGGGCGACCCATCTTGCCATCCGCCCCGAGCAGAAGGCCCGGATTCTGGCCGGAAACCCCGACCTGCGGGTGGTGCTGATGCCGCTGGTGGCACCTCTTGGCGATCAGCCCCCCCAAAAGGCGAAGCGGGCCTCCGGTGCCGTGCCCGAGATCACCACAACCTGTGGTAATGAAAAGAAATTCACCCTGAATGGCCCGCTGGCCTTTCCGGCGGTCATCGCCCGCATCCTGAAGGTCACGGACGGGCGGCACGTGCATATCGGGCCGGTCAGCCCGGCCTTCGTGCGTGCCACCCACCTTGCCCTGACCACCGCCGGAATCAATCCTGACCGGATTACATTCCTCGGCGAGGTGCCCTCGGTTGCCAGAAGCCTGATCAACAGCAATGCCGAGGTGTTTCTCGGCTCCTTCCCGGTCGGTGGCGCACTGAGCCTGATCGAGGCGGCCTTTGCCGGGGTTCCGATCGCGCTGAACGAGCCGGATGTCGTCAGCACCGCCGGCGACGAAGATCTGCGCTATGTCTCCGGTATCGACTTTCGCCCGCCCGAGGTGCTGACCTGGTCGGATCTCGACGCGCTGGAAGATCTGCTGCTGACCTGGGTGCCGCGAGACCGGCTGACCCGCATGATCAAGGCCGGCCAGGACTGGGCATATACCCGGTATTCGCCGCAACGTTTCCGCCGCCGCCTCAATGCCCTGATTGCCGCAACCGAGGGGCGCGACCGCCGCCCGCTGGATGACAGCGATCTGCGCCGCCGGGTGATCGCACCGCTGTTTGATGCCGAGTTCTATCTGGAACGGAACAAGGATGTGGCGCGCGCGGGCATGGATCCGTTGCAGCACTACCTCAACCACGGCGAAAAGGAAGGCCGCATCCCGCACCGGCTGTTTGACCCGTGGTGGTATCTGGACCAGTTGCCGCAGGACGAACGCGCCCGGGCCGCCGAGTGGCCGCTGACCCATTACGCGCTGCGCGGCGAGGCGATGGGCTATGCGCCGCATCCGCTGTTCGACCCCGCGCTCTGCGCCCGCAGTCTGGCCCGGTTTGCGCCTGTCGATGCCCCTGCCGATCCTGATGCCCCCGCTGCCCCCGTTCTGCAACGCTACCTCGAAAGCCACGACCGGGTGGTGCCCCATACCCTGTTCGACCCGTCGTTCTATGTGCGGCAACTGCCTTTTCCGCCCGAAGGCGTGCCGCTGCTGGAGCATTTTCTGCGCGAGGATGCCAAAGCCTGGCTATCGCCGCATCCGCTGATCACCCCGGGCAGGTTGTGGACCGAGATGGGGCAGCCGGAGGCCGGGCCAGTGGCGGCGCTGCTCGACTGGCTGCGGCAGGGCAGCGCCCGCGCGACCGAGCCTTCGCCACATGTGCTGTTCGATCCGGCCCAACTGGCCAGGGAGGACCGCCCCCGCTATGCTTTCGCTGCCCCCAACCTGCTGTGGGCGCATCTGATCGAGGGCAACCAGCGCGACCGCGATCCGCATATCCTGATCTCGATCGCCCATATCGAAGGCCAGCGCCCCAGCACCCTGATCGAGGCCGGCTCGGCGCTGCTGGCGCTGGCGCGCAACCGGCTTGGGGTCGATAGCCACCCCCTGGTCAGCAACGCCCATATCGAGGCGCAGGCCCCCTGGCTTGCTGAAGGCGCACTGAGCCCGACGCAGTATTATGTCGAACATGGGACGGCCCATAACATCAATCCGCATCCCTGGATCTCGACGCAATATTACCTTTACAACAACCAGGACGTGATGAAGGCCGGGGTCTGCCCGCTGGTGCATTATCTGGCCAAGGGCCAGTTTGAAGGCCGTCTGCCGCATGCCTTTTTCGATGGCAATCATTACTACCAGACCCATCTCAAGCAACAGGGCGGCGGCTCGCCGATGCTGCACTATGCCCGGCAGGGGGCCGCGCTGTTCCTTTCAACCGTGCCACAGGATCCGGGGCTGCAACGGCTGACGCTGAAAACCGCCCGCGGCCTGATCGAGGAAAATTCCGCCGCTGCCGAAGGTTCAGCAACCAGCCAGGTCGGCCATGGCCGGGCCGCGCAGATGCTGATGGATGCGTTGCATCCTGAAACCGCCATGCCGCACCCGACCCTGCTGACCGAGACCCGCGGGCTGCTGACAACCCTGCCGGACACGGTGAAGCCGGTGCTGTCCTGGCCGCAACGCAAGGTGCGCCTGCCGCGGCCCTCGATTGTCGCGGGTATGCATATTGCGCCTGCGGGCGGCGAATACCCGACGCCGCCGGCGGCCGCCGCCGCGTTCGAGGATGCCTTGCTGGTGCCGGGCAATGATGGCTTCGGCCTGTCTGATGTCACCGGGGATGGATTGTGGTTCGACCCGGGTCTGGCTGATTTCGACCCCGAAACCATGGTGCTGAAGGAAAATGGCGGCATTGTCGCTTTTGGCGGCCAGACCGTGCTGCTGCGCCGCCACCAACCCGAGGCGACCCTTGCCACAGGCATCTTCTGCAGCGGCACCTACAGTCGCAACTATTTTCACTTTCTGCTTGAAGTGCTGCCGCGTGTGCTGCTGGCCGCCGAAATCGCGCCCAGGGGCACGCCGATCCTGGCCGATGATGGCATGCCCGCGCAGCATTATCAGGCGCTGCGGCTGCTGTTGCCCGGCAACCCGGTGCTGCGGCTGGCGCGGATGCGGTCGTATCGCGTCGGGCGGCTTTATGCCGCAACGATGCCGGTCATCATTCAGGATGCGTTCCTGGCCGACATGGCGGCGGTCGATGCCGTGCGCTATCACCCCGATGCGCTCAGGCGGCTGGCCGCCCTTGGCACGGCGCTGGCTGATCGCGCCGACCCCGCACAACTGTTCTTGTGGCGCGAGTCGGGGGTGCGGCGTCTGCTGAACCGGCAGGAAATCCTTGATGCGTTGCACGACCGCAACTTCGAGGCTCCGAACTGTGCCACCCTGTCCTTCGCCGATCAGGTGCGCCTGATGGCCAGCGCCGATACGGTCGTCGGTCAAAGCGGCGCGCAACTGGCCAATATGCTGTTCGCCCGGCCCGGCACCCGGGTCTTTCCGCTTTATTCCAATGCGCCCGGTACCAACTACAGCATCTGGAGCGGTATCGGAGCCATACTGGACCTGCCGGTGACCAATGTCGTCGGCTGGCACATCATCGGCACCGCCGGCCCCGGCCGCCCCGAAGTGCATGACGATTTCACGGTGCCGGTCGCGCAAATTCTGCCCTTCTTCCCGCAGGCAGAAGATCCGGTGCCGGAGATACCCGACGCGAAAAAACCCGACGCCAAGGAAAGCACCGACAAAGCCTTGGCGCTGCTGGACAGCTTGCACCAGGCCAGCGCCGAGGCCGATGTGCTGACCGGGGCCTGGAACGTGATGGCCGGGCCAACGCCGGACGGCTTTGCCGCGCGGCTGGTGACGCTGCGGCGGCGCGTCCGCCTTGCCATTGCGGGTGCCGATGCCGACGGGCTGCGCACATTGTTGCAACATCCGTTTCTGGTGAACTTCTCCAACAGCATCCGATCGGGATATCCCCTGATCGAGGCCCATGATTCCGGGGAAGCCGCTCTGGTGGAAGCGCTGTTCACCGCCTTCACCCGGCTGGCAGAGCCGCCAGAGACGCTGGTGGCGGAGACCGCGTCTGACACTCGGGATGCGGACTCCGATATTGATGACGACACCGATCTGCCCCGGTTGCTGCTCCTCGGCATGCTTTACATCCCGGCGTGGAAGCTGCCATTGATCAATGATCTTTCCGCCCTACCGGATGATATTCTTGATCGTTATCTGGGCTGGCTGGCCGCGCCAGGCTTTCTCTACCGCCGCGGCGAGGATGCCGCCTGGGTCGGGGCCGTCACCCGGCTGCTTGACTGGATCGACACCCAACTGGGGCGGACGACATCGCCCCGCATCCAGATGGCTCTGGGACGCATGGCCGTGGCACTTGACCTTGGTCAGCTTCTGCTGGTCGACGCCGCGCTGGTCGATCTGGTTGCCGCCCGCAACCGGCTGCTGGAGCGGATCGCGCTGCGCGAGGGCCACCCAAGGGCGCTGCCCCGGCCGCTGGATGGCAGCACCGGCCGCATCCGGGTTGGCGTGCTGTGCCGCACCTTCGAGAAGGGCCCCGACAGCGAGGCTGTCGTCGCCTTCTTCAACGCCTTCGACAAGACCCGCTTCGAGATCTATGCCTATTCGGTCGGGTTCCGTGACCGGGTGGTTTCGGCAAACTCCGATTTTGCCCGCATGTTTGATGCAAAGATAGACCACCGACGCCTTTTGTCGGCGGAACCCGCCGAGATCCGTGCGCAACTGCTGGCAGACGATCTTGATGTGCTGCTTTACGCCAATGCCACGACCTATGGCATACGCGCCCTGGATCTGGCGCTTTACCATCGGGTCGCGCCACGCCAGGCGGTGCTGAATTCGCATGTGCCGATGCCGATGGGCTATCCGTCATTCGATGCCTTCATCACCGGGTGCAGCGACGACCCGCAGGCCGAAGTGCCGCAAGCGGAATTCCGTGAACGGCTGATCCGGGTGCCGGGGCCGGTGATCAACTACCTGACCTCGCTGCAGCCCAAGAAGAAACCACCGATCAACCGGGAAGATCTGGGGCTGGCGGCGGATGACGTGGTGCTGATGAATGCGGGTTCGCTCTCGAAACTGCGCCATGACTGCCTGCTGACCATGCTGCGCGCCACCGCAGCGGTGCCCAATGGCGTGCTGCTGCTGGCCCCCTACAATCCTGGTTGGGTGGCACGCAGCCAGGCCTTTGCCTTCAACCATCAACTGGCCGAAACCGCCGCCGAGGCCGGGCTGGACCCGGCCCGGATCAAGGTGATGGGCGAGTTGAGCGTGGCCGAAGCCGAGGCGGCGTTGCAACTGGCTGACCTTTATCTGGCACCCTTCCCGCATGGCGGGGCGACAATGGTGCATCTGGCACTGATCTACGGCGTGCCGCCGGTGGTGCTGCGCCGCCGCTCGACCCGCTCGATCGACCAGTTCCTGGTCGGCAGTCTGGGTTTTTCCGAACTGCTGGTCAGCACGACCGATGACTATATTGCCCTTGCCGCCCGCCTTGCCGCCGATCCGGTTGCACACAAGGCCCTGGCCGCGCGCCTGACACAAGCGGCAAAGCATCCGGTTTTTGTCGGCAGCGCGGCTTATTCCAAGGATATGGCAGGCGCGGTGCTGGAGGTTCTGCAACAGGAAAGCCGGGCCTGACTTCACATGGGGGCATCACCCGGCCAGTATCACCGCCCGGATATCGGCAACCCTGCGGGTGACGAGATCCGGGCACCCCCGGCTTTCCACGTTCAGACGCAGCACCGGCTCGGTGTTTGAGGTCCGCAGGTTGAAGCGCCAGTCGGGAAAGGAGAGGCTGAGGCCATCCATATCGTCACGGGCCATCGCCTGCGGGGCAAAGACCGCACTCACCCGGGCCATCGCCGCCGCAGGATCCGCGAGGGTGAAGTTGATTTCACCTGAAGACGGAAAATCAGCGCGCATCGCCCCGACCAGATCTGCAAGCGGGGCCAGCCCGGCAAGCGGGGCAGCAGGGTGGCTCATCAGTTCGGCGACCAGCAACCATGGGATCATGCCGCTGTCGCAGTGAACAAAGTCACGAAAATAATGATGCGCCGACATTTCGCCGCCATAAACGGCGTCATGGTCGCGCAGCGCCTGTTTGATGAAGGCATGTCCGGTGCGGGCCTGCACCGCCCGTCCACCCGCCCGGGCGATCACATTGCGGGTATTCAGCACCACGCGGGGATCATGCACGATCGTGGCTCCGGGGGTTTTCGCCAGAAATGCCGCCGCCAGCAGGCCGACGATATACTCGCCGTCAATGAACCTTCCTTCATGGTCGAAAAAGAAACACCGGTCGAAATCGCCATCCCAGGCGATGCCCATGTCGGCCCCTGCGGCACGGACCGCCTGCCCGGTCACCGGCCGGTTCTGCGCCAGCAGTGGGTTCGGGATACCGTTTGGAAAGTTGCCGTCCGGCTCGTGCTGCATCCGCACGAAACGCAGCGGTGCGCCAAGGGCCGCAAGCGCATCGGCAATGGCATCGAATGTCGGGCCGGCCGCCCCGTTGCCTGCATTGACCAGGATGGTCATCGGATGCAGCGCGGCGGGATCAATGAAGGCAAGCACCTGCCTTACATAGGCCGCGCGCGCGCCTTCCGCGCCGCAAACCAGGCCGCCCGGCCGCATCGGTGCAAAAGCGCCGCTTTCGGCCAGCGCGCGGATCGCATCCAGTCCGGTCGCGGCGCTGATCGGAGCCGACCCTGCCCGCACCAGCTTCATCCCGTTGTAATCCATCGGATTGTGCGAGGCTGTCACCGCGATGCCGCCATCTGCTGCAAAATGCGTGGTGGCAAAATACATCTCTTCGGTGCCGCAAAGGCCAAGGTCCAGAACCTCCACCCCAGCCTCCATCAACCCCGCAACCGTCGCGTCGGCCAGTGCCTGCGACGAGACGCGGCAATCGCGGCCGATCACCACGCGGCGCGCCTGCATCACCTCGGCAAAAGCGCGGCCGATGCGGCGGGCAATCGCCGGGTCAAGATCAAGGCCA
>PFEX01000224.1:0-382 GCA_002783145.1 Rhodobacteraceae bacterium CG17_big_fil_post_rev_8_21_14_2_50_65_11 | reverse complement strand
GCCAGATCAGATCGGACTCTGCACCCGATTGCCACCCGAACCTGCACCCCAAATCCGGGCGCATGAGGCGGGGCTACCAGTCAAACGGGCCAGGAGGCTCATAAGCTCAATATCTGGAAGGGGCCAATACAGGCCGAGGTGGACATGAAGGCCAAACCCCGCGCCCTCGACACGCGCCCAGATACACGCGAACGGATAACCCGCTTTCCGCAGCAAACGGACAAGCTCTGCGCGAAGCCGTTCATTCCTGCATTTGTCATCGAGGCCGAGGACATGGCCGTCGCTTCGATCCCCTCCAACACATGCGCTTCAGGTGATCGTTATGCGATGCTCTGTAAGCGTCATCTGGCCCCCACCTTTTTCTGATCCTTGGTTTCTGCGA
>PFEX01000056.1 GCA_002783145.1 Rhodobacteraceae bacterium CG17_big_fil_post_rev_8_21_14_2_50_65_11 | reverse complement strand
TCACCGGGGTGGCCGGTGCGCAGCCGGGCCGCCAGCGCCTCCAGCCGGTCGACCATCGGCGCCAGTTGCGCAAGCTGCGCAGGGCTCAGCGGCACCGCCTCGTGCAGGAGCACCCGGATCTCGGACAGCGGCGTGGGCGGCGGCGGCGCCTCCTCGCCTGGCCCGGTGTCGGCCGGTGCTTTGGGCGGGGCGTCATGCGCCGGATCTTCCGGAGCGTCGGCGGTGGCGGGCTCCTCGGCCGGGGCAGGGGGGGGCGTTTCCCGATCGAGGTGGGCATCTGCCGCAACGGCCTCTTGCGGAGCGACCTCGGCTTCGGGCCGATCAGGCTCGGCTGAATCCTGCGCCGGGGCAGGCGCGTCGGTCTGCGCGTCGGTCTGCGCGTCGGCCTCGTGCCCGGACGCTGCGTTTTCGCCGGCAAGCGCCTCGATATCGAAAAAGCCCGCGTTCGACCCCGCGGCGTCCCGTGGCGCCGGGTCGTCCGAGACATCAATCGTCAGAGTCGCGGCGGTCTCGGCCTCCAGCTCTTCGGCCAGCGGTGGCGACAGCCCGGCAATCGCCGCCACACCGTCATCGGCGATCATCTTCTGTGCGCCGCGGATGGTCAGGCCCTGATCGTGCAGCAGCACCTTGATGCCTCCGATCAGCCGCATGTCGGCGGGCCGGTAATAGCGCCGGCCGCCAGCGCGTTTCACCGGCTTGATCTGGCTGAACTTGCTTTCCCAGAAACGCAGCACGTGGGCCTCGATATCAAGCCACTCGGCCACCTCGCGGATGGTGCGGAAGGCCTGAGGCGACTTTTCGGCCATGCGGGGTTATCCCTTGTTGCCCGTGGCGACCCGGTCCTTCATCAGGTGCGACGGGCGGAAGGTCAGCACCCGGCGCGGTGGGATCGGGGCCTCTTCGCCGGTCTTGGGGTTGCGCCCGACGCGCGCCGTCTTGGAGCGGACCGAGAACGTCCCGAAAGAGGAGATCTTGACCTGCTGGCCGGCGACAAGGCTGTCGGACATCAATTCCAGCACCCGCTCGACAAGTTGCGCGCTTTCATTGCGCGACAGGCCCACCTCGCGGAACACCGCGTCGCTCAGGTCCATGCGTGTCAAAGTCTTGCCAGCCATTGGTCACATCCCTCCCAAACAGGTTCATGCATCCTGCGCGCTTGCAGATAGCAAGTCAATATCAATGGCTTGGGTGTTAACGCTTGCGCGGCGCCCCGCCGCCTACCAGCGCAGCACCGCCGCGCCCCAGGCCAGGCCGCCGCCGATCGCCTCGGCTACCAGCAGATCGCCGCGCTTGATCTTGCCCTCGGCCACCCCGACCGACAGCGCCAGCGGGATCGACGCGGCCGAGGTATTGCCGTGGTCCTGTACGGTGACGATGACGCGGTCCATGCCCACGTTCATCTTTTGCGCAGTGCGGCTGATGATCCGCAGGTTGGCCTGATGCGGCACGATCCAGTCGACATCTCCGGCGGACAGATCGGCGCGGCGCAAGGCGGCATGTGCGGTTTCTGCAAGCTTTTCAACGGCATGGCGGAAGACCTCCGGACCTTCCATGCGCAGAACGCCGGCCGTTTGCGTGCGCGACACGCCGCCATCGACATAAAGCAGGTCGCGGAAGCGGCCATCGGAATGCAGATCGACCGCCAGCACGCCGCGATCGTCGCTGCTGCCGGTGCCGTCCTGCGCCTCCAGCACCAGCGCGCCGGCGCCATCGCCGAACAGAACGCAGGTGCTGCGGTCGGTCCAGTCCATGATCCGGCTGAAGGTCTCGGCGCCGATCACCAGAACGCGGCTGGCCTGCCCCGACAGGATATGCGCATTGGCGGTCGACAGGGCGTAGATGAAGCCGGCGCAGACCGCCTGCACGTCGAAGGCAAAGCCGCCGGGCATGCCCAGCCCGGCCTGAACCATCGTGGCGACCGAGGGGAAGGTCAGGTCGGGGGTGGAGGTGGCGACGATTACCGCGTCGATATCGGCGGGCGAGAGCCCGGCATTGTCCAGCGCCGCGCGCGCCGCCTTGATCGCCATATCCGAGGTGGTTTCGCCCTCTGCCGCGAAGTGGCGCCGCTCGATGCCGGAGCGGGCGCGAATCCATTCGTCCGAGGTGTCGAGGCTGGCCTCGAACTCCGCGTTGGGCACACACCGTTCGGGCAGGTAATGACCGATTCCCGTGGCAACTGCGCGGCGGGGTGTGGACGCAATCTGACCGGTCATTCTCCGGATCCTCCATTTGTCTGGGCGATGGCCCGTTCCGATTCCGCGATGCGCGCGGCCAGACGGTCGCCGAATCCGGCGGCGGACAGTTGTGCGGCCAGCTTGATCGCGGCGGCCATGCCTGTCCCGTCGGAGGAGCCATGCGATTTCACCACCGTGCCGTTCAGGCCGAGAAACACGCCGCCGTTCATCCTCCGCGGGTCGATTCGCTTGGACAGGCGGCGCAGCGACGGCCACGCCAGCAGCGCGGCGGCCCGCGACAGGATCGAGTAGCGGAACGCCTCGCCAAGGAAATCGCGAATCAGCGTCGCGGTGCCCTCGCCGGTCTTGAGCGCGACATTGCCGGTGAATCCATCGGTGACGATCACATCGACCCGGTCGGACGGGATATCGCCGCCCTCGACAAACCCGACATAGTCGTAATCGGCCGCTTCGGCCGCCCGCTCGATCGCCTGGCTTGCAAGCTTCAGTTCCGCCCGGCCCTTGAATTCCTCGACCCCAACGTTCAGAAGCCCGACCCGGGGCCGCTTCAGCCCAAGGCCGTTGCGGGCATAGCTCGCGCCCATCAGCGCGTAGTGCAGAAGGTCGGTCTCGTCGGCGCGGATATCGGCGCCGACGTCGAGCATGATGTTGAACCCGTGCGGGTTGCGCGACGGCCACAGGCAGGCGATGGCGGGGCGGTTGACGCCCTCGATCTTGCGCAGGCGCACCATACTGATCGCCATCAGCGCGCCGGTATTGCCGCAACTGACCGCTACCGTCGCCTCGCCGTCGCGTACCGCCTCGATCGTGGACCACATTGACGTGCCCTTGCCCGAGCGCATCACCTGGCTGGGCTTGTCGTCCATCGAGACGACGCCCTCGGCATGGCGAACGTCACACCGCCCGGCAAGCGCGGGCTTGCGGGCGATGAGGGGGTCAAGCACGGCGCTGTCACCATGCACGATAAAGCGCAGGCCAGGCGCTTTTTCGGCGGATTTCGTCATGCCGTCGACAATCGCCGACGGCCCGCGATCGCCGCCCATGGCATCTATCGACAGCACCACCTCGGACGCTGAGGCGTCGGGCGCTTGTGCTGTCTCTACCATACCGAACCTGCCCTGGGCGATGCCGACGCTTATGCCGCGTCTTCGTCGAGATCGATCTCGTCGACCGGGGCGATCACCTCGCGGCCAGCATAGCTGCCGCAAGAGGGGCACACGTGGTGCGGGCGTTTCAACTCGCCGCATTCCGGGCACTCGTTGGGGTTGCCAGCGGTCAGGGCGTCGTGGCCACGACGCATGTTGCGGCGCGAGCGGGTGACTTTATTCTGGGGGACAGCCATGTCTCAACCTTCGTGTTTGTAGCGGGGCGGGCCCTGGCCGCGTTGCCCCGGTTTGCGTCTTTGTCAATTTCGTCCTGTCACATCGCCGCAACGGGGTTTTCCGGCGGGTCCGGACCGGCCGGACGCACCGGGTGGGTGTGTCACTCCAAAGCGGCGAATGAGGCCGGGAACATACTCGGATTCCGGTATCATGCAAGCCCTAATCAGAGCAGCGGACATCGCCTTCAACCTTGCGTGTTCGCGCCCCCCGATCCGTCATCGTCGGCGCCATCCTCGTCCGCGCCGGTGGCCAGACTGTCGCGCAACGCCGCCAGCCCGGCAAAGGGTTTGGCGTCCTCGTCGCGCATCGGCTCGACTCCCGGCGCGGCGTGAACCACGTCGCCCGGCGCGGCGCCCTCGGCGCGCGGATATTCCGGCAGTGCCAGTGTCAGCGCCTCCTCAAGCACCGCCTCAAGGTCGATCTGCGCCTCAAGCGGCTCGATGGTGTCATCCTCGGGCATCTGCACCTCGCCGTTTTCGTCGGGGTGCAGCGCCGGCATCTCGGCCAGAAAGCGCCGCGTCACGGCCACGTCCAGCCGCGTCGTCACCGGCGCCAGTGTCACCACGCAATCCTGCACCACGGTGGCGCCCAGCGTCGCGTCGAGCCGCCAGTCGGCATCGCCCTCGGCGCGGATCCGGCCGGCAAGGCGCAGCTTGCGAATCCCCCCGATCCCGATCCGGTCGGCCAGTGCGGCGCGGGCGTCGGCATCGGGGCGCAGGTCGAAAGGGGTCGCGGCCCGGTCGCTGAGCTCGGCCACCGAGATCCGGGGGTTTTGGGCGCTTGGCTCGGTCATCTTGTCCTCCTGTGCGGCCTGTGCGGCGATCTGTGCACCGGGCACCTTGCGGCGGTCATCGGGGCAGGCCAAGCGGACCTTGCCCTGTGCGCCATGGTCAGTTAAGCGGATAGAAAGCTTTGAAAGCCACCGCAAGGGGGCAGCGGGCGAGAGACTGAGACCGCCCGGAACAGGCCGTGACCGGGCGATCGGCGAGGTCCGCGGCGGTGGACCTGATCGACTTGGGGCATGGACACGCGGCACGAAAGGGGAACCGGGCGGATGATCGGACAGAGACCAGGCGCAAGACTGATTCTCGCGGGCGTTCTGGCGTTTGCCGTCGCGGCCTGCTCGGCGACCTTCACCAATCACGGCTACGTTCCGCCCGCCGAAGACCTTGAAATGATCGTGCCCGGTGTCGATACCCGCGCCAGCGTCGAAGAGACCATCGGCCAGCCCGCGACCGCAGGCGTCATGACCGATGACACATGGTTCTACATCGCCTCGCGCCAGCGTCATTACACCTACCGCGCGCCCGCAGTCATCGAGCGGGATATCGTCGCCATCAGCTTCGATGACAACGGCACGGTGCAGAATATCCGCGAGCTTGGGCTTCAGGACGGCGATGTCGTGCGCTTTTCGCGCCGGGTGACGGAATCGAATATCCAGGAAGTCACGTTCCTGCGCCAGCTTGTCGGCAATATTGGCCGGGTGAATATCGGCGAGGCACTCAACAACTGATTTCCCCCCCCGCCGGGCCACCGCCCGGTGGTCGGCGCCCGATACGAGGCAGACCAGCGGATGCCGACCCTGACGAAAGGCCGATACCGCGCCCGCACCGCGACCGGGCCCGGCGACATCCGCGCCGCGCAACGGCTGCGCCAGCGCGCTTTCCGGCGGGACGAGGGGCTTGACAGCGACGCTTACGATGCCGCCTGCACCCATGTCCTGTTGGAAGACCGTGCCACCGGCGCGCTCGTCTGCTGCTTTCGGTTGTTGCCGATCGCCGGTGGCAGAACGGTGTCGGAAAGCTATGCCGCGCAGTTTTACGATCTCTCGGCGCTGTCCGGGTTCGATGGCCCGATGCTGGAACTGGGCCGCTTCTGCATCCATCCGGACTGGCACGATCCCGATATCCTGCGCGTGGCATGGGGGGCGTTGACCGGCCATGTCGATCGCAAGGGGGTGAGGCTGCTGTTCGGCTGCTCTTCGTTTCAGGGCACCGATGCTGCGCCCTATGCCGAGGCGTTCGCCCTGCTGTGCGACCGCCACCTTGCGCCCGCGCGCTGGCGACCGGGGGTAAAGGCGCCCGAGGTGGTGCGATATTGCGACGAGGATGGCGCGCAACGTGCGCTCGACAAACGGCGGGCGCGTGCCCTGCTGCCACCGCTGCTGCGCAGTTACCTGCTGATGGGCGGCTGGGTCAGCGACCATGCGGTGATCGACCGTGATCTTGGTACGCTGCATGTCTTCACCGGGCTGGAGATCGACGCCGTTCCGCCGGCGCGGGCCCGGCTGCTCCGCGCGGTGGCGGGATAGGTCCGCTTGCGCCCGCTTGCGCCCGCTTGCGCGGTCGCGGCGGTCGGCCGCCGCCGCCCCTGTCAGGGCCGGCGCGCGCCAATGCTGCGAAACCGCAATTCACACCCCGGAGGGGGCCGGCGCGGCACGGCGGACGACAGGGCGAAATCGCCTAATCGGGCAGCGCCCGCCAGCCGATATCGTGGCGGCAGAACCCCTGCGGCCAGTCCACGCGGTCGACCAGTCCATAGGCCTTGTCACGAGCGTCGCGCAGGCTGTCGCCGCGCGCCGTCAGCGCCAGAACCCGGCCACCGGTGGCAACGAATCGCCCCGCCTCGCGCGTCGTTCCGGCGTGGAAGCAGATCTCAAAGCTGGTCTCGGGCATATCTTCCAAGCCATTTATGACGCTTCCTTTTTCATATGCACCGGGATAATTCTCGGCGGCCATCACCACGCTCATCGCGTGATCGTCGGCAAAGGTGACAGCGACCTCGCCCAGCCGCCCCTCGGCGGTGGCCAGCATCAGGTCGAGCGCCTGCGCGCCAAGGCGCAGCATCAGGCACTGGCATTCGGGATCGCCAAAGCGGACGTTGTATTCGATGAGCCGTGGCTGCCCGTCGTCGATCATCAGCCCGGCAAACAGCACACCCTGAAAGGGCACCCCCCGCCGCACCATTTCCGCCATCGTCGGCTTGATGATGTCTTCCATTGTCTTGCGAGTGATGGCATCCGTCATCACCGGCGCCGGGCTGTAGGCGCCCATGCCGCCGGTATTGGGGCCGGTATCGCCCTCGCCGGCGCGCTTGTGGTCCTGCGCTGTGCCGATGGGCAGGACGGTCTCACCGTCGCAGAGCACGAAGAAACTGGCCTCTTCGCCGGTAAGGTATTCCTCGATCACCACCGCGGCCCCGGCGCCCCCGAAAGCGCCGGCGAACATGTCGTCGACGGCGGCAAGCGCCGTTGCCTCGTCCATCGCCACGATCACCCCCTTGCCGGCCGCCAGCCCGTCAGCCTTGATCACGATGGGCGCGCCCTTGAGTCTGACGTGGGCGCGCGCCGGGCCCGCCTCGGTAAAGCGCGCATGGCGGGCCGTGGGGGCGCCGCAGGCGTCGCAGATCGCCTTGGTGAAGCTCTTGGAGGCTTCGAGTTCCGCTGCCGCCTTCGACGGTCCGAAGGTCAGGATACCCGCGTCGCGCAAGCTGTCGGCGACGCCCGCAGCAAGCGGGGCTTCCGGGCCAATGATGACGAAATCCACCGTTTCCTCGGCGCAGAGATCCAGCACCGCGCCGGCATCTGTCGGCTCGATCGCGGCGCATTGGGCGATCTGCGAAATGCCGCCATTGCCCGGCGCCACGATCAGCTTGTCACATTTGGGGTTCTGCAATACCGCCCAGGCCAGCGCATGTTCGCGCCCGCCGCCGCCAAGGATGAGAATGTTCACTGTCGGTGTCCCCCGTCTGCCAGCATTGCGGTCTGTTAGCGAATGCCGGCCCGGCGCACAAGCAACCGGCACGGCGGCGCGCTTTTGCGTTGGGGACTGGCCGCAGCGCGCGCGGCCCGCTAGAACCTGTGCCATGACTGATCTGCTGGAAGACGACATGCCGGACAACGCGCCGGAATTCACCGTCACGGAGCTTTCGGGCGCGGTCAAGCGCACCGTCGAGGGCGCCTTTTCCCATGTCCGGGTGCGTGGCGAGATCGGCCGGCTGTCGCGGCCCCGCTCGGGGCATGTCTACCTCGACCTCAAGGATGACCGCAGCGTTCTGTCCAGCGTGATCTGGAAGGGGGTGGCGTCGCGGATGGCGACGCAGCCCGAGGAAGGCATGGAGGTGATCGCCACCGGCCGGCTGACGACCTTCCCCGGACAGTCGAAATACCAGCTTGTGATCGAGGACATCCGGCCCGCCGGGGTCGGCGCGCTGATGGCGATGCTGGAAAAGCGCAAGGCGGCGCT
Source organism: Rhodobacteraceae bacterium CG17_big_fil_post_rev_8_21_14_2_50_65_11 (assembly GCA_002783145.1). GTDB lineage: Bacteria > Pseudomonadota > Alphaproteobacteria > Rhodobacterales > Rhodobacteraceae > Nioella. The sequence goes on along the minus strand of PFEX01000056.1, from coordinate 210 downwards.
GGCCGCCGAGGGCCTCTTTGCCGAGGCGCGCAAGCAGGCGCTGCCGTTCCTGCCCGAGGTGATCGGGGTGGTGACCTCGCCCTCGGGCGCGGTGATCCGCGATATCCTGCACCGGTTGCGCGACCGGTTCCCGCGCAGGGTGCTGATCTGGCCCGTCGCGGTGCAGGGAAAGGCCTGCGCGCCCGAGGTGGCGCGCGCGATCCGCGGCTT
>PFEX01000232.1 GCA_002783145.1 Rhodobacteraceae bacterium CG17_big_fil_post_rev_8_21_14_2_50_65_11 | reverse complement strand
AATCGCTTCACCGTCGCCGGCAAGCGGGTGGACATCGGCAAGATCACCACAGTTGCCGTAAAAACGGTCGAGGGGGGGCAGGACGATATCTCCGCTCCCGGACAATGCGTCGCAGCACTGCGGCTGTGCACCGGCCTGCCCGACAGCAAGAAGGCCAACTACCTCGAACCCAATGCCGGCCATTATGGCATCTTCGCCGGCAAAAGCTGGCGCAACAATATCCGGCCGCTGGTGCTGAACTTCATCGACGCCAATTGCGACCTGCCCAAGGCACCGGTGGTCAGCGCCGTGGCCGAGTAGGCGGCAGGCGGTTCGGGCGCTAGTTGTCGAGCCAGCCGGCGAGGATCTCCGTCACCTTGTGCGGGCATTCCAGCGTCGGCAGGTGGCCTGCCTCCTCCAGCGTCACCAGTTTGGCCTGCGGCACCAGACCGGCCATGACCTCGTGCCGCCGACAGGCAAAGATCCTGTCATGCGCCCCGCAGATCAGCAGCGTGGGCACCGCGATCCGGCGCAGCGTGCCTTGCTGATCGGGGCGGCGTTGCAGGGCGCGGGACTGCGCTGCGAACCCCGTCGGCCCCGCCCGGCGCGCCATTTTCCGCAAGGTATCGAGCGCCGCCGCGCGCGACGGCCCCGGCGCCAGCGTATCGACGGGCACCGCCTCGGCCATCGCATCGTCAAGCCGCCCGGCCTTCGCACGGCTGATCATCGGGTCACGGGCCGCCGCAACCGCTGGTAATTCCGACAGCGCATCCGTGGCGATCAACACCAACCGAGCGACCCTCTCCGGCGCGCGGCGCAGCACCTCCATCGCGACCATGCCGCCGAGCGACGCGCCGACAAGCGCCGCCTCTTGCGGCAGATCGGCGATCACCCGCGCCGCCATGTCGCGGATGTTGTCAGCTGGACCAAGCGAGGCGACCTGCACCGAAAAGTCAGGCGACAGCGCTTCCGCCTGATCACGGAACAGCCGGGCGTCAGACATGAATCCCGGCAAAAAAACAATTGGAATCAAATCACTGGACCTCATCAATCAAGATCTCGGGCGGATGTGCACCGCCCCGGTCATGGCACTTGCACAAATCCCGACCGATTCCACGCGTAAGCTTGCCCGCATCCGGCTGCCTGAGCGGTGCGGGAACAGGTGGCAGGGCTGTTGCCCAGGACAAGCCGAGCGGGAGTGTCGGCATCAACGCGCGCGTCGACCGCCAACCTTTCCCAGGGCGCTTCGCCGCGTGCAATGGCAGAGGACACGAACACCGACACAAGGCAGTCGTGCATCCCGCACTGGCCCGCGCCTTGTGCGCTGGCAAAGCTGCCGCCCTGGCAGCGGACGCCGCGCCAGTCGAGAACGATATCCTCCGTCCCGTCGCCGTCGAAATCGCCGCGCCCGATGAAATCGCCGCGCACCTGGCCCGGCCCTTCACACTGCGCCGTCACCCGATCAAGCGCCACCTGCTCCATCGACGCGGCCGCCGCGTCGTTGCCCGCCGCATCGCGCAGCGCCATCAGCATCGCGCGGGCATGGTCCGGCACCGGTTGGCCAAGCTGCGCCCAATGCGAGTCGCAAAACCGGATCACCGTCAGCAACCCGTCCGCCAGCCCGTCGGCGTCGTAGGACACCACCTCGGATCCTTGCGCGAACACGCGTAAGCCATCCCCTGCAAGAAGCGACGCAATCATCTGATCACCAATGGAAATATGGCTTTCCCAACGCTCCCCGTTCAGCATGTTGAAGCCGACCTCGGGCAGTTGGTAGCCCAGCCCGTTGGAGACCAGGACAATATCGTCGCGGGTCGCCGCCCGATCCGTGTGGGCCTCGCTTGCGACGATCTGCGGAAATGCCATTTCGACGGTGAATCCGTAGGGAACGTGTGGCCCGTCCTCGGCACCATACATCGGATCGGCATCCGGATAGCTGCCGGAACAGGCAATCGCCATCCGCCGATCGACGGCATGCACCGTCCCCCGGAACCAGCCCTGGTCCAGCGTCGTGCGCGCTGACCATGTCTGCGCCGAGGCGCTGCCCGCCATGCAGACCACGATAATGAAGCCGGCAACGCCCCGCATGCCGCAAATTCCCTGATGCTGAAAACCCTTGTTCAGAAGGGTGCCAGAGCGGCCCGCATCGCACAACGGTTTTCGCGCAACATGGGTTAGCGTGGCAGCGCGTCCGCCGCCCAGTCGAGGATACGCTCCGTCACCGGCGCGGTCATGGCCGGGCTCAGGATATCGCCCGCTATGACGTGGCGGGACGGATCTGCGCCCTCCTGCGGCAGGTCGAGCGGCGCCAGCGTCACGGGACCGCCCCAGGACAGCAGCGCCTCGCGCGTTGCGGTCGCAGACACCACCCTGTCGAGGTCGGAGAAAAGTGCCAGAACCGGCACCCCGGCGGCGGCGAAATCGCGCTCGCGGGTTTCGCGCATCAGGGTGCCGAGGCTGGTCAGCGCATCGGTGCCGTAGCGGGTGGTCCAGAACCGGGCCTGCCGGTCGTTGAGGGGGGTGAAGGCACGCTCCGCCCCGGCCAGACGCGGCACGATCTGGCGCGCAAAGCCCATCTCGGTCAGGATCGCGGCGGGGTTGGCGACCCGGAAATTGGGCGAGAGCATCACGACCCCCGCAACGTCGCGCGCCATGTCTGCGTCGGTCGCTGCGTAGGCGGCCAGCGTGCCGCCGGTAGAGGTGCCGATGATCAGCACCCGCTCACCCACGGCCCGCGCAAGATCGAGGAACAGCGCCGTGTCATCGACCCAGTCGCCCGCGCGCGCGGCGGCGAGCGCCGCCCCGTCGCGGCCATGCCCGGTGAGCCGTGCGAAGATCAGGTTGGCGCCGAGCGCCGCGGCCACGCGGTCGGGCACCGGGCGGATTTCCTCGGACGTGGCGGAAAAGCCGTGCAGGTAGAGGATGGAGAGCGGCGTCTCCGCCTCCGGTTCCCCGGCCCAGATCACCCTTGCCTGCGTGCCCGGCGTGATGCCACCGACCGCCGCCTCGCGCGCGGCCAGAACCTCGGCCACGCCCCGCCCATCCAGCGAGACCGGTGCGCCGCGTTCGATCCGCTCGCGCGGACCGAGCAAGAGCGCCCCCGCCGCAACCGCCACGAGGATGACGAAAAGTATGAACAGGCGTTTAATCAGCGTCCACATGGGCCAGCACATCCTCCAGCGTCGCGACGATCCGCGACAGACAACAGGCGTCGGAAAACCGGTGATCGGCGCCTTTCACAAGCTCCAGCCGGATATCCGGCCCGTCGAGGTGATCGAGCAGGCGCAGCGCCACCGACATGTCCACGTCGCGGTCCGCCGTGCCCTGCAAGAGCCGCACCGGCGCGCTGACGCGCAGCGGGCTGCGCAGCACGAGGTGGTCGCGCCCGTCCTCGATCATGCGCCGCGTGATGATGTAGGGCTCGCCGTAGTCGGAGGGCAGCGCGACCTGTCCGGTTTCGGCCATCTCGGCCCTTTGTGCCTCGGTGAAGCCGGCCCACATGCTGTCTTCGGTGAAATCGGGGGCGGCGGCGATGCCGATCAGGCCAGCCACGATCTCGGGGTGCTTGCGCGCCATCAACAGCGCCTGCCAGCCGCCCATGGAGGAGCCGATCAGCACCTGCGGCCCTTCGGTCAGCGTCAGGATCGTGGCCTCGGCATCGTCCGCCCAGTCGCCGATACAGCCATCGGTGAAGGCGCCGGAGCTTTCGCCGTGGCCCGAGTAATCGAAGCGCAGAAAGGCACGGCCACTGCGCCGCGCCCAATCCTCGAGGTGCAGCGCCTTGCTGCCCTGCATGTCGGACTTGAGTCCGCCGAGAAAGACACCCCCCGGTGTCTTGCCCTGGGTCTGGTGGAACGCGATCCGGCGGCCTTGGGTGGTGGTCAGGGTCTGCGGGGTCATCGGCGTCCTTTCGTTCGGTGCTCCACCGCGTTTCTGCCCGCCGCAAGGCCACAGCACAAGCGTCAAGCGGGCCGCAGCAGCGTCAGGGTCGCCGCGGCACGCGGCGCACCGTCGTTTCCAGCGCATCGAGGAACCGGCTGCGGTCAGCCTTCGCAAAGGGTTTCGCCCCGCCGATCCCCTGCCCGTCAAGCCCGGCGCGAAGGTCGGCCATGATTGCCCGGGTGGCGATCTGCCCGCCGATCCCGTCCGTGGTGAAGGCCGCGCCCTTGTGGTCCAGCACCTGCGCGCCCGCCTTCAGGCAGCGTTCGGCCAGCAGGATATCGGCGGTGATGACAACACTGCGCGGCCCCGCCGCTTCGGCGATCGCGTCATCGGCGGCGTCGAAGCCGTCGCCGACCACGAACATTCGGATCAATGGATGGTCCGGCAGCCGCAGCCCCTGGTTGGCGACGAATACGATGGGCATCTCGTGGCGCAGGGCGACGCGGATCGCCTCTGGCTTCACCGGGCAGGCATCGGCATCGACAAGAATCATGCGGGCAATCCCGGACAAGGGCGGGTGGTGCACCGATCGTGCCGCAACCGCGCGGCGCTGGAAAGACCCTTCCTGTCCCCGCATCCTTGCGACCCCGCCGGTGCAAAGGGTCCATTTCGGCCCTTTTCAATCGCGAAAACCCGTCCTAACGTGAGACCCACAAGAAAACATCATCCACACAGGGAGACCAAGATGAAGAAGCTATTGTTCGCCACTGCGGCGACCGCCGCCCTGACCGGCGCGGCCTTCGCTGAAAGCCATGGCGGCGGTGTCACGATCGGCATCGCGGTCGGCTTTACCGGTCCGCTCGAATCGCTGGCCCCGCCAATGGCCTCCGGCGCCGAACTGGCGATGGCCGAAGCGACCGCAAGCGGCGCTTTCCTGGGCGGTATGTCCGTCTCGTCTGTGCGCGGCGACTCCACCTGCATCGACGCCTCCGCCGCGACCGCCGTGGGCGAACGCCTGATCACCGCCGATGGCGTCTCGGGCATTGTCGGCGCGATGTGCTCCGGCGCGACCACCTCGATGTTGACCAACGTCGCCGTGCCCAACGGCATGGTGATGGTGTCACCCTCGGCCACCTCGCCGGCGCTGACCACGATCGAGGATAGCGGCCTGTTCTTCCGCACCGCGCCGTCGGATGCGCGTCAGGGTGTGGTGATGGCCGAGATCATTCTGGATCGCGGTATCGACGAGGTTGCCGTGACCTACACCAACAACGATTACGGTCAGGGCCTTGCCGACAGCTTTGCCGCTGCCTTCGAGGACCTGGGCGGCACCGTGACCATCGTCGCCGCGCATGAAGACGAACGCGCGGATTATTCCGCCGAGGTCGGCGCGCTCGCCTCCGCGGGCGGTCGTGCGCTTGTGGTCGCCGGCTATGTCGATAGCGGCGGGTCCGGCATCGTTCAGGCGGCACTCGATACCGGCGCGTTCGATACGTTTGTCTTCCCCGACGGCATGGTGGGCGATGCGCTGACCGATAATTTCGGGTCCGACCTCGATGGCTCTTTCGGGCAGCTTCCAGGCACCGCGTCCAACGGCGCCAGCCTGTTCCATGACATGGCATCCGAAGCCGGCTTTGATGGCACATCGGCCTTTGCCCCGGAATCCTATGATGCGGCGGCGCTGATAATTCTGGCGATGCAGGCGGCTGGCTCCTCCATGCCGGGCGACTATGCGGCCCACGTCATGGACGTGGCCAATGCCCCGGGCGAGGAAATCATGCCCGGTGATCTGGGCCGCGCGCTGGAACTGATCGCGGCCGGCGAGGACGTCAACTACGAGGGCGCCACGTCGGTGGAACTGATCGAACCGGGCGAGTCCGCCGGCAACTACCGCGAGATCGAGATCCAGGGTGGTGAGATCACCACCGTGCAGTATCGTTGATCCGCACCACAAGCGATTGACAACGGGCAGCCCGGTTCTTTAACCGGGCTGTTTGTCGAAGGACCCCACGGGGGCAATCAGAGGTCCGGCAGATGATCACCGTTCACGACCTGCACAAGCATTTCGGCGGCTTCCACGCAGTGGACGGCGCCAGCCTGAGCATCCGGCCGGGGTCCATCACCGGGCTTATCGGCCCCAACGGTGCCGGCAAGACGACGCTGTTCAACGTCATCGCGGGGGTTCTGCCGCCGACCTCGGGCCGGGTGACCATGGCGGACGAGGACATCACCGGCCTGCCGCCGCACGCGCTGTTCCACAAGGGCCTTTTGCGCACCTTCCAGATCGCGCATGAATTCGGTTCCATGACCTGCCGGGAAAACCTGATGATGGTGCCCGGCGACCAGTCGGGCGAAACCCTGTGGAACACCTGGTTCGGGCGCAAGCGCATCGCCGAGGAGGAACGCGCCCTGCGCGCCAAGGCCGATGAAGTGCTGGAGTTCCTGACGATTTCCCAGATCGCCGACCTGCGCGCCAGCGAGATTTCCGGCGGTCAGAAAAAGCTGCTGGAACTGGGGCGCACGATGATGGTCGATGCAAGGATCGTCTTTCTCGACGAGGTCGGCGCCGGCGTGAACCGCACCCTGCTCTACACCATCGCCGAGGCCATCAAGCGGCTCAACGAGGAGCGCGGCTATACTTTCGTGGTGATCGAGCATGACATGGATTTCATCGACAAGATCTGCGACCCGGTGATCTGCATGGCCGAGGGCAAGGTGCTCGCTGAAGGCACGCTCGACGAGATCAAGGCCAACGAACATGTCATCGAGGCCTATCTCGGCACCGGCCTGAAAAACAAGGAAACGGCATGAGCGGCACCGGCACCGGCACCGGCTACACGGACGATCGCGGCAACAAGGACCGCTCGATCACCAACCCCGACGGCATCGGCACCATGAACCCCGCCGAGGGGCAGGACAATTCCGTCAGCCCGGTGCCCGACCGGCCTTTCCTGATCGGCGAGGCGATGACCGGCGGCTATGGCAAGGGCGCCGACATCCTGCACGACTGCACCATCGCCGTGGAAAAGGGCGAGATCGCGGTCATCGTCGGGCCTAACGGAGCGGGCAAATCGACCGCCATGAAGGCGGTGTTCGGCATGCTCAACCTGCGCGAGGGGCGGGTGGTGCTCGATGGTCAGGACATTACCCACCTGACGCCGCAGGCGCGGGTCGGGATGGGCATGGGCTTCGTGCCGCAGAACGCCAATATCTTCACCTCGATGACGGTAGAGGAAAACCTCGAGATGGGCGCCTTCATCCGCACCGACGATTATTCCGGCACCATGGCGCAGGTCTATGACCTGTTCCCGATCCTGAAAGACAAGCGTCTGCAAGCGGCGGGCGAGCTTTCGGGCGGGCAACGTCAGCAGGTTGCTGTCGGTCGGGCCCTGATGACGGAGCCCAAGCTTCTGATGCTGGATGAACCGACTGCGGGCGTCAGCCCGATCGTGATGGACGAGTTGTTCGATCGCATCATCGAAGTTGCGCGCAGCGGCATCTCCATCCTGATGGTCGAGCAGAACGCCCGGCAGGCTCTGGACATCGCGGACAAGGGATATGTGCTGGTGCAGGGGCGCAATGCCTACACCGATACCGGCAAGGCGCTTCTGGCCAACCCGGAGGTTCGCAAGAGCTTCCTCGGGGGCTGACCGATGATTGAACGCGTCTCACAATCAACCCTGCGTGCCGCGCCCCCGCGCGAAGACGCCTTGGCGGATGAGCGGGCCGGCCAGAGGCGCGGCGCATGAGGTTTATGTTCGCCGCCCTTGGCCTTGCGTTTTGCGCCGCGCCGGCGCTTGCCGAAACCGGCTATGGCTGCCGGTTCGACGTGCTGTGTGATGCGACGGGCTGCATCCAATCCCGGACCGGGGTGGAACTGGCCCGGGCACCGGACCGCACCGATGCGTGGATCTTCCTGACCGAAGAGGCGACCGGCATCGAGGCGCTTGCCCTGACCCCGGCAGATGCGGCGGTGCAGGTCTTCGTCATGCATGTGCCGGGCGCCGAGACAAGTCTGTTCACGCTCTACCCCGACGGACGCGCGGTTTACACCACCCATGCCGCCGACCCGGCGACCGCCGCGGTCACCGGCCACGGATTTTGCGAGGCGGCCGGCTGATGCGCGCCGCCGGTCCGATCCCGGCGCCCCGCGCGCCCGTCCCGTCTTACCCCCGCCTTAGTGAGGAGACATGAAGTGGATGTCCTGAACGCCATCGTCGTCCTTGCCAATTTCGTCATCGTGCCAGCCACCGCCTACGGCGCGCAGCTTGCCCTTGGCGCGCTTGGCGTGACGCTTATCTACGGGATCCTGCGGTTCTCGAACTTCGCGCATGGCGACACGATGGCCTTCGGGGCCATGGTGACGATCCTTTTCACATGGCTGCTGCAAGGCTGGGGTGTCACGCTTGGACCGTTGCCGACGGCGCTTCTGGCGCTACCGCTCGGCATCGCGGTCACTGCGCTGCTGCTGATCGGGACGGATCGGGTCGTCTACCGCTTTTACCGCCGGCAAAAGGCCAGGCCGGTGATCTACGTCATCGCCTCGCTCGGGGTGATGTTCATCATGAACGGGCTGGTGCGCTTCATCATCGGGGTCGATGATCAGCGCTTTGCCGATGGTGAGCGGTTCATCATATCGGCCCGCACTTTCCGCGAGATCACCGGTCTGGACGAGGCGCTTGCCATTCGCACGACGCAAGGCATCACGCTTGTCGTGACGATGATCGCGGTGGCGCTGCTGTTCTGGTTCCTTGGGCGCACCCGCACCGGCAAATCCATGCGCGCCTTTTCCGATAACGAGGATCTGGCGCTGCTGTCGGGGATCAACCCCGAAAAGGTGGTGATTGTGACATGGATCATCGTCGCGGCCCTGGCGACCACGGCGGGGGTGCTCTACGGTCTCGACAAGAGCTTCAAGCCCTTCACCTATTTCCAGTTGCTGCTGCCGATCTTCGCCTCGGCCATCGTCGGCGGGCTGGGCAACCCGATCGGCGCCATCGTGGGCGGCTTCGTCATCGCCTTTTCCGAGGTCTCGGTGACCTACGCGTTTCGACGCTTCGCCAGCCACCTGCTGCCCGAGGCGTGGGAACCTGACGGCCTGGTGCAGCTTCTGTCGACCGACTACAAGTTCGCGGTCAGCTTCACCATTCTGCTGGTCGTGCTGATCTTCAAGCCTACGGGTCTGTTCAGGGGGAAATCGGTATGAGCGGGATCAACGTCAAGAACCTCGCGCTGTTCGGGCTTGTCGCGGTGCTGTTCATCGTCACCGGCATCATGCAATCGTGGAACACCACGCTGTCGATCCTCAACATGGGGCTTATTTCGGCGGTGATGGCGCTCGGCGTGAATATCCAGTGGGGCTATGCCGGGCTGTTCAATGTCGGGATCGTCGGCTTCACCGCGCTTGGCGGGCTGGCGGCGGTGCTTGTTTCGATGCCACCGGTGAACGAGGCGTGGGCGGCGGGCGGCCCGCGCGTCCTGCTGGCGCTTGCCATCGGCGTGGCGACCATCGCCGCCGCCGTGCTGTGCTGGACGCGCTTGCCGCGTGGCTGGCTGCGGGTGCTCTTGATGCTCGCCGTGCTGATCGCGGGCTTCACCCTCTACCGGGCGGTGTTCGACCCGGCGCGCGACGCGATCGAGTCGGTGAACCCGGCCGCGACCGGCTATCTCGGCGGTCTTGGCCTGCCCATTCTGCTGGCCTGGCCGGTGGGCGGGCTGTTTGCCGCCGGGGCGGCGTGGATCGTCGGCAAGACGGCGCTTGGCCTGCGTTCCGACTACCTTGCCATTGCCACGCTCGGCATCGCCGAGATCATCATCTCGATCCTGAAGAACGAAGATTGGCTGGCGCGCGGCGTGAAGAACGTCAACGGCCTGCCGCGCCCGGTGCCCTTCGAGGTCGATCTGCAAGCCGCGCCGTGGTTTCTTGAGCTTGCAACCAGCATCGGCGCCAACCCGGTCAGCTTCTCGACCGTGTTCGTCAAGCTTTGCTACGCGGGGCTGTTCACCACTGTCCTGCTGCTGCTGATCTGGCTGACGCAGATGGCGCTGAATTCACCCTGGGGCCGGATGATGCGCGCGATCCGCGATAACGAGGTCAGTTCCGAGGCCATGGGCAAGGATGTGACCCGTCGCCATTTGCAGGTCTTCATCCTCGGCTCCGCCGTTTGCGGGCTGGCCGGGGCGATGATGACCACGCTCGACGGGCAGCTTGTGCCCTCCACCTACAACCCGCTGCGCTTCACTTTCCTGGTCTGGGTGATGGTGATCGTCGGTGGTTCGGGCAACAACTGGGGCGCGGTGCTTGGCGGCTTCCTGATCTGGTGGCTGTGGATCATGGTCGAACCGATCGGCCTGTGGGTGATGGAAAACGTGATCACCGCAGGCATGGCCGAGGACAGCGCCCTGCGCGACCACCTGATCGGGTCCGCCGCGCAGATGCGGCTGCTGACGATGGGGGTGTTCCTGCTGCTGATGCTCCGCTTCAATCCAAAGGGGCTGATCCCGGAACGCTGAGGCGCGGATTACGGCAAGCGCAGCCAATCCACGGCCCCGCCCGGCAGTTGCGGTCGGAAATAGATGATCGCGCGGCCCTCCGGCGGGGCCGTTGCGCCCTCTTGCCACGGCGCCACCCCGTGCAGCACCGCGCGATGCAGCAACAGCGCCTCGCCGGGGCGCGCCGGCAACTCGATGCGGGGGCAGGTCTCGAACGCCTCGGCGCGGGCTTGATGGTAAGCCTCGGTCAGGTCCACATCCGGCCAGGCCTCCTGTGGCTGATCACGCAACACAGCGCCGAGACGCGCGCGCATCACCTCGTGGCTGCCTTCCCAGACCACCAGCGGCGCGGCCCCGGCGCCGCACTCCGTCACCGGCAGGCCGAGAATCCAGGCGTGCGGCTCCCTCAGCATCCGGCACCTCTCCGGCCCGACGGGCAAGAGGCCATCGACATGCGCCGCATCGCGGCGACGGCGATAGCGGACCTGCGCGTCGCTCTCGCCCGCGTCCTGCCTCGGATAGCCGGGATAGGTAACGGAAACCTGCCCGGTATCGAGAGGCAGCCGCCCACTGACCGCCTCTGCCGCCTTGAGCGACGCACACCGCAGCGGCGGCGACCCGGCCACCCGGCCCTCCGCGTCGTTTTCCAGCACGTTTACCCCGGCAAACCACGTCTCCCCGTGGCGCAGCCATGCCGTGCGCATCGCGGCGTCACACGCGCAGGCAAGAGCCACCGGCCCGGCGTGATCCAGCCACTCCAGCACGCCGCGATCCGGCCCGAAAGCCTGGTATCCGGCGGCCCTCCATGTCACAGCCCGACCGCCTTTCGCAGCATGTTGATCGCCATGACCATGATGAAGACGGCAAAGACGCGCTTCAGAGGCTTGGGGTCCATCGCATGCGCAAGCCGCACACCGATGGGCGTGGTGATCAGCGTCATCGCCACGACCACCGCGAAGGCGATCAGGTTGACCTGCCCCACGGTGAACGGCGGCCGCCCCGGCCCCTCGCCGCCGACCATCAGGAAGCCCAGCACCGAGGGCACCGCGATGATCAGGCCAAAGCCCGCCGCCGTCGCCACCGCCCGGTGAATGGGACGGCCGTAGAGCGTCATCAGGGGCACCCCGAAACTGCCGCCGCCGATTCCCATCAGCACCGACAGGAACCCGATGAGCGGCGAGACGACGGCCCGCGCAAGCCCGCCCGGCATCGCGTCACCCAATTGCCAATGCGCCCGGCCAAAGGCGAGGTAGAGCCCGACACACAGCCCCAGCACCCCGAAAATCGCCATCAGCGCCTCGTTGCGCAGGCCGGCGGCTGCCGTCACCCCAAGCACCGCGCCAAGCGCGATCCCCGGTCCCCAGCTCTTCAGGATGCCCCAGTCCACCGCCCCCTTGCGGTGATGCGCCAGAACCGACCGCACCGAGGTCACCACGATGGTGGCAAGCGAGGTCGCAAGGCAGATCTGCATCAATTCCGGCGTGTCATAGCCAAGCGACGAGAACGCGAAGAAAAAGGCCGGCACCAGAATAATGCCGCCGCCCACGCCCAAGAGGCCGGCCACCACGCCCGCGAAGGCCCCGATGAAAAGGATCAGCGCCAGAAGCGGCAGGTATTGGGTGAAATCGGCCATGGTCTTTCCCTCGCAAAGTCGCGCCGCGACTTAAAGCAGAGGGGGCGCGGAATGGAAAGCGCGCTCAGGCGGCAACCTGCGTGACAGCGTTCAGCGCACGGACCACGACCTCGGGGCCGGCGCCCGCCTTGTGCGCCTCCTGCGACAGGATCCGCTTCCAGTGGCGCGTACCGGGGCGCCCCGCAAAGAGGCCGAGCATGTGCCGCGTGACCTGGTTCAGTCGCCCACCCGCCGCAAGGTGCGCCTCGATATAGGGCAGCATCTCCTTGACCACCCGGTGCGCGGTTTTCGGCAGCGCGCGGGTTGCAAAGATGCGCTGATCCGCCTCCAGCAGCACCTCGGCGGGCGTGTGATAGGCCGCCCGCCCGATCATCACCCCGTCCATCCCGGCATCCAGATGCTCTTGCGCTGCGCCCAAAGAGGCAATCGCGCCGTTGATCGACAAATGAAGGTCCGGGAACACGGACTTCATGCGGTGCACCAGCGGATAATCGAGCGGCGGAATATCGCGGTTGTCCTTGGGGCTGAGCCCCTGCAACCACGCCTTGCGGGCATGGATGGTAAAGCGCGAAACACCGGCCTCC
>PFEX01000124.1 GCA_002783145.1 Rhodobacteraceae bacterium CG17_big_fil_post_rev_8_21_14_2_50_65_11 | reverse complement strand
GCTGGTAATCGGGGAAGGTCGGCGCGACGCATGCGCGTTTCGCGGATGTTGTGCCATAAAAGCACGTCGAACCACCGTTGGATCGCCATCCCGCGGTCTGGCAATCGCGCGGTCAGCACCGAGGTCTGCAAAGGCCGCAATCACTGTTCACATGGCGTGTATGCCAAGTCCTGCGCATCAATGCATTACTGTCCAGCCAAGCCGCGTTGCACGGCCTTGGTGATCGTCACCCGAAGAACCGCGAAGGTGGCGGAGCGATTTCGGCAAGGAATGTCAAATCCCCACCGTCCGCGCGAGGATGTCCACCCCTTGGGTCTTCCAGAAGTGCAGAAGGTCGATGAACACCCAGTTCTCGGCCAGCTTGTCGCCATCCCGGCGGTAGATATCGACCACCCGGAACTCCCCCGCCTTGCCGGTTGCGGGCATCCCCATGAAGCCACCGGTTGGCCGGGCGGTGAAATTGGGCCAGCCGAAAAAGCCACCATACCGGCCCTCGGCAAAGCGACACAGGTGCCCGGTGCCGCTGCGCTCGGCAAAGCCGGCGCGGAACGGGCCGGCATGCTGTTTCGCGTAGCGCGCGATGGTCGCGGTCGCCCCGATCCCCGCCGGGCCCCACCAGATCATGTCGTCCTGCCATGTGCGCGCCAGTTCCTCCTCCAGCGACAGGCCGGATTGCCATTGCCCCAGATCTCCGATCATCCGGTTTATCACGGCCAGAGTCATGGCGCCTTGCGCCGCGTCCTGCGCGGTGAACATCAGCCCGTCATGCGTCCGCGGGCCGGGCTGCACCAGTTGCGCCCCGGTCTGCACCGGGAAGGGCTGCAATCCCGCCTGCATCATCAGCGCCGGGACATCGACAAACATCGCGGTTTCCACGATTAGACCCGCCTCGACCCGGTGAAACTCGGCGTAGCGCAGCATCGCCAGCTTGCCGGTCGGTTGAATGCCGAGCCACGGCGCATCGAACAGCCCCGTCAAATGCCCCATCGACACCACCCAGACCGCGCCACCGGGGTCGAGCGAATTCTGCCCGGCCATGAACACGTCCATGCGCCGTTGCAGCCCCGTCAGCGCCGCCTTGAGCGGCTGCCAGAAGGCGCGCGCAACAGCCGTGGGCCCGGTCATCTCATTCAACGGATGCACCCCGCGCCAGTGCAGATCGGGCGCGCAGAAACGGGTCAGCACGTCAACTGAACCGCCGGGCGCCGCCGCCTCCAGTTCCGCGAAGAACGCGCGCACACAGTCTTTTTCCGATTGAAGTTCCGTCATGCCCCTGCCCGCTTTTCAAGCAACCGGCCCAGTCTGCGCCAGTCCCGCGCGTGATTCCAGCGTTGATATGCATACGTTTGCAAAAAATTCCTTGCCAAGATGTCGCAGCGCGACCTAGGCTTGTGCAAACGTATGCAAAACACGACCGGGGTGCCCATGGCCGAAATCCAGCTGCGCAATATTTCCAAGCGATGGGGCACGTTCGTGGGGGTGGACAAGTTCGACCTGACCATCGCGGACCGCGAGTTCCTTGTTCTGCTTGGCCCGTCGGGCTGCGGCAAGACCACCACGATGCGGATGATCGCCGGGCTCGAAGACCCGACCGAGGGCGAGATCGTCGTCGGCGGCACCGTGGTCAATCACCTCGACCCCAAGGACCGCGACGTTGCCATGGTGTTCCAGAGCTACGGTCTCTACCCCAACATGAACGTCTACGAGAACATCCGCTTCCCGCTGAAGGTGCGCAAGGTCGATCCGGCGACCCATGACGACCGGGTCATGCGCGCCGCCGAGATGGTGGAATTGACCGAGTTTCTTCACCGCAAGCCGGCGGAACTTTCGGGCGGACAGCGCCAGCGCGTGGCCCTGGCCCGCGCCATCGTGCGCCAGCCGCAGGTGTTCCTGATGGATGAGCCTCTGTCGAACCTCGACGCCAAGCTGCGCGTCTCGACGCGGGCGCAGATCAAGAACCTCAGCCACGAACTGAAGGTCACGACCGTCTACGTCACCCATGACCAGATCGAGGCGATGACGCTGGCCGACCGGGTGGTGGTTATGAAAGAGGGCGTCGTGCAGCAGGTCGGCACCCCGACCGACATCTATGACAATCCGGCCAACACCTTTGTCGCCAGCTTCATCGGCAGCCCGGCGATGAACCTGATGCAGGGCGAGATCGGCGGCGGCGTCTTTACCGGCAAGAACGTGCGGATCGAGGGGCTTTCGGCCGCGGATGGCCCGGTTCAGCTTGGCTTCCGGGCCGAGGATGCTGCTCTGGCCGACAGCGATGCCGCGGGCCAGATTACCGTTCCGCTCTACACGATCGAGCTTCTGGGTGATGCCACCATGTTGACCGCCCGCGCCGGCGGGGCGCTGGTCTCGGTCAAGGCGCACAAGGAGTTTCGGGCAGAGATCGGCGACACCGTGTCGTTCTCGATCCCGCCCGCTATCTGCCACCTGTTTCACCACGAAACGGGGGCGCGGCTCGGGGGGTGAGACACGCCCGGATCCATCAACCCAGGGTGCAGGACTTCGAAGCTGCCCCCGACAATCGACAGGGAGACTTGTAATGAACCTCAGACCGATCCTCATGGCCGGCGCGATCAGCGCCGTGGCGTTGCCCGCCGCGGCCGATTGCGCATTTGAAAACACGGTGCCGCTGCGCTCGCTTTCGGCGGCGTTCGAGGCGTGGAACGCCGTCACCGACGCAATGACCGAATGCGGCAATTTCGAAGCCGAGCTCAGCCAGGAATTCCGGACTCTCCAGCCCGAGGCGATGGCCGCCAACCCGGCGCTCTACCAGTTGGGCGGCGTGTCGAACGGCACTGTCACCCCGCTTCTGAACGCCCAGACGATCCGCCCGCTCGACGATCTGGTGGAACAGTATGGCCAGCAGCTGCGCCCCAACCAGCTGATCCGCATCAACGGCCAGACGATGGCCATCGCGATGATGGTGAACACCCAGCACCTGATGTACCGGTCCGATATCCTTGACGATCTCGGCCTCGACGTGCCCGAGACATGGGACGAGGTGCTGGCCGCCGCGGAAGTGATCGAGGCGGCCGGCGTCGTCGACTACCCGCTTGGCGCGACGATGGCGACGGGCTGGAACCTCGCGCAGGATTTCAACAACATGTTTCTTGGCTATGGGGGGCAATTCCTGAACTCCGATGGCACCCCGGCGGTAAATTCCGAAGCCGGCGTCAATTCGCTCGAAACCATGATGGCGTTGACGGAATACATGGACCCCGAATACCTGGTGTCCGATTCCACCTATGTCCAGCAACAGTTCCAGCAGGGCCGCATCGCCATGGCCAACCTCTGGGGCAGTCGCGGCGCCGCCATGGATGATCCGGCCGAAAGCCAGGTCGTCGGGCTGGTCGATGCCGCCGCCGCGCCGCGCGCCATGGAAGGCGGCCCGCCGGCCACCACCTTGTGGTGGGACGGGATCGTGATCGCCGCCAACATCACCGACGAGGAGGCCGCAGCCGCGTTCCGTGTCGCCATGGAAGGCATCGACACCGAAATGGTGCAGGCCAACAACGATGCCGCCGTCTGGCTGATCGAAGGCTATGAGCCCGGTCGCCTTGCCGTAGGCGCCATCGCGACCGCCACCGCCGACCCGGCCCCGACGGCCTATCCCTCGACCTCGCAGATGGGGTTGATGCACTCGGCGCTCGGCAATGCGTTGCCGGCCTATTTCACCGGCGACGTCAGCGCCGAGGCGGCGCTTGCCGCCGTCGAGGCCGCCTACATCACCTCGGCCCAGGAAGCCGGCGTGCTGGAGTGATCCGGCCGCGGTCCTGACCGACCACGCCACCGGGGGCGCGCGCAAGATGACGGGCGCGCGCCCCATCCCCCGGAGACCCCGCACCCGCACCCGCACCCGGAGCCAGAGACATGAAGTTCAAGACATTCGCGGCCTTCGTTGCGCCTTCGCTGGTCATGATGCTTCTGTTCATCGCGGCGCCGCTGGTCTCGGTCTTCATCGGGTCCTTCCAGTTGCACCAGCCGGTGTTGCAGGAGGTCGAGGAGGAAACCTGCACCCCCGGTTTCACCGGCCAGACCTGCACCACGACCATCGTGACCCGCCCGCTGATCGACGAAAGCGGCAACATGATCACGACCACCGACTGGGTCGGCTGGACCAATTACACCCGCGTGCTGAACCCCGAAGCCGCCTGGGCCGCCGTTTCCAGCCTCGACTGGTCGGCGCTGATGCAGATCGACTTTTGGGCGGCGCTGCGCTTTACCCTCATGTTCACGCTGGTCACGCTGCCCCTTGTCATCGGCGTCGGGCTGGCCATCGCGCTGGTCGTGAACAATGCGGCCAAGACCATCCGCGGGCCGGTGATCTTCATTTCGCTGCTGCCCTTCATCATCACGCCCGTCATCGGCGCGCTGTCGATCCGTTGGCTTTTCATCGGCGACGGCATCCTGACGGCCGGGCTGGAGGCGTGGCTCGACCGAGACCTTGCCCTGTTCGCGCAGGCCTGGACGATCGAGCTGATGATGATGTTCTACCGCGTCTGGCACGTCGCGCCGTTTGCCTTCGTGATCTTCTATGCCGGACTTCAGACGGTGAACCAGGACACGCTGGAAAGCGCCATCATCGACGGCGCCAACCGGTTCGAGCGGCTGCGCTATGTGATCGTGCCGCATCTGGCGCCGCTGATCGTGTTCATCGCGCTTATCCATCTGATGGATGCATACCGCGTGTTCGAGGAAATCGTCGGCTTCACCAGCCAGGCGCACGTGATCAGCCTGCAATGGCTCACCTATGACTTCCTGCAACCCGACGATTCCGGCAACCGCGCCTTCGGGCGCGCCTCCGCCTCTTCCATGCTGACCATGGTGGGCATCGTTGTCCTGCTGATACCGCTGCTGCGCCGCACCTGGCGCGACCACAAGGGAGGGTCCCACTGATGTCGACGCCCCGCGCCATGCGCCAACCTCTCGCCCTGCGCCTCACTTCGGCCGGGTTCCTTGCCGTCTGGTGCCTGATCGCGTCCTTCCCGATTGTCTGGATCGCGGTGATGAGCGTCAAGTCGCCGGTTGATGCTTTCGCGTCCAACCCGCTCGACGTGATCTTTGGCCCGGCGACGCGGGCGGCTGGAAACGGGCTTTCGCTGCTCGATATCGTGGTTGGGCTGGTCGTTCTGGTCTTCGCGGTGCGGCTGGCGCTGAACTGGCTGCCGCGCATGGTGTCGCATTATGCGCCCGGCGGCCAGATGCTGTTCGGCTGGATCGTCGCCGCGACCGGCTACGCGGTGGCCTTCGTGATCGCCTACTTCGTGATCCTGCCCGCGCTGCTGGGGCTGCTGAACCCGGTCCTGGGCCCGCTCGGCCAGCCGATCATCGGCCTGACGACCGAACATTACCGGGCGGTCTGGGTCGACAACGCCTTTTACCGCAACTTCATCAACTCCATGGTGGTGACGGCGGGCGTGGTGACGATATCGCTGACCGTTGGCACGCTGGCGGGGTTCGCGCTGGCCCGGTCGGGATCGACCGTCGCCTTCTGGCTTCTGATCGTCGCGCTGGGGTTCCGGGCGCTGCCGCATTCGGTGCTGGTGGCCGGCTACCTGCCGTTTTTCGTGAACTCCGCCGAGATCCTGCGCCCGTGGCTGGGCGAGGCGGCGCCGACGCTCTACGGTCAGCCATGGGCGGTGATCGCGGTGCTGGTGTCGATCAACCAGCCCTTCACCATCTGGATGCTGCGCAGCTTCTTCCAGAATATCCCAAACGAACTGGACGAGGCCGCGCGCGTCGATGGCTGCACCCATTTCCAGGCCTTCCGGCTGGTCATCATGCCGGTGATGTGGCCCGGCGTGATCACCACTGGCCTGTTCAGCTTCCTCTTGGCCTATAACGATTTTCTGGTGACCTCACTGCTGCTCGACCAGTCCAACCAGACCATGGTTCCGGCGATCGCGGGCTATTTCAACCGCGAGACGACGACCACCGACCAGGTCGAGGCGGTGGCTGCCGCCGTGTCGATCACCGCGCCGCTGTTCCTGCTGGTGATGATCTTCCAGCGCCAGATCGTCAGCGGTCTGACGGCGGGGGCGGTGAAGGGATGAGGGCCGGTTCGTCGCAGATGACGAAGGGTCCAGTGGACCTTTCGAGGCCCGAACGGGCGGAGCCCCGGGGCGGGCCGCTCGTCGAGGGCCTTGCCCTCTCCTCGCGCAGTCGCGCCGGCGCAAGGGCACACGTCGAAACGCAAGACAAAGGTAGGGCCACATGACACGCAAACGCCCCGAACAGGCCGTGCTGAGCCGCGACACGGACCTGAGCAAGACAGACGAAACCCGCGCCGTGATCGAGGGGATGGTCGATGGGCTCAACGATCACCGCATCGACGATATCGGCGCCTTCTTCGCCGATGGTTTTCGCTGGATGGGCAATACCGGCTGCGGCACCAAGAACGGCCTTCAGGAATTCCAGGACAACTGGCAGCGGCCCTTCCAGGCGGCGTTTTCCGACAAGGTCTGCATCGACGAGGCGCGGCTCTACATGGGCGAATGGGCCGCCGCCTTCGGCCGGCAGGAAGCCACCCATTCGGGTGACTTCATGGGGCAAGTCCCGACCGGCAAGCGGATCGAGATCCGTTACATGGATTTCTGGAAGGTGGAGGACGGCAAGATCACCGACAACTGGGTGATGGTCGATTTCCCCCACGTTCTGGCGCAACTGGGCGTCGACGTTTTCAGCGGTGAGGGCTGGGAGGCCTTCGACCGTGGCGAGAAAACGCCGCCACGCCCCGACACTAAAGGGAGCAGGACATGACCATCGAATACCTCAAACGCGGCAAACCGGCGACTGAACGGGCCGAGGATGACGCCAAGACACGCGCCATCGTCGAACGCACGTTGAAGGATATCGAAACGCGCGGCGACGCCGCCGTGCGCGAATTGTCCGAGAAATTCGACAAGTATTCGCCTGAGAATTTCCGCCTCAGCGAGGCGCAGATCGACGCGCTGATCGGCGAGCTCAGCGACCGCGAGATCGCCGATATCAAGTTCGCGCAGGAACAGGTCGTCAAGTTCGCGCAGGCGCAGCGCGCTTCGATGCTCGATATCGAGGTCGAACCGCTGCCCGGCGTGATCCTCGGGCACAAGAACATCCCGGTGCAATCGGTCGGCTGCTACGTGCCCGGCGGCAAGTTTCCCATGGTCGCCTCGGCGCATATGTCGGTGGCCACCGCGAAGGTCGCCGGCGTGCCGCGCATCGTCGCCTGCACCCCGCCGTGGCAGGGCAAGCCCAACCCCGCCGTGATCGCCGCCATGCATTTCGGCGGCGCCCACGAGATCTACGTGCTGGGCGGCATCCAGGCGGTGGGCGCCATGGCCATCGGCACCGGGACGATCGACCGGGTGCACATGCTGGTCGGCCCCGGCAACGTCTTCGTGGCCGAGGCCAAGCGCCAGCTTTTCGGCCGCGTCGGCATCGACCTGTTCGCAGGCCCCACCGAGACCATGGTGATCGCCGACGACACCGTCGACGGGGAGCTTTGCGCGACCGACCTCCTCGGGCAGGCGGAGCATGGCTACAACTCTCCCGCCGTGCTGCTCACCAACTCGCGCAAGCTGGCCGAGGATACCCTGTCGGAAATCGACCGCCTGCTGGGCATCTTGCCCACCGCCGACACCGCTGGAAAAAGCTGGGAGGATTACGGCGAGGTGATCCTGTGCGACAGCTATGACGAAATGCTGGCCGTCGCCGATGATATCGCGTCGGAACATGTGCAGGTGATGACCGACCGCGACGACTGGTTCCTCGACAACATGACCTGCTACGGTGCGCTGTTCCTCGGGCCCAGGACCAACGTCGCCAACGGCGACAAGGTGATCGGCACCAACCACACCCTGCCGACCAGGAAGGCCGGGCGCTATACCGGCGGGCTCTGGGTCGGCAAGTATCTGAAAACCCACAGCTACCAGAAGGTGTTGACCGACGAGGCGGCGACCATGATCGGCGAATACGGGTCGCGCCTGTGCATGCTGGAAGGCTTCGTCGGCCATGCCGAGCAATGCAATATCCGGGTGCGCCGCTATGGCGGACTGAACGTGCCCTATGGTCAGGGCGCGCCTTGCCGGGAGGCGGCAGAGTAGGCGCCGGGCGTAACGCAGGGGGGGGGCGGCCCCGTCGCCATCGGGTTTCAACCAATGGCGCAGAAATGATGCCCTTTCTGAGTATTTCCACCAAGAAGAAGAGCATGGACAGGCACACCCATCACAAGACGCTGATCGCCCCGCTTCGGGCAGCGCAGCGCGTTTTTTCCGAGGCTGGCGTGCGCGCGGCGTTGCAGGATCTGGCGCCCGGCGCGCTGTTCCGGCACAGCCACCCGTTCGGCGACCTCGCCGGGCCGGAGGCGTTCTTTGATGCGGCCTA
>PFEX01000025.1:9621-15584 GCA_002783145.1 Rhodobacteraceae bacterium CG17_big_fil_post_rev_8_21_14_2_50_65_11 | reverse complement strand
AACGTCGTGGCGCTACGCATCGCACCGCCACGGTCCTCGACCTCGAAACGGCCCGAACCATCGAGCCCGCAGGCCACGCCTGAAAAACCCGCCCCTTCGGACGCCCCCGGCAAGGACAAGCGCACGCCGTTGCAAAAGCTGGCCGACAGGTTTCGCTAGGCCCGCCTGCGCAAAAGACGGTCGCGGCCCTCTCTTGCGCGCAGCACGCGATACCGAAGCAGCGCCCGGCGGAGACGTCGGGAACGCAGCAGGACACCGGCGCCCTGACGGCACGCATGATCCGGTTCGCAACTCGGCCCGTGGAAATGCCGGTCAATATGCCTATGTTGATCAAGTGAAAGATGTCGTCATTGCCGCCTTGGCCGCCGACCGGCGCACCCACAAGGACGGCGTTCACGAACAGAACACGCGGATCGGTCGGGCCATCGCCAACAGGCCGTGATCCGCCCCATTGTCAGGAGCGCGCGATGATCAAGATGGACGAACCGGTGAATGTTCTGGGAGACCCCTTGCAACCGTGTTCCACCGACCCGCTGACCGGGTTCTTTCGGGATGGGCACTGCAACACGTGCCGGGAAGATAGCGGAAGCCACACGGTCTGCGCCGAGATGACGGCGGAATTCCTCGCCTATTCCAAGTATGTCGGTAATGACCTGTCCACCCCCCGGCCCGAGTTCGGGTTTCCCGGCCTGAAGCCGGGCGATCAATGGTGCCTCTGCGCCAGCCGCTTCCTGCAAGCGCATGAGGAAGGCTGCGCACCACGGGTCCATCTGGCCGCGACCCACGCCCGTGCGCTGGATATCGTGCCGCTGGATGTGCTGAGCCAGAGTGCGGCAGCACACGACTGACACCCAAAAAGACGCCCCCGCCGATCGCTCGACGGGGGCGCTCTATCCGTAGGGTGCGTGCTTGTCACGCACCGCTCGTCCGGAACGTCAACGTGGCGTCCTCACCAGTCCTCGCGGACCACGGTGCGGGTCTTGATCGGCAGCTTCATCGCGGCGAGGCGCAGGGCCTCGCGGGCGGTTTCCTCGTTCACACCGTCGATCTCGAACATGACCCGGCCAGGCTTGACCTTGCAGGCCCAGAAATCGACAGATCCCTTGCCTTTACCCATCCGCACTTCGACGGGCTTCGAGGTCACGGGCAGATCGGGGAAGATCCGGATCCAGACCCGGCCCTGGCGCTTCATGTGGCGCGTCATGGCCCGGCGGGCGGCTTCGATCTGGCGGGCGGTGACCCGCTCGGGCTCCAGGGCCTTCAGCCCATAGCTACCAAAATTGAGGTCAGACCCGCCCTTGGCTTCGCCATGGATACGGCCCTTGAACTGTTTGCGGAATTTCGTGCGCTTCGGTTGCAGCATTGTTCTCTACTCCTTAGCGGTCACGGCGGGGACGACCACCGCCCTGGGGACGCGGGCCGCCGCCTTCCTGGGCTTCGGCGTGACGACGGTCATGGGCCGAGGGGTCGTGCTCCATGATATCGCCCTTGAAGATCCAGGTCTTGATGCCGATGATCCCGTAAGCGGTTTGCGCCTCGCAATGCGCATAGTCGATATCGGCCCGCAGGGTGTGCAGGGGCACCCGGCCCTCGCGGTACCATTCGGTCCGGGCGATCTCGGCTCCGCCAAGGCGGCCCGCAACGTTGACCCGAATGCCAAGCGAACCCATGCGCATCGCGTTCTGCACGGCGCGCTTCATCGCACGACGGAAGGACACGCGGCGTTCAAGCTGCTGGGCGATGGACTCGGCGACCAGCTGCGCGTCCAGTTCTGGCTTGCGGATCTCGACGATGTTGAGATGCAGATCCGACGCTGTCATGGTCGAGAGCTTCTTGCGCAACGTCTCGATATCGGCGCCTTTCTTGCCGATGATGACACCGGGGCGCGCGGTGTGCACCGTGACGCGGCACTTGCGGTGCGGACGTTCGATGATCACGCGGCTGACGCCCGCCTGCTTGCATTCGTTGTGAATGAACTCACGGATCGCGATATCCTCCAGCAGGAGGTTTCCGTAGTCCTTGGTATCGGCGTACCAGCGGCTGTCCCAGGTGCGGTTGACCTGGAGGCGCATGCCGATCGGATTGACCTTGTGACCCATTAGGCTTGCTCCTCAACTTGACGCACCGTGATGGTAAGCTCGGCGAACGGCTTCAGAATGCGGCCAAACCGGCCACGGCCGCGCGGGCGACCGCGCTTCAGCACCATGTTCTTGCCGACATAGGCCTCTGCGACCACCAATTCATCGACGTCGAGATTGTGGTTGTTCTCGGCATTCGCAATGGCGGACTGGAGGCACTTCTTCACGTCGACGGCAATCCGCTTCTTGGAGAAGGTGAGATCGGACAACGCCTTGTCGACCGACTTGCCGCGGATCATCTGCGCCACGAGGTTAAGCTTTTGCGGGCTGGTGCGCAGCATGCGCAGTTTGGCCATCGCCTCGTTTTCCGCCACGCGGCGGGGATTCTTATCCTTGCCCATGGCTTACTTCCTCTTCGCTTTCTTGTCCGCCGCGTGACCATAGTAGGTCCGGGTTGGGGAATACTCGCCGAATTTCTGGCCGATCATGTCCTCGGTGATGTTCACCGGGATATGCTTCTTGCCATTGTAGACCCCAAAGGTAAGGCCGACGAATTGCGGCAGAATGGTGGACCGGCGCGACCAGATCTTGATGACCTCGTTACGGCCCGATTCGCGGGATTTCTCAGCCTTCTTGAGGACGTAGGAGTCGACAAAAGGCCCTTTCCAGACGGAACGCGACATCTATCAGCGTCCTTTCTTCTTGGCGTGACGCGAGCGCAGAATCAGCTTTTGCGACGCCTTGTTCTTGTTGCGGGTCCGAGCGCCCTTGGTCGGCTTGCCCCAGGGGGTGACCGGGTGACGGCCGCCCGAGGTGCGGCCTTCGCCGCCGCCATGGGGGTGATCGACCGGGTTCATCACGACACCGCGCACGGAAGGGCGAATGCCCTTGTGGCGGTTGCGACCGGCCTTGCCGATATTCTGGTTCGAGTTGTCCGGGTTCGACACGGCACCGACTGTCGCCTTGCATTCCTGACGGACGAGGCGAAGTTCGCCCGAGGACAGGCGGATCTGCGCATAGCCGCCGTCACGACCGACGAACTGGGCATAGGTGCCCGCAGCGCGCGCGATCTGGCCACCCTTGCCGGGCTTGAGTTCGATGTTGTGCACGATCGTCCCGATCGGCATGCCCGAGAACGGCATCGTGTTGCCGGGCTTGATGTCGGCCTTTGCCGAAGAAACCACCTTGTCGCCAATTCCGATGCGCTGCGGCGCAAGGATATAGGCCTGTTCGCCATCTTCATAGCGGATCAGCGCGATGAAGGCGGTGCGGTTGGGGTCATATTCGATACGTTCGACCGTCGCGGAGACGTCGACCTTGTTGCGCTTGAAATCGACCACGCGATAGAGGCGCTTTGCCCCGCCGCCGATGCGGCGCATCGTGATCCGTCCGGTGTTGTTCCGGCCGCCCGATTTCGTCAGACCCTCGGTGAGGGATTTGACGGGGCGTCCTTTCCAAAGCTCCGAACGGTCGATCAGAACCAGCCCACGCTGGCCTGGCGTCGTCGGATTGTACGACTTGAGTGCCATGTTTACTGTCTTCCGTTTGCTTGTGCGGGCGGCGTGCGCTGCCCTGATGTTGTAGGCCCCCGTAGGTGCCCGAGTTCAGAAAATACGTGGCCCCGGACGAATCCGGGGCCGCGAAGATGATGCGTGATATTAGAGACCCGTGCTCACGTCAATCGTGTTGCCGGCTTCGAGGGTCACATAGGCCTTCTTCACGTCTTTCCGCTTGCCAAGCCGGCCGCGGAACCGCTTGACCTTGCCCTTGGTGATGGTCGTGTTCACGGCCTTCACCTTGACCCCGAACAGCGCCTCGACCGCCTCCTTGATCTGCGGCTTGTTGGCGTCGATCGACACCTCGAAGACAACCGCGCCGTGCTCGGACGCCATCGTCGACTTCTCGGTGATGATCGGCTTGCGGATCACGTCGTAATGCTCGTGTTTCGCGCTCATTTCAATCGAGCCTCCAGTGCTTCGACACCCGCCTTGGTGATAACCAGCGTATCACGCTTGAGGATGTCATAGACGTTTGCGCCCATGGTCGGCAGCACATCGAGACCCTCGATGTTACGTGCCGCCCGAACGAAGTTCTCGTCCACGTTGGCCCCGTCGATGATCAGCGCGCGCTTCCAGCCCAGTTGCTTGACCTGCCTGGCAAGCGCCGAAGTCTTGGGGGCGTCCAACGCGGCGCTGTCGAGCACCACCAGTTCACCCGCCGCCGCCTTGGCCGAGAGCGCATGGCGCAGGCCGAGCTTGCGGAACTTCTTGGGCAGGTCATGCGCGTGGCTGCGCGGGGTCGGCCCCTTGTAGACCCCCCCCTTGCGGAAGATCGGCGCGTTCCGGTCGCCGTGGCGGGCGCCACCGGTGCCCTTCTGGCGGTAGATCTTCTTGGTGGAATAGCTGGTTTCCGACCGGGTCTTGACCTTGTGCGTGCCGGCCTGCGCCTTGTTGCGCTGCCAGCGGACGACGCGGTGCAGGATGTCGGCGCGCGGTTCCAGCCCGAAGAGGTCTTCGGACAGGTCCACGGTGCCGGCGTCACCGCCGTCCAGGTTGATCACATCGCGTTTCATTCGTCGCTGTCCTTCTTCTCGGCCTCGATGGTGGCCTCGGCGTCCTTCAGGGCAGCCTCTTCAGCGGCGGCGGCCTCTTCGGCAAGGCGCTTTTCCTCGGCCTCGGCCGCGGCTGCGGCTTGTGCTGCGGCCTCCTCCGCAAGACGCGCCGCTTCTTCGGCTGCCGATCTCAGCGCGGCAGGGAGGATGGCGTTCTCGGGAAACGGCTTTTTCACCGCGTCCTTGATCGTCACCCAGCCGCCCTTTGATCCCGGGACGGCGCCCTTGATCATGATCAGGCCACGGTCGGCGTCGGTGCTGACCACCTGCAGGTTCTGCGTGGTGACGCGCGCGGCGCCCATGTGGCCGGCCATCTTCTTGCCCTTGAACACGCGGCCGGGATCCTGACACTGCCCGGTCGAGCCGTGGCTTCGGTGGCTGATCGAGACACCGTGCGTGGCCCTGAGACCGCCGAAATTGTGTCGTTTCATCGCACCGGCAAACCCCTTGCCGATGGAGATGCCCGACACGTCGACGAACTGACCTTCGAAGTAATGGTCGGCGGTGATTTCCTCACCGACGGCGATCAGGTTCTCGGGCGCAACGCGGAATTCCGCGACCTTGCGCTTGGGCTCGACCTGCGCGGCGGCGAAATGCCCGCGCATGGCCTGGCTCGTGCGTTTGACCTTGGCGGTCCCGGCACCGAGTTGCACGGCCGAGTAGCCGTGTTGTTCAGGGGTGCGCTGTGCCACCACCTGAAGCTTGTCGAGTTGAAGAACGGTAACAGGAATCTGCTTGCCGTCTTCCATGAACAATCGGGTCATTCCGACCTTTTTCGCGATCACACCAGAGCGCAACATCATCTTGCCCTCCTCAAACCGAGATCTGGACATCGACACCGGCCGCAAGGTCGAGCTTCATCAGCGCGTCCACGGTCTGCGGGGTCGGATCCACGATGTCGAGCAGACGCTTGTGGGTGCGGATTTCCCACTGGTCACGGCTCTTCTTGTCGACGTGAGGGCCACGGAGAACCGTGAACTTCTCGATCTTGTTCGGCAGCGGAATCGGCCCGCGCACCTGTGCGCCGGTCCGTTTCGCGGTGTTGACGATTTCCTGCGTGCTGGAATCCAGAACGCGGTAGTCGAACGCCTTGAGCCGAATGCGAATGTTTTGGCTTTTCATGTCATTCGCCCTTTCAGGGCTTATGGGAGTTGATAGGACGACCGGAGGCTCATTCCTCCGGCCCTCTTCGAACCCGAAGGGCGGGATACGGTCCCGCCCATAGGTAGCATCTCGTATCGGAACCGAGGCCGGTTATCCGACCCCGGGGCCGA
>PFEX01000025.1:8385-9605 GCA_002783145.1 Rhodobacteraceae bacterium CG17_big_fil_post_rev_8_21_14_2_50_65_11 | reverse complement strand
TGGACACGACGCCGGAGCCGACGGTGCGGCCGCCTTCGCGGATGGCGAAGCGCAGGCCGTCTTCCATCGCGATCGGGGCGATCAGTTCCACGGCGAATTTCAGGTTGTCACCCGGCATCACCATCTCCGTGCCCTCGGGCAGCGTCACCGTGCCGGTCACGTCCGTCGTGCGGAAGTAGAACTGCGGCCGGTAGTTCGCGAAGAACGGCGTGTGGCGGCCGCCCTCGTCCTTGGTCAGGATGTAGACCTCGGCCTCGAACTTGGTGTGCGGGTTCACCGATTTCGGCTTGCACAGGACTTGCCCGCGCTCCACGCCCTCACGGTCGATACCGCGCAGCAGCGCACCGATGTTGTCGCCCGCTTCGCCGCGATCGAGCAGCTTGCGGAACATCTCGACGCCGGTGCAGGTCGTCTTCTTGGTGTCCCGGATGCCGACGATCTCGATCTCGTCGCCGACATTGATCACGCCCCGCTCGATACGGCCGGTCACAACCGTGCCGCGGCCGGAAATCGAGAACACGTCCTCGATCGGCATCAGGAACGGCTGGTCGATGGCGCGCTCGGGCTGCGGGATGTACGCGTCAACAGCCGCCATCAGTTCGCGGATCTTGTTTTCGCCGATCTCCGGGTCACGCCCCTCCATCGCCGCCAACGCCGAGCCGGCAATGATCGGGATATCGTCACCCGGGTAATCGTATTCGGTCAGAAGCTCGCGCACTTCCATTTCCACCAGTTCCAGCAACTCCTCGTCATCGACCTGATCGACCTTGTTGAGGAACACCACCATGGCGGGAATGCCCACCTGGCGGCCCAGCAGGATGTGCTCGCGCGTTTGCGGCATCGGACCGTCGGCCGCGTTCACAACCAGGATCGCGCCGTCCATCTGCGCCGCGCCGGTGATCATGTTCTTCACGTAGTCGGCGTGGCCGGGGCAGTCGACATGCGCGTAGTGGCGCGCGTCCGTCTCGTATTCCACATGCGCCGTCGAGATCGTGATCCCGCGCGCCTTTTCCTCGGGCGCGCCGTCAATCTGGTCATAGGCCTGAAACTCGCCGAAATACTTCGTGATCGCCGCCGTCAGCGTCGTCTTGCCGTGGTCAACGTGACCGATCGTGCCGATGTTGCAATGCGGCTTGCCGCGCTCGAACTTTTGCTTAGCCATGATGGCCTCCTTGATGTTGTGGCGGTGCGTGCAGAGCACGCACCCTACGGGCGGGGTG
>PFEX01000025.1:7845-8369 GCA_002783145.1 Rhodobacteraceae bacterium CG17_big_fil_post_rev_8_21_14_2_50_65_11 | reverse complement strand
TGTTGTGGCGGTGCGTGCAGAGCACGCACCCTACGGGCGGGGTGTAGGGTGCGAGGGTCCGCCCGCACCGCTGTTTTAGGCGTATTTGGACTGGATCTCGTCCGAGATGTTCTGCGGCACCGGATCGTAGTGATCGAACTGCATCGAGAACTGCGCGCGGCCCGAAGACATGGACCGCAAGGTGTTGATGTAGCCGAACATGTTGGCCAGCGGCACATAAGCGCTGATCGCAACAGCAATGCCGCGCGGTTCCTGCCCCGATACCTGGCCGCGACGAGAGGTCAGATCACCGATAATGCTGCCGGTGTAATCTTCCGGCGTTACAACCTCGACCTTCATCATGGGTTCCAACAGTTTCGCGCCGGCCTTGCGAAGGCCTTCGCGCATGCACATCCGGGATGCGATTTCAAACGCCAGAACCGAAGAGTCCACATCGTGGAACTTGCCGTCGAGCAGCGCGACCTTGAAGTCGATCACCGGGAAGCCCGCAATCGGACCGGAATCCATGACCGACTTGATCCCCT
>PFEX01000025.1:0-7788 GCA_002783145.1 Rhodobacteraceae bacterium CG17_big_fil_post_rev_8_21_14_2_50_65_11 | reverse complement strand
AGGAGTAGCCCTCGCCGGGCTCGGTCGGCTGGATCGCCAGCTTGACCTCTGCGAACTGACCGGACCCACCCGACTGCTTCTTGTGGGTATAGGTGTGTTCGATCGGCACCGAGATGGTTTCACGATAGGCCACCTGCGGCGCACCGATATTGGCCTCGACCTTGAATTCCCGCTTCAGGCGATCGACCAGGATGTCAAGGTGCAGTTCGCCCATGCCCTTCATGATCGTCTGGCCGGATTCGATATCGGTCTCGACGCGGAACGAGGGATCCTCGGCGGCCAGACGCGCCAGGCCCTGGCTCATCTTCTCCTGGTCGCCCTTGGTCTTGGGTTCGACCGCGATCTCGATTACCGGGTCGGGGAACGTCATGGTTTCCAGAACCACGGGTTCCTTGACGTCGCAGAGCGTATCGCCGGTGGTCGTGTCCTTGAGGCCCGCAAGCGCGATGATGTCGCCGGCGAAAGCTTCTTCGATTTCCGAGCGGTTGTTGGAGTGCATCATCATCATCCGGCCGATGCGCTCGCGCTTGCCCTTGGTCGCGTTCAGGATCGAATCGCCCTTGTTCATCTTGCCCGAATAGATCCGGGTGAAGGTCAGGCTGCCGACGAACGGGTCGTTCATGATCTTGAAGGCAAGACCGGCAAACGGCATGTTGTCATCCGCGCGACGCGGAATGTTACGGGTTTCCGTTTCGTCATCCGGTGCAAAACCCATGTAATCAACCACGTCCAGCGGGCTGGGCAGGTAGTCGATGACGGCGTTCAGCAGCGGCTGCACGCCCTTGTTCTTGAACGCGGAGCCGCCCAGAACCGGGACGAAGGACAGCGACAAGGTGCCCTTGCGCAAAAGCGCGCGCAGCGTGTCAACGTCAGGCTCTTGGCCGTCGAGATAGGCCTCCATCGCGTCGTCGTCCATCTCGACGGCGTTCTCGATCATCTTGGCGCGCCATTCGACGGCCATGTCCTTCAGGCTGTCACGCACCGGTGCCTTGATCCACGACGCGCCCAGATCTTCACCCTGCCACAGCCATTCTTCCATGGTCACGAGGTCGAGAATGCCCTCAAGCTCGTTCTCCGCCCCGATCGGGATGCCGACGGGCACGGCGATCGCGCCGGTGCGGTCCTCGATCATGCGAACGCAGTTGAAGAAATCGGCGCCGATCTTGTCCATCTTGTTGACGAACACGATGCGCGGAACCTTGTAGCGGTCGGCCTGACGCCACACGGTTTCCGTCTGCGGCTCCACGCCCGCATTGGCGTCGAGAACCGCAACGGCACCATCCAGCACGGCCAGCGAGCGTTCCACCTCAATGGTGAAATCGACGTGGCCGGGGGTGTCGATGATGTTCATCCGGAACTTTGTGTCGGAGGTGCCGGCGTCGGTCGGCTCTTCCTGACGTTGCCAGAAGGTCGTGGTCGCGGCCGAGGTGATGGTAATGCCGCGTTCCTGTTCCTGCTCCATCCAGTCCATGGTGGCGGCGCCGTCATGCACCTCGCCGATGTTGTGGGACTTGCCGGTGTAAAACAGGATACGTTCCGAACAGGTGGTCTTGCCCGCGTCGATGTGGGCCATGATCCCGAAGTTTCGGTAACGTTCGAGCGGATAATCGCGTGCCATGGGTTTTGGTCCTTAGGCGATAAAGGGAGAAAGCCGCCGGAGGATCATCCCCCCCGGCGTGATTGCTTACCAGCGGTAGTGGCTGAACGCCTTGTTGGCGTCGGCCATCTTGTGGGTATCTTCCCGCTTCTTGACGGCGGACCCCCGGCTGTTGACGGCATCGACCAGTTCCCCGGCCAGACGTTCTTCCATCGTGTTTTCGTTCCGGGCGCGCGAGGCGGCGATCAGCCAGCGAATGGCTAGCGCTTCGCGGCGCTCCGGGCGCACCTCGACAGGCACCTGGTAGGTGGCGCCACCGACGCGGCGCGAACGCACCTCGACGGACGGCTTGATATTGTCGAGCGCTTCGTGGAACACTTCGACCGGCGCGCGCTTGAGCTTGCCCTCGACGCGGTCGAACGCGTTGTAGACGATGCGTTCGGCGACCGACTTCTTGCCGTCGATCATCAGGTTGTTCATGAATTTGCTGAGAACCTTGTCCCCGAACTTGGCGTCGGGCAGGATCTGGCGCTTTTCAGCGGCGTGGCGACGAGACATCTGGTGATCCTCTTACTTGGGGCGCTTGGCGCCGTATTTAGAACGACGCTGACGACGATCCTTGACACCTTGTGTGTCGAGTACGCCGCGGAGGATGTGGTAACGAACGCCGGGAAGGTCTTTTACACGACCGCCACGAATCAGGACGACAGAGTGTTCCTGAAGGTTGTGGCTTTCACCGGGGATATAGCTGATCACCTCGTAGCCATTGGTCAGGCGGACCTTGGCAACTTTCCGCATGGCCGAGTTCGGCTTTTTCGGGGTCGTGGTGTAGACGCGGGTGCAAACCCCACGCTTCTGCGGGCAGCTTTCCAAGTGCTGGGACTTGGAGCGCTTTACTTTGGGCTGCCGCGGCTTGCGGATCAGCTGTTGAATCGTCGGCATGGGGTCTCCCCGGTTTCGCTCGTTCATGACATCTGGCGCCGTCGCATGGGCGAAAACACCAATACCGCATGTGCCCCTTCCCTACCTGGAGGACACAGCGGTGGAATTCTCAGAGGATCGGGGCACCAAAACGGCCCGGATCATGACCACTCAAATCTGTTTACCGGACCACCGATCGCGCGCGCGCAAAAGGGCCGGACAGGGCGGCGTATAGGGGGAATCGGATGGGGTGTCAACAGGCCGACCAAAGCTTGCCTGCACGGGCAAAGCTTGCCTGCACGGGAGCAGCGGATTGCGCCGTCGACACTGACCCTATTTATTATCAACACCAATGCACCGTGTGGCAAGCCCTGACTTCCCGCCAGGTCTTGCGCGTCACAAGGCAGCAACGATCACCGTGCCGCAACCGGTTTGCGCATCATCCGCTCGCGGTAGAGCGTGAAGATCCCCGTGATCACGACGATTGACGCCCCGGCAAGGGTAAGCCAGCTTGGCCAGTCCCCGAAAACCAACCATCCCAACAGCAACGCCCAGATCAGGGCCGTGTAGCGAAACGGCGCGACAAAGCCGATCTCGCCCACCCGCATCACCATGATCGAGAAAAGGTAGCCGCCGACGATGAACACCGCCGCCCCGGCGATCAGCCCGCCCTCTCGCATCGTGACCGGCGCCCAGCCTTGCCAGAGCATTGCCACGCCACCGAACAGCCCTACCGACAGCGCGGTGATCACGGCAATCGCCATGCTTGGCACATGCGCCGACATGCGCCGGGTGAAAAGATCGCGCGCAGTAACAAGAAGCACCGCCAGAAGCGCCGCGAGCGAAGAGACGTTGAACCCTTCCGCCCCCGGCTTCACGATCATCAGAACACCGGTAAAGCCGACGAGGATGGCGACCAGCCGCCTCCAGCCGACCGGCTCGCCGAGCAATAGCGCCCCTGCCAGGGTTACGCTCAGCGGCATCGCGGCGAGGATGGAACTGACATTGGCCAACGGCATATGCGTCAACGCGTAGAGGAAGGCACACATCGACGCAATTTCCGCCGCCGTGCGGCCCGCGACCAATGCGATGTCACCGCGTGGAATGCGAAGGCTGCGCAAGCCCATCGCCCAGGCCAGCGCGGCGATCAAAAGGGTGGTGAGGATGCCGCGGAAAAACACGATCTGAAACAGCGGCAATTCCGCCGACACCAGCTTCACGCAGGCGTCGTTGAAGGTGAAGGCGGCCATGCTCCCCATCATGAGGAGCGCGCCTTTCAGGTTGGGCGAGAGGATCATGCCATACCGCTGTGACGAGCAAACGTTCACACCATGAGCGACAGCGCCCGATCCGGGTCAAGCCCGAAACGCGTCTGCAACAGCGCGCGCGCCTTCGGTTCGGGGATCGGTTCGGCACCGGGCGGAATCGAGCGACCGGAATCGTTGTGCCGGTGCAGGGTGCGCAAGAACATGCACTCGGTCGGGTCCGACCACATTCGCACATGGGCCGCAACCCGGCGGTGGTTCCAGCGGAACATGTTGGACTGATCGTCGCGTTTCGTCACCATCGCGCTGGCAAGACCGAGCGGGCCGATTTCCCGGAAATCGTGGAACGGATCTTCCCGGTCGGTCATGTCCCAATAGATGCCCCTATGAAAGGCGATCACGGCAGGGGTCTCGACGTCTGCCCAGCCCATGCGCAAGAGGTGATCCGCGACGGCGCGCGTCCTTTCGATGTAATCCACCGCGACCGCATCATCGTCATCAATCCGAAACCCGGTGATGAAATCGGCGCTGTCATCGGTGCACCGCCGATACGCACGCCGGGTTGCGTTGAGCGGCCCGTTCGGTTCAAGCGCGCAGATCCGCAGGAACGGGTAGCGCTCCGCGAGCCGCTTGAGACGCTTGCGAAACCGCATCGGCATGGAGGTCCCGATCAGCACCACGAGCCTGAAATCCTTGTCCGTCTGAGCCGCCAGAGACGGCAGACAGATCGTCTCGAAGAGGGCGAAGCGGCGGGTCATCCGGGCCTGATCGTAGAGCATGTCCTCCAACTGGTCGCGGTCGAGCTTCGATGCCTCGAACCCGCCCGATCCGACATAGGAAAACCGGCACAGGCCGACAATCTGGTTCTCGAAACTGTCTGCCATGCCGGTGCCTCATGCAATCTGCCCGCTGCCGACCCTAGGCCATGGGCGCTTGCCTGTGAATCCCCTTGGCCCTGCCCCGCAACGAAAAACCCCCGCCAGACGGGCTGGCGGGGGGTTGAGGGGTGCGGATCGAAGGGTTTAGTCCTCGGTCGGCGGGGTGCTGACACGGAAGACATCCTCGGCCTCTGATGTCACAGGCGCCGCGAGGGCTGCGGCGGCCTCGGCCTCGGCACGAGCGGCTTCGATCACCACGTTGTCACGCTCTTGCGCAATCTTGCGCATCTGCTGCGTGGCCCCACCGGTGCCCGCCGGGATCAGGCGCCCGACGATAACGTTTTCCTTCAGGCCGACCAGCTTGTCGCGCTTGCCCTGAACCGAGGCCTCGGTCAGCACGCGGGTGGTTTCCTGGAAGGATGCCGCCGAGATGAACGACCGGGTCTGAAGGCTGGCCTTGGTGATGCCCAGAAGGATCGGCTCGCCTTTCGCGGGACGACCACCCTTTGCAATCGCCTTTTCGTTGGCCTCTTCGAACTCTATCTTGTCGACATTCTCACCCTTGAGAAGCGTCGTCTCGCCGGAATCGAGGATCTCCCACTTTTGCAGCATCTGGCGAACGATCACCTCGATGTGCTTGTCGTTGATCTTCACACCCTGCAAGCGATAGACATCTTGCACCTCGTTGATGAGGTAGTTGGCAAGCGCCTCGATCCCCATGATCCGAAGGATGTCATGCGGGGCCGGGTTGCCATCCATGATGTAGTCGCCCTTCTGGACGAAATCGCCCTCGGCCACCGGGATGTGCTTGCCTTTCGGCACCATGTATTCAACCGGTTCAAGGCTGTCATCGGCGGGGGTAATACCGATACGACGCTTGTTCTTGAAGTCGCGGCCGAATTTCACATAACCGTCGATTTCGGCGATGATGGCGTGATCCTTCGGGCGACGTGCTTCAAAGAGTTCGGCCACACGCGGCAGACCGCCGGTGATATCCTTGGTTTTTGCCCCTTCGCGCGGGATCCGCGCAACAACCTCACCGGCAGACACCTGCTGGCCATCCTCGACCGACAGGATCGCATCCACCGACATCTGGTAAGTCACCGGGTTGCCCACGTCGTTGCGCACCGGTTCTCCATCTTCGCCGACGACGAAGATTTCCGGCTTGAGCTCATTGCCCTTCGGTGCGGACCGCCAGTCCGACACGATCTTCTGGGTCATGCCGGTGGCATCGTCGGTATCGTCGCGCACCGAGATGCCCGAGATCAGGTCGATGAATTTCACCGTGCCCGGCTTTTCGGCGATGATCGGCAACGTGTAGGGATCCCATTCGAACAGGCGCTTGCCACGTTCGATGCTTTCCCCTTCCTCGACATGGATCTTGGACCCATAGCCGGGCTTGTAGCTTGCCCGCTCGACTCCCTGATCGTCGAGGATGGCGATCTGCATGTTGCGCCCCATCACGATCAATTCGCCGGCCGGGTTGGTCAGCGTGTTGGCGTTTCGGAATTCGATCTTGCCGCCCTGACCCGCCTCCTGGAAGGATTGCTGGCCACCCTGCGCGACGCCGCCGATGTGGAAGGTCCGCATCGTCAGCTGGGTGCCGGGTTCGCCGATTGACTGGGCAGCGATGATGCCCACGGCCTCGCCGGTGTTGACGCGCGTGCCGCGTCCAAGGTCACGACCGTAGCAGGTTGCGCAAACGCCTTCCTCGGCCTCGCAGGTCAGCGGGCTGCGGATACGCATGGACAACACCCCGGCCTCGTCGACCGCATCGGCCTTGCGCTCGTCGATCAGTTCGCCTTCCGCGATGATCAATTCCTCGGTGCCCGGAACGAACACATCCTCCGCCGCAGTACGCCCGAGGATCCGTTCCGCAAGGGTCGACACGATTTCGCCGTCCCGCATCGCTGCCTCGGCGGTGATCGAGTTGGCCGTGCCGCAGTCGATCTGGCGCACGATGCAATCCTGCGCCACATCCACCAGACGACGGGTCAGATAGCCCGAGTTCGCCGTCTTCAACGCCGTATCGGACAGACCCTTCCGCGCCCCGTGGGTGGAGTTGAAATACTCCAGCACGGTCAGGCCTTCCTTGAAGTTCGAGATAATCGGCGTTTCGATGATCTCGCCGTTCGGCTTGGCCATCAGGCCACGCATCCCGCCAAGCTGCTTCATCTGCGTGACCGAGCCCCGCGCCTTGGAGTCGGCCATCATGAAGACGCTGTTGGGTTCCTGCTCCGCCCCGTTTTCGTCGTAACGGATGGCAGAGATCGTTTCCATCATCGCGGCGGTGACCTTGTCGTTGCACACGCCCCACGCATCGGTGACCTTGTTGTATTTCTCGCCTTGGGTGATCAGGCCATCCATGTATTGCTGTTCGAATTCCTTGACCTGATCGCGCACGCCATTGACGATGTCCCACTTGCTGTCGGGGATCACCATGTCGTCCTTGCCAAAGGAAATGCCGGCCTTGAACGCCT
The DNA here is from genome assembly GCA_002783145.1 of Rhodobacteraceae bacterium CG17_big_fil_post_rev_8_21_14_2_50_65_11. Classification (GTDB taxonomy): domain Bacteria; phylum Pseudomonadota; class Alphaproteobacteria; order Rhodobacterales; family Rhodobacteraceae; genus Nioella. The sequence goes on along the minus strand of PFEX01000025.1, from coordinate 647 downwards.
CGCGGAAGCCCAGCCCCATGATCTGGTCGCAGAAGATGACCGATTCCTTCTGACCGCAATAGCGGTAGACGGTGTCGATGACCTTCTGTGCCTCGCCCTTCTTGAGAAGACGGTTGACCAGTTCGAACGGCGCCTTGGCGTTCAGCGGCAGCAGCGCGCCCAGTTTCAGGCGGCCCGGCGTGGTTTCATACCGTTTGATAACCTCGTTGCCATCCTCGTCGATCTGCTTGATCCGCCCGATGATCTTGCTGTGCAGGTGGACGATACCGGCGTCGAGCGCGTGCTGAACCTCGTCGAAATCGGCAAACGCCATGCCTTCGCCGGGCATGCCCGCGCGCTGCAGGGTCAGATAGTAAAGACCAAGCACCATGTCCTGCGACGGAACGATGATCGGCGCGCCGTTGGCGGGCGACAGCACGTTGTTCGTAGACATCATCAACACGCGCGCCTCAAGCTGTGCCTCAAGGCTCAGCGGCACGTGTACGGCCATCTGGTCGCCATCGAAATCGGCATTGAAGGCGGTACAGACAAGCGGGTGAAGCTGGATCGCCTTGCCCTCGATCAGGATCGGCTCGAACGCCTGGAAGCCAAGCCGGTGCAGCGTCGGCGCCCGATTCAGCATCACCGGGTGTTCGCGGATCACCTCA
>PFEX01000168.1:54042-54448 GCA_002783145.1 Rhodobacteraceae bacterium CG17_big_fil_post_rev_8_21_14_2_50_65_11 | reverse complement strand
ATCGTGACCTTCAACCTGATCGCGCTCAACGTGCTGGTGATCGGCATCCTCTATCTCAACGGCTCGCAGGCCTCGATCGTCCAGCATACGGTCGACGGGCTGCGCGAGCGCGCGGCGCTCAGCGCCGATGTGGTCGCGGCGCGGCTGCCGCAGACGGCACCGGTCAACCTCGCCACCGGCGACGGTATCGACTTGTCCGACGCGCTCGATCGCGTGGCGGTGCGCGAGGGGACCGAGCTCTTCCTCTTCGATCCGGCGGGGACGGTGCTGGGCCGCAAGATCGGTGACGTGCCGCCTGACGGCGCCGGCGACGACTTGCCCGGCACGCCGCTGACCGATCTGTTGACGCGCATCTGGGGCTTCGTCTCCGCCCCGTTCGCGCCGCGCCTACCGCAGGACAATGCGG
>PFEX01000168.1:53791-53984 GCA_002783145.1 Rhodobacteraceae bacterium CG17_big_fil_post_rev_8_21_14_2_50_65_11 | reverse complement strand
GCGGCGGTGGCATCACGTTGATCGCCGCCGCGCCGGTGACGCAGGGTGCGCGTCCGGTGGCCGCGCTCGCCCTGGCCGACACATCGGGCGAGATCGAGCGGCTGGCTGCGGCCGAGCGCGAGCGCATCTTGCAGATGTTCCTGATCGCCACGCTGATCTCGGTCGGGCTCAGCCTCGTGCTTGCCTCGACCAT
>PFEX01000168.1:51652-53735 GCA_002783145.1 Rhodobacteraceae bacterium CG17_big_fil_post_rev_8_21_14_2_50_65_11 | reverse complement strand
ACCGGCTTTGCGATATTGCGGACCGGTATTGCGGCGGTCGCATGGTCTCGACCCTCGAAGGCGGCTATGATCTGGCTGCCCTCGCGGCCTCGGCCGCCACCCATGTGCGCGTAATGACGGAGAGAGGCGGATGAGCGACCAGAAAAAGATCGAGGAGATGAGCTTCGAGGAAGCGATCCGGGAACTGGAAACCGTGGTCGGGCAGCTTGACCGAGGCGACGTTGCGCTTGATGAGTCGATCAAGCTTTACGAACGTGGCGCCAAACTGAAGACGCGCTGCGAGGCGAAGCTGAAGGAAGCTGAAGAAAAGGTCGCGCAGATCACGCTGGATGCGAACGGCGAGCCTGCGGGCGCGAAACCGGTCGAAGGGCTGTAACCTTTGTTCGACGCGAAACTGAAAGAGGCGCAGGACGCGATTGCGCGCGCCCTGTCGGATCGCATGGCGGGGCTTGGGGCCGACCGCGTGGCCGAGGGGATGCGCTACGCCACGGCGGGCGGCAAGCGGCTGCGCGGGTTTCTGGTGCTGGAGGTCGCGCGGCTGACCGGCGGGGATGCCGGGGCTGCGATGCAGGCGGCCTGCGCCGTCGAGTGTATTCACGCCTACAGCCTCGTGCATGACGACCTTCCGTGTATGGATGACGACGACCTGCGCCGGGGGCTGCCCACGGTGCACCGCAAATGGGACGAGGCGACGGCGATTCTGGTTGGCGATGCGTTGCAGGCCTTCGCGTTCGAATTGCTGGCCGACCCCGTCACCGGCGACGGCGACCAACGCTCCGAACTGGTCGCGACCCTGGCGCGCGCCGCCGGGCCGCGCGGCATGGTTCTGGGGCAGGCGCAGGACATCGCCGCCGAGACCGCCGCGACACCACTGACGCTGGACCAGATCACCGAGCTTCAGGCCAACAAGACCGGCGCGCTGCTGGACTGGCCGGTGGTCGCGGGGGCCATTCTTGGCCGTGCCGATCCTGCCCCCCTGCGGCGCTATGCGCGTGCGATTGGGCTTGCCTTTCAGATCGCGGATGACATCCTCGATGTAGAGGGCGACGTCGAAAAGACCGGCAAAGCGCTGCGCAAGGATGCCGGTGCAGGCAAGGCGACCTTCGTGTCGCTTCTCGGACCTGGCGCTGCGAAGCGCCGCGCAAAGGCGCTGATCGACGAGGCGACGGCGGCGCTCGTGCCCTATGGGCCGGAGGCGGAGACCTTGAAGCAGCTGGCCCGTTTCGTTATCTCGCGCGATCAATAGGCGTGCCCCCGCGCCCCCCGGAGTGCCACATGAGCCACCATCCCGACACCCCTCACCTTGACCGGATCGCGTCGCCCGCGGACCTGCGCGGCCTCTCTGCCGCGGATCTGCGCCGCGTGGCAGATGAGTTGCGCGCCGAGACCATCGCCGCCGTCAGCAAGACCGGCGGGCACCTTGGCGCCGGTCTTGGCGTGGTGGAACTGACCGTCGCGCTGCACGCCGTCTTCGACACGCCGCGCGACAAGCTGGTCTGGGATGTCAGCCATCAGTGCTATCCGCACAAGATCCTGACCGGACGCCGTGACCGGATGCCGACCCTGCGCAAGAAAGGGGGCCTCTCGGGCTTCACCAAGCGCAGCGAATCGCCCTACGACCCGTTCGGTGCGGCGCATGCCTCGACCAGTATTTCCGCCGCGCTCGGTTTCGCCGTGGCGCGCGACCTGGGCGGTGTGACCGCGACCGGGGCGGGCGACGCGATCGCCGTGATCGGCGACGGGGCGCTGTCGGGCGGCATGGCTTACGAGGCGATGAACAATGCCGGCCACCTTGGCAAACGCCTGTTCGTGATCCTCAACGACAACGAGATGAGCATCGCGCCGCCCACGGGCGCGATGTCGAACTACCTGTCGCGGCTTTACGCCGGCGCGCCGTTCCAGGAACTGAAGGCGGCGGCCAAGGGCGCGGTGTCGATGCTGCCGGGACCGTTCCAGGAGGGTGCCAAGCGGGCCAAGGAACTGCTCAAGGCCGCGACCGTCGGCGGGACGCTGTTCGAGGAACTGGGCTTTTCCTATGTCGGCCCCATCGACGGCCACGACATGGACCAGTTGCTGGCGGTGC
>PFEX01000168.1:17349-51637 GCA_002783145.1 Rhodobacteraceae bacterium CG17_big_fil_post_rev_8_21_14_2_50_65_11 | reverse complement strand
CAAGGCGCGGGCCGACGGGCCGATCCTGATCCACACGATCACGCAGAAGGGCAAGGGCTTCAGCCATGCGGAGCAGATGCCGGACAAGGGCCACGCACGCGCCCCGTTCGATGTGGTGACGGGGAAGCAGAGGAAGGCGCCGTCGAATGCGCCCTCCTATACCAAGGTGTTCGCGCAGAGCCTGATCCGCGAGGCCGAGACCGACGAGAAAATCGTCGCCGTCACCGCCGCGATGCCCGACGGCACCGGCCTTGACCTGTTCGGGGAGCGGTTTCCGCGCCGCTGTTTCGATGTCGGGATCGCCGAACAGCACGCGGTGACATTCTGCGCCGGGCTGGCGGCGGGCGGAATGAAGGCCTTTGCAGCGATCTATTCCACCTTCCTGCAACGCGCCTACGACCAGATCGTGCATGACGTGGCGATCCAGCGGCTTCCGGTCAGATTCGCCATTGACCGCGCCGGGTTGGTTGGCGCGGACGGGGCGACGCATGCAGGGTCGTTCGACGTGGCGTATCTGTCCAACCTGCCGGGCTTCGTGGTCATGGCGGCGGCCGATGAAGCCGAGCTTGTGCACATGGTCGCGACGGCGGCGGCACATGACGAAGGCCCGATCGCCTTTCGCTACCCGCGCGGCGAGGGCGTGGGCGTGGAGATGCCCGAGCGTGGCGAGGTGCTGGAGATCGGCAAGGGGCGGATGATCGCCAAGGGAAAGGACGTTGCGATCCTGTCTTTCGGAACCCGTCTGAAAGAGGTCATGGACGCCGCCGAGGCGCTGTCGGCCAAGGGGATCAATCCGACGATTGCCGATGCGCGCTTCGCCAAACCCCTGGATTCAGAGCTTGTTCTGAGGCTGGCAGCGGAGCACGAGGCGCTGATCACCATCGAGGAAGGCGCGGTCGGCGGCTTCGGCAGCCACGTCGCGCAGGTATTGGCGGAAGCGGGGGTGTTCGATCATGGGCTGAAATTCCGCTCGATGGTTCTGCCCGATATCTTTATCGACCAGGCCAGCCCGGTCGACATGTACGCGGCGGCGGCGATGAACGCGGAGCATATCGAGGCGAAGGTGCTCGACGTGCTGGGCGTGGCGACGCTGCGGAGCAAGGCGTAGGGCGGCGCTGAAACGGGGCGGCCCTCTACAGCGGGCGATACCCCGCGCGCACCACCTGTGTACCTGAAACGGGTTTCGCCACGCTGGCGCGCGTCGACCCGCGGGCGCCCCTCGTCAAGCCCCTGCGGGGCCCTCCTCTGGCCGCGTTGCCACGGGATATCTGATTGGGCGGTGTGCCGGGGCGGCGCCTGCGCGGGATTGCGCGGGATGGCGCGGGGGGGGGATGCCTCAGGCGGAGGTATCTTGGCCAAGATGAAAGCCGGACCGAGGCGCGGCTAGCGGCTGTCGTCGAGCCGCGCCTCGATTGCCTTCAGCCGTTCCAGCACCTCGTCGCGGTAGGCGCTGGTCTGGACGGTTTCTTCCTCGGAATGGGCGTCCTGCATGGAATTCACGATAAGGCCGACGACGAGGTTCACCACCGCGAAGGTGGTGACAAGGATGAAGGGCACGAAGAACGCCCAAGCGTAGGGGTAGAGCTCCAGCACCGGGCGGACGATGCCCATCGACCAGCTTTCCAGCGTCATGATCTGGAAGAGCGTGTAAAGCGACCGGCCGAGGGTGCCGAACCAGTCGGGGAAGGCATCGCCGAAGAGCTTCGTTGTCATCACCGCGCCGATATAAAAGATGATCCCCATCAGCAGGAACACGCTTGCCATGCCGGGCACGGCGCTGATGAAGCCCTCCACCACCCGGCGCAGGCGCGGGGCCACCGAGATGACCCGCAGCACCCGCAGGATGCGCAGCGAGCGCAGCACCGAAAAGCCTTGTCCCCCGGGAATGAGCGCGATGCCGATGATGAGCGCGTCGAAGATGTTCCAGCCGGAGCGGAAGAAGCGCGACCCATAGGCAAAGAGCTTGGCGGCAAGCTCGGCCACGAAGATCGCAAGGCAAACGCCGTCGAGCGCCACGATCAGCGCGCCGGCGCGGTCCATCGCAGAATCGGAGGTTTCCAGCCCGAGGATACCCGCGTTGAACAGGATCACCCCGATGATCGTGTTGCGCACAAGCGCCGTTTCCAGCCGGGTTTGCAACCAGTGCCGCATGCGTGTCGTCCTTCGGGTTCCGGGGTCAGATATGAGGCCGGGTGAATTGCGCCGCAAGCTCCACATGGGGGCTCCAGCGGAACTGGTCGATGACCTGCACCCAGTCGAGGCGGTAGCCCGCACCGGTGAGCGTTTTCGCGTCGCGCGCGAAGGTTACCGGGTTGCAGGAGACGAAACCGATGCGCGGGATCGCGGCGGCGGCCAGTTCGCGCACCTGCGCCGCGGCGCCGGCGCGGGGCGGGTCGATCACGGCGGCGTCGAAGCGGGCAAGATCCTCGGCTGTCAGGGGGCGGCGGAAGAGATCGCGCGCCTCTGTCGTGACGGGTTTGAGGCCACTGGCATGACGTGCGCCGTGGGCGAGCGCGGCCAGCATCTCCGGCGCGCCTTCCACCGCGTGGACCGGGGCGGTTTGGGCCTGCGGCAAGGCGAAGGTGCCGACGCCCGCGAAGAGATCGACGATATGTGTCGCGCCCTCCGTCGCCTCTTGCATGGCGGCCAGCAGCGCGGCTTCGCCATCGGGCGTGGCCTGGAGGAATGCCCCGGCGGGTGGGGTAACGGTGGCGGGGCCGAAGCTTTGCACCGGGGGCGCGTCGGTGAACACGGTCTCGCCGTCCCATGTGAGGCGTGCGAAGCGGTCGCGGAAGCGCGGCAGGGTGAGGCGCAAGGCTTCGTCGGGCGGTTTGCCGCCGGTCACGGCGCAGTCGACCCCGGCCTCGGACCGGGTGAGCGCGAAGGCCAGCGTGGCGCTGCGCGATGCGCCCATGCGCGTGATTTGCTCCAATGCGGGCAGCGGGGCCATCAGGTCGGGATGCAGGACGTGGCAGTCGGTGATCTGCACGATGGTGTCGGAGCGGCGGGCGTGAAAGCCGATCAGCGCGCCCTTCTTCGTGCGCCGCCCGGCCAGCGTGGCGCGGCGGCGGCTGTGCGGTGGCGAGGTGTGAAGCGGGCGGAACGCGGTGGTCAGCCCTTGCGCGGCGAGCGCGGTTTCCACGACGTGTTGTTTCCAGCGGGCGACGAAATCGTCCGAGGCATGTTGCAGCGCGCAGCCGCCGCATTGGCGAAAATGGCGGCACGGGGCTGTGACGCGGTCGGGCGAGGGGGTAAGGATGCGCGGCGCGTCCATCCTTCCATCCGCAACCTCGCCCGCGACAGTTTCGCCGGGCAGGGTGAGGGGGGCGAGGATGGGCCCCTCGGCAATGCCGTCGCCCTTGTGGCCCAGTCTTTGAATCGTGATTTCCATGACGCGGAGATAACGCCAAACGCGCGGCGCGGGAAGCTGTTACGCTTTACGGATTGCCGGGCCGAAGACCTGCGCATGGACCCCTGCCAGCCCGCGCACGTCGCGGGTCAGCAGGTTGACGCCGGTGCCGGTCAGGCTGCGGCCGAAATCCTCTGAACTGACGGTTTCAAGGTCCATGCGCGCCGTTTCATTCCGCGGCCACCCCGGTGCCGATGAAACCGCCCGATTGCCGGTTCCAGTAGCGCGCATAAAGCCCGCCCGCATCAAGCAGCGCGGCGTGCGTCCCGTCCTCGACGACCCTGCCGGCGTCGAGCACGACGATCCTGTCCATCTGCGCCAGCGTGGACAGGCGGTGCGCGATGGCGATCACGGTCTTGCCTTTCATCACCTCGTCCAGCGTGTCCTGGATGGCGGCCTCGACCTCCGAGTCGAGCGCGCTCGTCGCCTCGTCCAGCACGAGGATCGGGGCGTCCTTGAGGAAGGCGCGGGCCAGCGCGATGCGCTGCCGCTGCCCGCCCGAGAGTTTCACGCCGCGTTCGCCCAGATAGGCGTCGTAGCCGGTGCGGCCCATGTGATCCTTAAGCCCGAGGATGAAGTCATGCGCCTCGGCGCGCCGGGCCGCGGCGATCACCTCCTCCTCACTGGCGTCGGGGCGGCCATAGCGGATGTTGTCGCGGGCCGAGCGGTTGAACATCGCGGTTTCCTGCGTGACCATCGCGATCTGGCGGCGCAGGCTTTCCTGCGTCAGGTTGCGCAGGTCGTGGCCATCGAGCAGCACGCGCCCCGCCTCGGCGTCGTAAAGCCGCAACAGGAGGGCAACGAGGGTGGATTTGCCCGCGCCCGACGCGCCGACGATGCCCAGCTTTTCGCCCGGCTGCACGTCGAGCGTCAGGCCGGTGACGCCGCCCTCCTCGCGGCCATAGGCGAAGCCGACACCTTCGAACCGGATGTCCCCGCGCGCGCGGGCGATGTCCCGCGCATCGTCGCGATCGGTCAGCCCATGCGCGGGCGACAGGGTGATCATGCCGTCCTCCACCTCGCCGAGGTTGGAATAGATGGTCATCAGCACGAAGCTGACCCAGCCGGTCATCTGCGCGATTCGGATCGAGACGGCGCCGGTGGCCGCGATGTCGCCGGGGCTGGCCCCCCCTTGCGTCCAGAGCCAGACGGTGCCGCCGATCAGGATCACCGGCAGGGCGCCCGCAACCGTCATCAGCGACAGCCGGAACCCCGCCGAGATCACGCCGAAGCCGATCGCCTTCTGGCGGTAATGTTCCATCGCCGACAGGGCCGAACGATCCTCGAACGCGTGATGCGCGAAAAGTTTGACCGTCTTGATATTGGTGATCGTGTCCACGACCCGCCCCGAGACGACGGCGCGGGCGGCGGCGCGGTCCTTGGACAGGGCGCGCACCCGCGGCAGGAACCAGCGGATGGTGGCGAAATAGCCGATCAGCCAGATGAAAAGGGCCACCGCCATGCGCCCGTCGATGGTGATCAGCAGCAGCAGGGAGCCGACGAGCGACGCGAGCGCGAAGGCCACCACGTTGACGAATTCCGTCACCACGTTGGTGATCGCGGTTGCCGTCTGCATCTGCTTCTGCGCGATGCGGCCCGCAAAATCGTCGTCGAAGAAGGTGACGGACTGGCCCAGCGTATGGCGGTTCAGCCGTTGCAGCACAAGCACGTTCACCCCCGGCGCCACTACCAGCGTGCTGGCGGCAGATGAGGCGGCGAAGGCCAGCGGCCGGGCCAGCAGGAAGAACGCCGCCCCGGTAAGAAGGAGCGGCCAGTTGTCTTGCAGCATCGTGGAGGGGTCGGTTGCCGTCGCCGCGTCGATGACGAGGCCGAGGACGAGGGCCGAGACCACCTCAAGCCCGCCGGCGATACCGGAGACGAGCGCGGCCAGCGTCAGCACCGGCCACGCCCCTGTCAGGCACCAGTGGAAGAAGGCCACAAGCCGGTTGGGCGGCGGGCCGTCCGCCGGGCGGAAGGCGTCGATCAGGTTGGCGAGCCAGTGCATCATTCGGCGGCCTCGTCGGTGCCGATGAAGCCGCCCGACTGCCGCGCCCAGAACCCGGCGTAAAGCCCGCCGCGGGCAAGCAGCGCCTCGTGTGTCCCCTCCTCGGCGACGCGCCCGTCATCGAGCACGATGATCCGGTCCATATGCGCGATGGTGGACAGCCGGTGCGCGATGGCGATCACGGTCTTGCCCTCCATCACCCCGTAAAGCGTGGACTGGATCAGCGATTCCACCTCCGAATCGAGGGCGCTCGTTGCCTCGTCCAGCACCAGGATGGGCGCGTCCTTGAGGATCACGCGGGCGATGGTGATGCGCTGCCGCTGCCCGCCCGACAGTTTCACGCCGCGTTCGCCGACATGCGCGTCATAGCCGGTGCGGCCCTGCGGGTCGGTCAGGTCGAGGATGAAATCATGCGCCTCGGCGCGCTTGGCTGCGGCGATCATCTCGTCCTCCGTCGCATTGGGACGGCCGTAGAGGATGTTGTCGCGGACTGAACGGTGCAGCAGCGAACTGTCCTGCTGCACCATGCCGATCTGGCGGCGCAGGCTGTCCTGCGTGACGCGGGCGATATCCTGCCCGTCGATCAGGATGCGGCCCTGTTCGGGGTCGTAGAAGCGCAGGAGCAGCTTCACCAAGGTCGATTTGCCGGCGCCGGAGCGGCCGATCACCCCGACCTTTTCGCCCGGCCGGATCGTCAGGCTCACGTTCTGCAATCCGCCGCTGCCACGCCCGTAATGGTGGCTGACATGCTCAACCCGGATCTCGCCGCGCTCGAACTGCAACGCCATCGCGCCCGGCGCGTCGCGCAGGTCGATCGGTTGGGCGATGGTCTCCATCCCCTCCGACACCACGCCGAGCGAACGGAAGAAGGTGGATAGCGCCCACATGATCCAACCGGTCATGGCGTTCAGGCGCAGGGTCAGCGCGGTCGCCGCCGCCACCACGCCCACCGAGGCCAGCCCCTGCACCCAGAGCCAGATCGCCCAGCCCACCACCGCGACGATCAGAAGTCCGTTGAGCAGCGTCAGCATCACGTCCATCAGGGTGTAGATGCGCATCTCGGCGGCAAAGGTGCGCCGGGTATGCTCGATCGCTTCGCGGGCATAGTCGATTTCCCGGTCGTGATGCGCGAAGAGCTTGACGGAATGGATGTTGGAATAGCTGTCCACCACCCGCCCCGTGGTCATCGAGCGCGCGTCGGAACTGGCCTTCGACGCCGGGCCGACCCGTTTCATCGTCCAGCGCACCAGAGCCGCGTAAAGCGCGAACCACACCAGCAGCGGCAGCACCAGCCGGATATCGGAGCCCCAGAGCAACAGCGCCGCGCCGATAAGGTAGGCGAGCGAATAGGTGATCGCGTCGAAGACCTGAAAGATCGCGTCGCCGGCGGCGGGGGGCGTCTGCATGATGCGGTTTGCCAGCCGGCCGGCGAAATCGTTCTCGAACCAGCCAACCGACTGGCGCAGCACGTGGCGATGCGCGCGCCAGCGGATCAGCGTGCCGAAATTGACGATGATCCCGTTGTTCAGAAGCGCCACGTCGAGCCACTGGATCATCGGCCGGATCAGCAGGATGAACACCGCGACGGCCAGAAGTTCCAGCCCGTGATCGGACATCATCTGCGCCGGCTCCGCCCCCGAAAGAAGGTCGACCAGCCGACCCATGTAGTGGATCAGCCAGATCTCCACCGTCGCCACCACGACCGACATCAACGCGGTATAAAGAAAGACCCGCTTGAAGGGCTGCGAATAGTCCCACAGGAAGCCAAACAGCCCCGCCGGCGGGCTGTCCGTTTCGGGATAGTCCGTGAAGGGATCGACAAGGTTTTCGAAGAACCGAAACATGCACCGCGCCGGGGGTAGGGGCCTTTTGCCGCAGATATAGCCCGCGCGTTACCAGAAGACCATCAGCGCGGAGGCGGCAAGGGCTGCGCCCATGCACAACCGGAATGTTGCCCATGCACGCGGTGTGGTCAGCAGCAGGGCCAGCAGGGAGCCTGCGAAGCTCCAGAACAGGCAGACGAAAAGATTGATGCCGGAAAAGGCGGTGGCGAGGCGCCACGCCTCGGCCGGTGGGGGAAGGCCGAGGCCGTAGCCTGCTGCGGCGGCCATGGCGACGGCCCAGATCTTGGGGTTTACCCATTGAAAGAGCACCGCTTGCCAGAGCGTGAAGGGCCGTTCGCCCGCGCGTCCGGTGGACATCTCCTTGTTGCGGACAAGGGCGTAAGCCATCCACAGGATCCAGCCCGCCGCGATCAGGTTCAGCCCCAGCGCCAGCCCCGGACGCGCCAGCAGCAGCGCGCCGATGCCAAGCCCGACCAACGCCGCGATCACGCCAACGCCAAGGGCGACGCCGAACACGTGCGGCAGCGTTGCGCGAAAGCCGAAGCGCGCGCCCGAGGCGGTCAGCAGGATCACGTTCGGACCGGGCGAGAACAGCCCGACGAAGACGAAGGCGTGAAGCGGGTCCAAGGGGGCATCCGGTTTCTGGCGTCCGCCGACAGGATGTCAGGGGGCGCGGTGTGTCAAGCCAGCAACTCGGCGCGGGTCAGACTGAAGCCCGAGGTGATCCAGCGCCGCTCGATTTCCCGCAGGCGATTGCCAAGGGCGGGGCCAGACAGGCCGATCTGCATGAGATCTCCGGGTTTCACCGGCAGGCGCAGCCCGTCGGCGGCGAGCGCGGCCTCAAGGTCGGACCTGGTCAGAGGTTGTTGCAACAGCGCCACGCGGAGCAGCAGCACATCGCGCGCGGCCGCAAAGCCCTCGCGGTAGCCAAGCTCTCCAGCGGCCATGGTCGAGGCGGCGGCGTCGCGCAGCAGGGCGACGCGGCGCGCATCGGCGCGCGACAGGCGCAGCGCCTCGGCCGGGTCTGTGCCGCCGATTGCGGCAAGGCGGCGGCAAGGATCGGGCGTAACGCCAAGATCGGCCTCGGCATGGATCAGCAATGGCAACGGCGCGGGGTCGGCGCCGGGCAGGGCGAGGCGCAGCACACCCGCCTGCGCCATGGCGGCGGTGGCGGGGGCGGGATCCGGCGCGCGCAACAGCTTGCGCATTTCGTGGCCGATACGTTCGCGCGACAGCCGGTCGATGCCATCCGCCATCTCGGCGCAGGCAGCAAGGCCATCCGCGTCGAGGCCCGCCTCGGCGTCGCCGTAGAGCGCATGGAACCGGAAAAAGCGCAGGATGCGCAGGTAATCCTCGCGGATGCGGTCATGCGGGTCACCGATGAAGCGCAGTCGCCCGGCGCGCAGATCCGTTACCCCGTGTCCGAGCGGGTCGATCACCCGGCCGCCCGCATCGGCATAAATCGCGTTCATGGTGAAATCGCGCCGCGCCGCGTCCTCCTCCACCTTGTCGGCAAAGGCGATCACCGCGCGGCGGCCATCGGTTTCCACGTCGCGGCGAAAGGTCGTCACCTCGTGCGCCAGCCCGTCGGCCACCACGGTCACGGTGCCATGCTCGATGCCGGTGGGAACCGCCTTCAACCCCGCCGCCTCGGCGATCCGGATCACCCGGTCGGGGCGCGCATCGGTGGAAAGGTCGATATCATCCGTCGGCAGTCCAAGCAGCCCGTTGCGGACACATCCGCCGACGAACAGCGCGTGGAACCCCGCCGCCTGCAACGCGGTGCAGAGCATCTGCGTGCCGGGATGGTTCAGCCAGTCGGCCTTCAGCCTCATGGCGCCACCCGATCCGCCAGCCCCTTCAATATCCGCGCCGTTGCGCCCCAGATGTAATAGGGACCGTAAGGCGCGACGTAGTAGGACCGCCACGCGCCGCGCCAGCGACGGCGTTCGACGCGGTAGCTGGCCGGGGTCAGCAGGAAGGGCAGCGGGACGGTGAAGACCTCTGCCACCTCGCTCGCTTCCGCCACCGGGGTGAAGGGCGCACGGATGCGGCCGACGAAGGGGGTGACGCTGTAGCTGGTCACCGTTTCATGCGCCGGTAACTGGCCGAGGATCTCGACATTGCCGGGTTCCAGCCCAATCTCCTCGTGGCTTTCACGCAGGGCGGCGGCGGCGGCATCGGTGTCGGTGTCGTCGATGCCGCCGCCGGGAAAGGCGACCTGACCGGGGTGGTGTTTCAGCCGCGCGGAGCGCTTGGTCAGGATCACCCGCGCACCGTGATCTGTCTCGATGATCGGCACGAGGACGGCGGCAGGCCGCAGGCTGCGCCCCTTTGGAAGGTCCACGCCGGGATTGAGGTCATAGTCGGACGAGGCGTGGCCGCACCCGGCCAAGGCCTGCTTCACGCGGTCAAGATCACTTGTCACGGCCATCGGGTGTCTTTACCGCCTCGAACCCGAGTGTCAGCGGGTCGAAGACGTAATGCGCGCCGCAGAACTGGCAATCGGCGGTGACGGTGCCCTCCTCCGTCGTCATGTGCGCGATGTCCCTGGCAGAGTAGATCGACAGGCTTTCGCGCACCCTTTCGGCAGAACAGGTGCAGCCGAATGCGACCGGCAGCGCATCGAAGACACGCGGGTTTTCCTCGTGGAACAGACGCAACAGCAGGTCGGTGGGCGCGACGGACGGGCCGACAAGCTCCAGCGTCTCGACCGTATCGAGCAAGATGCTGGCGCGGTTCCAGTTCTCGCCGTCGTCGTCGGAGAGGAAATCGGCAGGCTTCAGCAGTCCGCCCTCGCCGGAGCCGCCCTCGCCGCTGGCATGGGGCGACGCCTTGGGCATGTGCTGGATCATCACGCCGCCGGCGCGCCAGCCGCTTTGCCCGCCGACCTCCCGGCTATGGCCGAAGGACAGGGCGAAGCGGGTCGGCAATTGTTCGGACTGGGCGAAATAGGTCTCGGCGCAGCCGGCCAGCGAGCCGCCGGCAATCGGCGTGATGCCCTGGTAGGGGGTGTTGCCCTTGCCCTGGTCGATCAGGATGGCGAAATAGCCCTTGCCGATCTGCGGGAAGGGGTCGGCGCCCTCGACATATGTTTCCTTGTCGTAGGAAGCGTAGGCGCGGATGCGGGCCTTTTCACCCTCTTGCGTAGGGGCGTAGATATCGGTCGCCAGAAGGCGCAGCGGCCCGTCGCCGCGCACCTGCAACGACAGTTTCCAGCGCAGCTTGATCGTCTGGCCGATCAGCGCGGTCAACAGCGACATTTCCGCCAGCAGAGACTCGATCCCGCGCGGATAATCGTGCTGCGACAGGATCCGATCCATGGTGCCATCAAGCCGGGCCACCCGCCCGCGCACATCGCAGCGGTCGAGCTGGAAGGGCAGGACGGTGTCGTCCCATGCGATTCTGGTGCTGAGGGTCATCGGCTTTCCTTCTGCCACGCGGGCTGGCATACCGCGCCCATATATGCGCGGCAACCGCCTTGCCAACCCGAAAGCCGCCGTGCGTGGTGCGAAAGGACTGTCGATGAACCGCCGCTTCGGCCCGCAACCGCAGCCCGATCGCTGCTACACGCCCCGCCGCGGGGCCTACGCGATCATCCTTGCCGGGGACGGGATTCTTGCGACCTTCCAGCAACGCCCGCTGGCGGAACTGCAACTGCCCGGCGGCGGCATTGATCCGGGCGAGTCGCCGCTGGTGGCGCTGCACCGAGAGGTGGTTGAGGAAACCGGCTATCGAATCCACGCGCCCCGGCGGCTGGGCATGTTCCATCGTTTCACCTACATGCCCGACTACGATATCTGGGCGCAGAAGCTGTGCACCGTTTACATGGCACGGATCGGCTTGCGCCTTGGTGCGCCGACCGAGCCGGGGCATCACCCGGTGTTCCTGCCTTGGGACGCGGCGGAAACCGAGCTTGGGGTCGAGGGTGACCGGGCGTTTGTCAGCCGGCTTCGGGCGCGTCTTCGGGTGTGAAATGCAGGCAGAGCGCCGAGACGTCATCGTCAAAATCGGCGCGACCCGCGAATCGTTCCAGCCCCTCGATGCAGGCGGGCAGGAAATCCTCCGGCGCGGCGGCGGCATTGCGCGACAGAAGTTCGGCAAGGCCGCTTTCATCAAGGAACCCGCCGGTCGGCGCGGAACATTCGGTGAAGCCATCGGAATGCAGCAGCAAGCGGTCGCCGGGGGTGAGGGTAAACTCAACCGTTTCGAAGCGGGCATCCGGCAGCAGGCCAATCGGCATGCCGCCATCCCCGACCCAGTCGATGGTGCCATCGGCGTGCTGGATCGCGGGGTGCGGATGGCCCGCCTGAACCATCCGCACATGGCCGGTGTCAAGGCAGACCTCGGCCAGGCAGATGGTGAAGTAGAGGTCGGTTTCTACCTCCTCGAACATCATCGCGTTCAGCTTGCGCGCCACGGCATCGGGTGGCAGCGCCTGCCAGTCGCCGCCGCGCATCTGCACCAGGGCCACGTTCTGTTCCGGCGCGGCGGTGCACAGAAGCCCGGCCATGCGCGCGGTGAGCAGCGCCGACGTCACACCGTGGCCCGACACGTCGAGCGAAAACACCCCGATCCGGTTGCCGGGGATCGGAAAGAACCCCACGAGGTCGCCGCCGACATGGCCCGATGATCGCAGTATCAGCGCGACCGATCCGTTGTGGAGCGTGCGGAAGGTTTCACGCACCAGCGATTCCTGAAGCCGCTTGGCCTCGTGCAGATCGCGGTCGAGCGCGTCGTAGAGCGTGCGCAATTCGGCCAGCGTGGTGCGGATCTTGCGGTTTTGGCTGACCAGTTCGCCCTGCATCGCAACGATACGCTCGCCGGCCTGGATTCGGGCGCGCAGTTCATGCGGGTTGACCGGTTTGGCAACGAAATCATCGGCTCCCGCCTCCAGCCCTTGCGCGATGTCCTCTTTCGCGGACTTGGAGGTCAGCAGGATCACATATCCGTAGCTTTCACGCTGCATCGCGCGAAAGGCCCGGCAAAAGTCCGGCCCCGACATGCCCGGCATCATCCAGTCGGTCAGCACGATCGGGATGTCGCGGTGCGCCAGAATATCCAGCGCCTCGGCCGGGCGCTCGCACACCGTCACGTCATGCCCCCATTTGCGCAGCAGCATGGACAGGAATGTCCGTTGCGCGCGGCTGTTTTCAAGGATCAGCACATGCGACTGTCGCGTCAGGCCGCCCGGCCCCGGAACAGCGAAACCACCCGTCATCACTTGTCCTGCATCATCCGGCACGCGCCACCCCCCTCTCGATCATTTGCACATGCATGGCGGGGCAGGCGTTAAGATGAGGTGAAACCTAAAATGTCACCGAATTCGGTGAGTATTGTAAGGGATTGTTAAGCTCGTGCCGCTACCCATCGAGCATCCGGGCGAAAAGGTCGAGGGAGGCATGTGTGATCGACCGTGAAAGACTGCAAGATCTGCGCGATGAAATCGGCGAAGAGGATTTCGCCGAGGTTGTGACGATGTTCCTCGATGAGATGGGGAGCGTCCTTCAGGATTTGCGCGACAACCCCGAAATGGCCGGGGCGGATTCGATGCACGGCTTGCGGGGCAGCGCACTGAACCTCGGCTTCACCGACTTCGCCGATGCCTGCACGACTGCGGAAAGGCAGGTAGGCGCTGGCCGGCCTGTGGACGTGGTGTACCTGGACTGGCTGTTTCGGGAATCGGTGGCAAGCTTCGGTGCCGACCTGCCCGCCACCGCGGCCTGAACGGTGGTGTCAGATCAGGAATTCGGCCAGCACTTCATCCTCGGTGATGTCGCGGTATGCGAAGCCGTGCTCGTCCATACGGGTGAAAAGCGCGTCGAAATCGGCCGCGGCGCGGGCCTCGATACCGATCAGGACGGAACCGAAGTTGCGCGCCGATTTCTTGAGGTATTCGAACCGGGCGATATCGTCGCCGGGCCCGAGAAGGCCAAGGAAATCCTTCAAGGCACCCGGCCGTTGCGGCATTCGCAGGATGAAGTATTTCTTCACCCCCCGGTAGCGCATGGCGCGTTCCTTGACCTCCGGCAGGCGCTCGAAGTCGAAATTCCCGCCCGAGGTCACGCAGACCACCGACTGCCCGCGGATCGCGGCCCCCAGATCCTGCAACGCGTCGATGGCCAGCGCACCGGCAGGTTCCAGCACGATGCCCTCTGTGTTCAAAAGCTCCGAGATCGTCACGCAGATGCGGTTTTCGGGGGCCGCCAGAACATCGCCGGGATCGGTCGCGGCAAGCACCTCGAAGGGGGCCGCCCCGATCCGCGCCACGGCAGCGCCGTCAACGAAATTGTCCACCACCGGCAGCGTCACGGGGTGGCCGGCCTTCAACGCGGCGGCAAGGCTCATGCCGCCGACCGGTTCCACCAGTTTGACCCGCGTTGCAGCGCCCATCGCCTTGAGATAGGACAGCACGCCCGACGACAGCCCGCCGCCGCCCACCGGCAGGATCAGCCGGTCGGGCGCGTGGCCCAACTGGTCCAGCATCTCGACCGCGACCGAGGCTTGCCCGATCATCACGTCCGGGTCGTCGAAAGGCGACAGGAAGGCGGCGCCGGTTTCTGCGCAGAACGCCTGCGCCGCGGCCAGCGTGTCGTCGAAATAGTCGCCCACCAGCCGAATCTCGACCGCGTCGCCGCCAAAGGCACGGGTCTTGTCGATCTTCTGGCGCGGCGTCGTCACCGGCATGAAGATCTCGCCCCGGACCCCGAAATGGCGGCAGACGAAGGCGACGCCCTGCGCGTGGTTGCCGGCACTGGCGCAGACGAAAAGCCTGCGCTCCGGGTCTTCGGCCAGGCGCTTGGTCATCGCGTTGAAGGCGCCGCGGATCTTGTAGCTGCGCACCGGCGACAGGTCTTCGCGCTTCAGCCAGATATCGGCGTCGTAGCGATCAGACAGGAAGGCATTGCGTTGCAACGGCGTGGCCGGGAAAAGCTCGCGCATCGCGGCTGTGGCGGCGCGGGCGGTGTCTGCGAAATCGGTCATGCGGTGCCTTGGCGGGTCAAGTCAGGGGGCGCCCTTCGACCTGTGTGCCGTAGAGCGTGGTCATCAGCGAAAGGTTCAGAAGGACCTGCATCCAGTAGAGGAAAGCCAGCGGGATCATGCCAAGCGTGCTATTGGTGAACAGCAGCATGATCAGTTCGCTGAGCAGGTTCATCGCCACCGCGATGACAAACAGTGGCACCAGGAGGTCTGTTGCAACCGGTTTCGTGGCGGTCCAGCTTTCGCGGATGGTCATCGGTTTGCCAAGCGCGGCGGCGGGCAGGATCAGTCCCATCCGGGTGATGACCCAGCTCATGCCCATGACCCACCCGGTGGCCAGCACAAACCCGACTGCCTGCACGGGCGCGGCAAACATGATCATGGTGAGCAGCATACCGGAGACGATGCCGATCAACATCACCACGACCCCGATCAGGATCGCGCGGCCGATATAGGACAGGATGTTCGGTCCGCGCCATTGCGGGACGATGCCGTTACCGTGTTCTTCCAGAAGCACGAAGCGGTGCCAGCCGACAGCGGCCCAGCAATAGGTGATGGCGCTGACGACGATGCCGGCAAGAACGGCGAGAAACAGCAGACCGCCATTGCTGCCGGGGGCCATTGCCGGTTCCATCCGGCCGCCGGGGAAGCTGTTATAGGGCACGCCTGTTTGCAGGAACAGCACAAGTAACAGTGCCATCGGCAGGAAGGTCAGCAGCAGCGTCAGCCGCGCCGCCTGTCCGAAATTCCCGAAAACCTGCGCCACCACGTGACGCAACATCTGATACCCATGCTCCATTCGCACACCCTCCGCTCGGCTTGCTTCCCCCCTGAAAACCCGGTATCGCCGCCCCGGTCAATCGATTTCCCGGAGTTTCCCCATGTCCGCGCCCAAGAAAGTCGTTCTCGCCTATTCCGGAGGTCTGGACACCTCGATCATCCTGAAGTGGTTGCAGACCGAATACGGCTGCGAGGTGGTGACCTTCACCGCCGATCTCGGCCAGGGCGAAGAACTGAACCCGGCGCGCGAAAAAGCGCTGATGCTTGGGATCAAGCCGGAAAACATCTACATCGAAGACCTGCGCGACGAATTCGTGCGCGATTTCGTCAACCCGATGTTCCGTGCCAACGCGCAGTATGAGGGGCTCTACCTTCTGGGAACCTCGATCGCGCGGCCGCTGATTTCCAAGCGCCTGATCGAGATTGCGCAAGCAACCGGCGCCGATGCCGTGGCCCATGGCGCGACCGGCAAGGGCAATGACCAGGTGCGCTTCGAACTGGCGGCCTATGCGCTCAACCCCGATATCCGGGTGATCGCGCCGTGGCGCGAATGGGATTTGACCAGCCGCACCAAGCTGCTGGACTTCGCCGAAGCCAACCAGATCCCGATTGCCAAGGACAAGCGTGGCGAAGCACCGTTCAGCGTCGATGCAAACCTTCTTCACACCTCGTCCGAGGGCAAGGTGCTGGAGGACCCGGCCGTCGACGCGCCCGACTACGTCTACCAACGCACGGTTCGCCCCGAGGACGCGCCGAACGATCCCGAATACGTCGAGATCGGGTTCGAAAAGGGCGATGCCGTGTCGATCAACGGCCAGCCCGTGACCCCCGCCGAGATGCTGACCAGGCTGAACGAGTTGGGCGGCAAGCATGGTTGCGGGCGGCTCGACCTTGTCGAGGGGCGCTTCGTGGGCATGAAATCGCGCGGCATCTACGAAACGCCCGGCGGCACCCTGTTGCTGGAGGCGCATCGCGGGATCGAGTCGATCACCATGGATCGCGGCGCGATGCACCTGAAGGACGAGTTGATGCCGAAATATGCCGAGTTGATCTATAACGGGTTCTGGTTCAGCCCCGAACGCGAGATGCTGCAAGCGGCCATCGACGCCAGTCAGGACCATGTCACCGGCACCGTTCGGCTGAAGCTTTACAAGGGGTTGGCGCGGTGCGTCGGACGCTGGTCGGATCACAGCCTCTATTCCGAGGAACACGTGACCTTCGAGGATGACGCCGGGGCTTATGACCAGAAGGATGCGGCGGGGTTCATCCGCCTGAACGCGCTGCGCCTGCGGCTTATCGCGCTGCGGAACCGGCGGCTGAAGGGCTGAGGCGGGTTACAGTTTGCGCGCGGCGAGGTCTTCGTAGAAGGGCATCGCCTGCGCGGCAAGCTGCGCCGCTGCGCCGTCCAGCCGGGGCAACGGGCCTTCCGGGCCGGCGAAGCCGGTGCTGTTCCAGACCGCGCCATACCAGTGCGGCGCCCAGACACCGTCGCTGCGGTGGCCGCCCGGTGGCCAGGTCAGCATCTCCTCTGAAAACGGCAAACCGATGGATTCGCATAACTTTTCCAGCATGAGGCGCGGGTGTTCGCGGACGTCATGGCTGTCGATCACGATCGGCTCTCCGAAATCCAGCACCTCGCGGCAAAGTGCTTCCTGCTGGCGAAACCCGATATCGTCGAGCACGGGCGCCTCGCGCCTGGCGGTGTAGCTGGCGACAACCCGCGCCGGGTGTCGGATCAGGAAGACGTTGACCACGTCTCGCATCCAGTCGCGGGGCACGCCCGTGACCATGTGATGGGTCATGTGTTTCTGATAGTAATGATCTTTTCCGTCCGGGTTGGGGCCGGACAGGGCCTCTGCCACGATCTCGGGATCTTGTGGCTGGGCGGCGAGAATCTGGTCTCGCATCGGGTGGTGCAGGTTGGTTCTGGCAAGATACGCGGCGTAGAACGGTTCATCCACCACGGCGCAATCGGCGCGGTTGGCGAAGGCATACATCATCGCCGTCGACAGGTTGCGTGGCCCGGACCACATCGCGATTTTCATGGCGTCAACTCCCCTTGCCCCCTCGTATAAAAGCAGTGCGCTTCCGGCAAGCCGGTGGCTCACGCGGGTTTGCATTGAAATTCGGTCATGCCGGGCGCAGGTCTGGGGCGAACCGAGAGGAGACCGTCATGCCCCTGCACCACAAGACCCGAAGTTTGAAGACCGTTGTCCTCGCGCTGTCGATCCTGCTGGGCGTCGCTGCGCAGCTTGGACGCGCCGAGGCCGAGGAGATCCGCACGACCGTCGTCGCCGGCGGCTGCTTCTGGTGCGTGGAAAGCGATTTCGAAAGGGTCGCTGGCGTGGTCGAAGTGGTCTCGGGCTTTTCCGGCGGCACCGTGGAGGCGCCGACCTACCGGGAAGTCACGCGCGGCGGCACCGGGCACCTGGAGGCGGTGGAGATCACCTATGACGCTGACAGGGTCAGCTATGCGCAACTGCTGCACCTGTTCCTGCGCTCGGTCGACGTGACCGATGCGGGCGGGCAGTTTTGCGACCGGGGCGACAGCTACAGCACCGCGATTTTCGTCGCAACCGGGGCGGAACGCGCCATCGCCGAGGCTGCGATCGCCGAGGCGGCGGCGGCGTTGGGGCAGGAGGTGGTCACGCCGATCCGCGATGCGAGCGTTTTCTGGCCGGCAGAGGACTATCACCAGGGTTACTACCGGAGCGACGAGGTGACCCTGACGCGCTTTGGTCCGCGCCGCAAATCGGTTGCCTACGGGCTATACCGGGACGCTTGCGGACGCGATGCGCGGGTGTCGGAATTGTGGGGCGATGCGGCGCCGTTCGTCGGCGACCACTGAGACCGGTTTCGCGGTGCTGCGCACCCCGACCGGGGCGAGGGGGCGCTGCCCCCTCGCGCTCCCCCGGAGTATTTCACCCAAGAAGAAGCGTCAGATGAAGGTCATCGCGTTGTTGCGGATGATGGTTTCCAGCGCGAAGAGGCCGAGGATCACAATGAGCGGCGCAAGGTCCAGCCCGCCCATCGGCGGCAACATGCGCCGGATCGGTCCGTAGAGCGGTTCCAGCAGTTGCGAAAGCCCCTGCCAAAGCTGCGCGACGATCGGCTGGTTCAGGTTCAGGACGCCGAAATTGATCAGCCAGCTCATGATGATATGGGCGATGATGATGAACTGCGCGATGGAGATGAGCATCAGCAGGATCTGGAAGAGAGACAGCATTTTTGGGTCCGTTGTTCCTGAATGTCGCTCACAGGTAAGGAGGGCGATGCGCGAAGGCAAGGGCGTGACGCGACGGAGGCGGTTGACCCTGCCGTTACGCAGGTAAAGGCAGGGGCGATTTTCTTGCGAAGAGGCGCGCATGTATCCCTTTATCCGGATGGCTTACCAGCTTGCCATCCACCGCAACGCCCCGCCCCTGCCGCTGACCGGCACCCATGTCAGCCGGCATCGGTGTTGGCCGTGGGACATCGACCTGTGGATGGAGCTCAATAACGGGCGCACCCTGACGCTGTACGATCTGGGCCGGATCCCGCTGGCGAGCCGCACCGGGTTGGTCGGCGTGCTGCGGCGCGAGCGTTGGGGGCTGACCATGGCCGGGGCCTCGGTGCGGTACCGCCGGCGGGTGCGCGCCTTCGAGGTGGTGGAGATGCGCAGCCGCGCCGTCGGCTGGGACGACCGGTTCATTTATCTCGAACAATCGATGTGGAAGGACGGCGCCTGTTGCAGCCAGATCCTTTACCGTTCTGCCGTGACCGGGCGCGCGGGGATCGTCCCGACCGACCGGGTGATGGCGGCGATGGGTCTGGAGGGTGAAAGTCCGGAATTGCCCTGCTGGGTGCGCGCCTGGATCGCGGCGGACGCGGAGCGCCCCTGGCCGCCGGAAGGGTAGGGCGCGCGAAAGCTGTCTTTGCCGTTGCCAAATGCGGGGAATGCCTCAATGCTGCCGCTGCGGAGCGCGAAGGGACAGGGCATGGCCGGGATTACACTGAAAAAACGAATCTGGGGCTGGTTCTTCTTCGACTGGGCCAGTCAGCCTTACAACACGCTGATGCTGACCTTCATCTTCGGACCCTATTTCGGGCAGACCGCGGCCGAGGCGCTGATGGCCGGTGGCATGGACGAAGGCGCCGCGCGGGCCGAGGCGCAGGCGCTTTGGGGCTACGGGCTGACCATCGCGGGGCTCACGATCGCGGTGCTGGCACCGATCCTTGGCAGCGTCGCGGACACCTCTGGCCGACGGATGCCGTGGGTCTGGCTGTTCTCGGCGCTGTATGTGATCGGGGCATGGGGCACGTGGTATACCGCGCCGGCGGATTTCTCGGCCACATGGGCGCTGGCGTTTTTCGGCATCGGCCTGATCGGGATGGAATTTGCCACCATCTTCACCAATTCCTACCTGCCGAGCCTCGGGCCACGGGAAGAGCTTGGGCGTATCTCCGGCTCCGGCTGGGGGTTTGGGTATATCGGCGGGGTGCTGGCGCTGGCGTTCATGCTGATATTTTTCGTGGCCGGGGATGACGGGCGCACCATGACGGGGTTTGAGCCGGCCTTCGGCCTCGACCCGGCGCGGGGCGAGGATAGCCGGGCGGTGGGGCCGCTCACCGCGATCTGGTTCGCGGTATTCATGGTGCCGTTCTTCCTGTGGGTGCGCGACGGGCCGCCGCCGGCGGGGGCGCATTACCGGCTGGGGCAGGGGCTTCGCGACTTGTGGCACACCATCAAGAGGCTGCCGCAACACCGCAGCCTGCTGGCCTATCTGGGCAGTTCGATGTTCTACCGAGATGCGCTGAACGGCATGTATACGTTCGGCGGGATCTACGCGCTCGGCGTGCTGGGCTGGTCGATCATGGAGGTGGCGATCTTCGGTATCCTCGCGGCGATATCCGGGGCGGTCTTTGCCTGGGTCGGCGGCCGGGCGGACCGGCGCTTCGGCCCGATGCCGGTGATCGTGACCTGCTGCGTGGTTCTGATCTTCACCGCCTGCCTGATCGTGGGGTTGGGTCCGGACGCGGTGTTCGGGGTGCCGGTGGCCGAGGGGTCGGCCCTGCCAGATCAGTTGTTCTACCTTGCCGGGCTGCTCATCGGTGCGGCGGGCGGCGCGGTGCAATCGTCGAGCCGCAACATGATGACCCGGCAGGCCAACCAGAAGCGGATGACGGAAGGTTTCGGGCTTTACGCGCTGTCGGGCAAGGCGACGACCTTCCTTGCGCCGTGGCTGATCGCGGTGACGACCGACCTGACCGGCAATCAAAGGCTTGGGGTCAGCCCGCTGATCGGGTTATTCTGCCTTGGATTGATCTTGCTGATCTGGGTGAAACCGCACGGGGAAGACGGGTGATGATGTTGCGTGCCGCCTGCCTTTGTCTTCTGGCCCTGCTGCTGGCCGCCTGTGCCACCGCTGAGGCGCCGCTGACCGAGGCGGAACGGCAGCTTGTTACCGCCAGCCACATGGATGAAACCCCGGCGCGGCGGCTGTTCGGGCAAGTGCGCGCGGCGCAACCGGCACGCCCGGCGGTCCTCGGCGGATACGCGCGCGGCTGCGTGCAGGGGGCCGAACGACTGCCGGAAACCGGCCCGACGTGGCAGGCAATGCGGCTTTCTCGCAACCGCAACTGGGGTCATCCCGAGCTGCTGGATTACCTGCGCGACCTGTCGCGTGCGGCTGCCACCCTGCCGGGGTGGGAGGGGCTATACATCGGTGACCTGGCGCAGCCCGCCGGCGGCCCGATGCTGACCGGGCATGCCAGCCATCAAAGCGGGCTCGATGCCGATATCTGGATGCTGCCGGCCACCGACCTGGCCCTGACGCGGCAACGGCGCGAGAGCCTGTCGTCGATCTCGACCCGGCGGGCGGGTGGCGCCTTCGTCGGGGAAAACTGGACGGAACAGCACTGGCACCTTCTACGCGCGGCGGCCAGCGACCCGCGGGTGGCGCGGATCTTCGTCTTTCCCGGCGCCAAGGTCTGGATGTGCGACCGCGAGACCGGGGACCGGTCCTACCTGCGCAACATCCGGCCGCTGCATGGCCATCACACGCATTTCCATGTGCGGCTTCACTGCCCCGACGGGAACAGCGATTGCGTCGAACAGGACCCGCCGCCGCCCGGTGACGGCTGCGAGGAGGCGCGCGTGTGGCAGCGCAACATCATCAGCCCGCCGCCGCCACAGCCCGGCCCGGCACCCCCGGCCCCGGCGCGCCCGGCCCCGGCGCGCGGGGAAATCATGCTTTCCGACCTGCCGCAGCAATGCACGCGCGTCCTGTTGCGCGCGCAGTAGCGGCGGTGCTGGCCGTTGGCGTGACCCTCTCGGCATTGGCTGGCGGGGGCGACGTGCTTGGTGGCCTCGTCCTGCGGTCAGAGGATGAGCGGCTTGGCGGGCTGTCGGCGGTCGAAATCACCGAAGGCGGGCTCGGCTTTGCCGCGCTGTCGGATCGTGGGTTCTTGTTTGTCGGTCGGATCACGCGGGACGAGACCGGGCGGGTGCGCGCGTTGGACATCGCTGAGCCAGAGGTGCTGATGGCGCGAAATGGCCGGCGCGGCCCAAGGGGCGCGCGCGACAGCGAGGGGCTGGCGATCACGGACGATGGCGAGCTTTTCATCTCTTACGAGGGCGATCACCGGGTCACGCGACGGGCGGGCGAGACGATCCTGCCCGTTGCGCCGGGCTGGGCAGGGCTGGAGCCCAACGGCTCGCTGGAGGCCCTGGCGGTGGACGCGTCCGGCACGCTCTACACCCTGCCCGAGGTGTCCCGTGGCCCGACGATCCCGGTCTTTCGTTACACCGGGGGCGAATGGGACGACAGCGGGTCGATCCCGCGTTCGGGCCGGTTTCGCCCGGTCGGCGCGGATTTCGACGATGCCGGGCGGTTCTACCTGCTGGAGCGCGATTTCAGCTTGCTCTTTGGCTTCGCCAGCCGGATCCGCCGGTTCGAGGTGACGCAAGCGGGGCTGACCGGCGGCGCGGTGGTCTGGCAGTCGGCGTATGGCACCCAGCCAAACCTCGAAGGGCTGAGCATCTGGCGCGACGCGCGCGGCCGGTTGATCGCCAGCATGGTCTCGGACGACAATTACAGCCCGTTTCTGCCGAGCATTCTTGTGGAGGTGGTGCTGGAGTGAGGGGTTGCGCCCGATTGAGGGATTGGTTCGGGCCGAGGGGCGGCTTTGCGCAGGGAACCGGCGTTTTAGAATTTTCGAACTGTGGTTGTCTCTTGGGACGCGTCCGACAGAGTCTATCGCGCTGCGGCGTCGCTTATATGCAATTCAACCACTTTCGTCGCAATGCCGGTGTAGGCGTAAAGAGACCGCGCCAACCGGGCTGCACTTTTGTCGCAAAGAATAAACACCGCACACCGTGCTGCATTCTCGATGTGGACCCCGTCACGGAACTGACCTCGAAAATGCTTCATCCGGTTTTCAGTGCTGCCTTTCTTAACGCACCGATCCCTGACCAGCCCACACATGAATAGCATGAATGCCAACCCGGCAAGTTAGACGTGGTCCTGCTTTTTCGACCAGACTGCAGCCCAGTTAAGGTGGATCAGGGTTTCCCATCAGGCTGCCATTCTCATGGGGCCGGTTTTGCTGGCATGGACCTCGTCGGGGGGCAATATGCCATGGGTCGAGTGAGGCCGCCCGGCGTTGTAACAGGCCAGCCATTGGCCGATACCCTGTCGCAACAGGCGTCTGGACCCGTGTCCGATCCCGTGTGCCGCGCGCGAGTCCCGTGCCGGGTGGTGGGCCTCACCGCCCCGGAATATCCCCGCGCCGGGCCGTGTCGCCCCATGTGTCGATGACTTCCACCGCCTCCTCGGCGGTTTCCACGAAGCGGAAGAGGTCGAGGTCTTCGGGGCTGATCGTGCCGGCCTCGGCGAGGGCTTCCCAGTTGATGATCTTTTCCCAGAACTCCTGCCCGAACAGCAGGAACGGCACCCTTTCCATCCGGCCGGTCTGGATCAGGGTCAGGCTTTCGAACATCTCGTCCAGCGTGCCGAAGCCGCCGGGGAAGATCATGATCGCACTGGCGCGCATCAGAAAATGCATCTTGCGAATGGCGAAGTAGTGGAAGTTGAAGCACAGGTCGGGCGTCACGTATTCGTTCGGCGCCTGTTCGTGCGGCAGCACGATGTTGAGCCCGATGGACACCCCGCCGGCATCCGCCGCGCCACGGCTGCCGGCTTCCATCACGCCGGGTCCGCCGCCGGTGCAGATGATGTTCTCATGCCGTCCGGAGGCGAGGCTGCGCTCGGTCATGATGCAGGCGAAGCGGCGCGCCTCGTCGTAATAGCGCGACAGGGCTTTCAGGGTCTCGGTCCGGGCGCCCTCGGCCTTGGAGGGTTCCGGGATGCGGGCGCCGCCGAACATGACGATGGTCGATTCGACCCCGTATTCATCCAGCACCATCTGCGGTTTCAGCAGTTCGAGTTGCAGGCGCACCGGGCGCAGTTCGTCGCGGCTCATGAAATCGTCATCGGTGAAGGCCAGCCGGTAAGCGGGCGCGCGCGTCTGCGGTGTCTCGGGCACGTGGCGGGCAGTCTCGATATCGGAATGAGCGTCGCGGAACATTCTGTCGCGGGCGTCTTTGTTCATCCGGGTCGTCCTTTCATATCTGACAGTCGCCCGACGCTATCGCGCGTCCGGGGCGGGCGAAAGGCAAGATCCGGTGATGCATTGCCGATTGAGCCGCCCCGCCCGGTCGGATATATCGCCCCGGAACCAGAACACCGGAGGGGCTGATGTCCAACGCAGAGCTTGAAACCGCCATCGAGGCAGCCTGGGACATTCGTGACACGATCACACCTGCGACCGGCGGCCGGACGCGTGAGGCGATCGAGGAAACGCTCGATGCGCTTGACAGCGGCCTGCTGCGGGTAGCCGAACGCCAGGACAGCGGCGACTGGCAGGTCAATCAATGGGCCAAGAAGGCGGTTCTGCTGGGCTTTCGGATCAAGGACATGGAAAGCCAGGACGGTGGCCCGCAGGGCGGTCACTGGTGGGACAAGGTGGACAGCAAGTTCAAGGGCTGGGGCGATCAGGAATGGCGCGACGCGGGCTTTCGCGCAGTGCCTCACTGCATCGTGCGCCGGTCGGCCTATGTCGCGCCGGGGGTGGTTCTGATGCCATCCTTTGTAAACCTCGGCGCTTATGTGGACAGCGGCACCATGGTCGATACCTGGGCCACGGTGGGATCCTGCGCGCAGATCGGCAAGGGTGTGCATCTGTCGGGCGGCGTCGGTATCGGCGGCGTGCTGGAACCGATGCAGGCGGGGCCGACGATCATCGAGGACAACTGTTTCATCGGGGCGCGGTCGGAGGTGGTCGAGGGCTGCATCGTGCGCGAAGGCTCGGTGCTTGGCATGGGGGTCTTCATCGGCAAGTCGACGAAGATCGTGGACCGCGAAACAGGTGAGGTTTTCATCGGTGAGGTGCCGCCCTATTCGGTGGTGGTCTCGGGGTCGATGCCGACCAAGAACAACCTCAACCTCTATTGCGCGGTGATCGTGAAGCGGGTCGATGCGCAGACGCGGTCCAAGACCGGGATCAACGAATTGCTGCGCGACTGATGCGCAGCCTGGGCCGGGGAATACGCCCGACCCGCCGGGGCAGGGGGCGGTGATCGACGAGCTTGCCCTCGCGCCCCTGATCGGGGTGTTCGCGCTGAGCGCGGCGATCCTCACGCTGGCCGCGATCAGGGCGATCCGGCTTGCCGACGTGATCGCCGATCGCACCGGCATGGGCGAGGCGGTGACCGGGGGCATCCTGCTGGGCGGGGCCACCTCTGTTGCCGGCAGCGTGGTGTCGGTGGCGGCGGCCCTGGACGGGGACGCCAGTTTCGCGATCTCCAACGGGGTGGGCGGGATTGCGGTGCAGACGCTGTTCCTGGCGTTTGCCGATATCCTCTACCGCAGGGCCAATCTCGAACATACCGCGGCCGAGGCCACCAACCTGTTCCAGGCGATCATGCTGGTCATCCTGCTCAGCCTGCCGCTGGCCGCGATCTCGGGGCCGGATGTGGCCTATCTCGGGGTGCACCCGGTGTCGCTGATCCTGTTCGTCACCTATGCGTTCGGCACCCGGCTATCATCCAGAATGCACGCCCGGCCGATGTGGAAACCCACGCTGACATCGGACACGCGGCGCGATGTTCCCGACCCTGCGAACGCGCCCGGCACCTCTGCCCTGCGCCCTGCCCTGCTGTTCGTCGTCCTTGTCGTCGTGCTGGGGCTGTGCGGCTGGGTGATCAGCCGCGTGGGCACCGTTCTGATCGTGCGTTTCGGGCTGGAGGCGAGCCTTGTCGGGGCGCTGGTCACGGCAGTGATCACGTCTATGCCGGAACTGGTCACCACCCTTGCCGCGGTGCGCCGGGGCGCCTTGCAACTGGCCGTTGGCGGGATCATCGGCGGCAACACCTTCGACACGCTGTTCATCGTGTTTTCCGATGTCGCCTACCGCGACGGGTCGATCTACCACGCGATCGGCCCGCGCGATGTCTACTGGTTCGCGATCGGGCTGATCATGACCGGTATCCTGCTGGCCGGGCTGGTCTACCGCCAAAGGCGCGGCCCGGCGCGGATCGGGGTCGAGAGCAGCCTGTTGATCCTCGTCTATGTCGGTGCCGTGGCCGTGGCGCTTGCGCTGTGAGAAATGCGGCCACGGCCCTCGGTGTCGCGGTCAGGCCGCCGCGTCGCCGGCCAGCGTCGCGCGGGTGCGCAGGATACCGCGCGCGGCCTCGGCGGCTTCGCGGCCCTTCTGCACGAAATGCTCGCTGAATATTGCCCTGTGGTGATCCGTCTCCTGGAACTGGTGGGGGGTCAGCGACACCGACAGCACCGGCACCCCGGTGTCCATCCCGGCCCGCATCAGCCCGTCGACCACGGCCTGTGCGACGAAATCGTGCCGGTAGATGCCGCCATCGACCACCAGCGCAGCGCAGGCGATGGCGCCGTAGCGGCCCGTAGCGGCAAGGTCGCGCGCCAGAAGCGGCATCTCGAAGGCGCCGGGCACGTCGAACACGTCCACCTCGCTGGCGGGGATGATTTCGGTGAAGCCCGCAAGGGCCTGGTCCACGATCTCGGAATGCCAGTTGGCTTTCACGAACGCGTATCGGGTGTGTGTCATCTTGCGATCTCCTTTCGATAACTGACACGTCACCCAAGGCGATCACGGGCAGGGGCCGCGCCCTGGAAGGTGCGCCCGCTGCTCGTTCTCTTCCATCCGGACTGTGACCGTCGGCCCCGGCCTCTCACCGGGTCTGCTGGACCCCTTGCCGTGGCAAGGGCGCTCGCGGGCTCGCGGGGGCAATGCCCCGCATACCGCCGGTGGGGAATTTCGCCCCGCCCTGAGAACGGGGTGCTTGTTGCAAATGCCGCCGGTCTGCGCAACCTGCACAAACGACCGATCATGGCCAAGGAGAACCCGATGCATCCCAACCCCGTTTTCCGGCAGGAAAGTGCCGTGCGCAATCTCGGCTTTGCGCGCGAGCGGGGCTTTGGCACACTCAGTGTGAACGGCGACCGGGCACCATTGATCGCGCATGTTCCCTTTGCCCTTTCCGGTGACGCGGGCTTTGCCGATCTTCACCTCGTGCGGTCCAACCCGATTGCGCGCGCCGCGACCGGACCGTTGCCCGGCGTGATTGCGGTGTCCGGACCCGATGGCTATGTCTCGCCCGACTGGTATGGTGATCCGGGGCAGGTGCCGACATGGAACTACGTCGCCGTTCACCTGCGCGGCACTCTGCATCCGCTGCCGGAGGATGACCTGCGCGCCTCGCTCGAAACGCTGACCGAGGCGTTCGAGGACCGGCTGCTGCCGAAACCCCCCTGGACGCTCGGGAAGACGCCTGCGGATGTGCAGGCCCGGCTGATGCGGATGATCCGGCCCTTCCGGTTCGACATTGCCGAGGTCGACGGAACATGGAAGCTGGCCCAGAACAAGCCGCCAGAGGCGCGTATCGCGGCGGCGGCTCACCTGAAGGGCGCAGAAATCGGGCAGGAGACCGCGCTTTTGTCGGCGCTGATGCTGGGCGTGGGCGACGGGGAATAGACAGCGCGCCCCGGTGCCCCTACCTTGGGGGGCAGGAGGACGTGACAGATGCCCATTGCCATACCCCCGCTGGCCGGGATCGCCGTGAGATATGCCGGTGTCGCCCTTGTCGGCTATGCGCTTGCGCGCGGCACCGCGCGCGGCCGCCGCGACGAGCGGCTTGAGGATATCATGGACGCCACGCCGGAAGGTGCCACGCTGCACAGCGAGGCCGGGCAGGTGAATGCCGGGCTCCGCTGGCGGCGGCTTTTCCGCCCCGGTCCCGCTGCGCGCGGGCTGGAGCTGGACGCCACGCTGCTTGCGCGGCTCAAGCTGAGGCACCGGCCATGATGACGCTGCTTGGCGCGCTCGCCTCGCCCTTCGTGCGCAAGGTGCGGGTGCTGCTCATGGAAACCGGCCAGGACGACATCGCGATGCAGGAGGTGGCCACCACCCCCGTCGCCACCGCGCCGGAAGTGGCCGCCGCCAACCCGGTGGGCAAGATCCCGGCGCTGATCCGCGACGATGGCCCGACGCTGTATGACAGCCGGGTGATCTGCCGATTCCTCGATGCGCGCGCCCGGGCGGGGTTCTACCCCGAGGCGCGGCTGTGGGACACGCTGACGCTGGAGGCGACGGCCGAGGGGATCATGGAGGCCGCCGTGCTGATGGTCTACGAGGCCCGCGTCAGGCCCGAGGAGATGCGCTACCAGCCGTGGCTCGATGCGCAGTGGGCCAAGGTTACGCGGGCGCTCGACGCGCTCGATGCCCGTTGGATGAGCCACCTGCATGGGCCGCTCGACATGGGACAGATCGCGGTCGGCTGCGCGCTTGGCTATCTCGATTTCCGTCACCCCGACAAGGACTGGCGCGCCGGGCGCGATGCGCTGACCGCTTGGTCGGCGCGCTTTGCGGAACGTGATGCGATGCGCGCGACGATGCCCCCGGCATGAAGATCGCCCTGGCGTTGACGCCGGAAGACCGTGCCGCCTGTTTTGCCGTGCGTGCAGCGGTGTTCATGCGCGAACAGGGCGTGCCGCCGGAAGAGGAATGGGATCGGCTGGATAAGGTTTGCACCCATTTCCTTGCCGGTGACGCCAATGCCCCGGCGGGCTGTGCGCGGCTGCTGCCGATGGGCGAATCGGCCAAGGTGCAGCGGGTTGCGGTGATGCCCGCGCAGCGCGGCACAGGTCTTGGCGCGCGGATCATGTCGGTGGTGCTGGAACATGCGCGGCAGGCTGGGTTTCGACAAGCGGCGCTCGATTCGCAGATTCACGCCATCGGCTTTTACGAAACGCTGGGATTTCGCGCGCACGGGCCGGAATTTCTTGACGCGGGGATCGGGCACCGCGCCATGACGCGCCCGCTTGACTGACACTGCAAGGCGCGGCGTTTTTACCTGCTGGCATCGTTCAGCAGCGCCCTATGTTCACAAATGCGACAATTCGAACGCCCTGTGTGCGATTGTCTGCTGGACGGCGAGGCCCCTGCAACGGTAGAAGGCC
This sequence comes from Rhodobacteraceae bacterium CG17_big_fil_post_rev_8_21_14_2_50_65_11, assembly GCA_002783145.1. Taxonomy (GTDB): domain Bacteria; phylum Pseudomonadota; class Alphaproteobacteria; order Rhodobacterales; family Rhodobacteraceae; genus Nioella. The sequence goes on along the minus strand of PFEX01000168.1, from coordinate 23,086 downwards.
GATCAATGGCTGCATTAAAAGACTGCGGCCTCGCCAGAATTAGGCCCCACCATTCGGGCCGTTGATGAGGGAGACGCTTTCGGTGTCACACGCAGAAGATCATCCCAGCACCCGCCGCGACTTTCTGTACTATGCCACGGGTGGCGTAGGTGCAGTGGCAACCGGTGCTGCCGTCTGGCCTCTGGTCAACCAGATGAACCCATCGGCTGACGTTCAGGCCGCCTCGACCATGCGGGTCGATGTCACGACGCTGGAACCGGGCACGCAATTGACCGTGCTGTTCCTCGGCAAGCCCATCTTCATCCGTCGCCGCACCGCCGACGAGATCGAGGCCGGGCGGGCGGTGGACCTGTCCGATCTGGTCGATGACAACGCCCGCAATGCAAACGTGGGTGATGCGGCGCCGGCCACGGACGAAAACCGCACGATGGTCGATTTCGCGGGCGAGAATACCGGCGAATGGCTGTTGATGTGGGGGGTCTGCACCCACCTTGGCTGCGTTCCGCTTGGCGATGGTGCCGGTGCCTTTGGTGGCTGGTTCTGCCCTTGCCACGGATCCCATTACGACACCGCGGGCCGTATCCGCCGCGGCCCCGCGCCCGAGAACCTGCCGGTTCCCGTCGCGGAGTTCGTCGACGAAACCACCATTCTTCTGGGTTAAGGGAGCGAGATATGTCCGGTATTCCCCACGACCATTACGAGCCGAAATCGAGCGGCGCGAAATGGCTTCACCGCCGCCTGCCCATCGTCTCTTTGATGCATGACACTCTGACGATCCCAACCCCCAGGAACCTGAACTGGATGTGGATATGGGGCATCGTGCTGGCCTTCTGTCTGGTGTTGCAGATCGTCACCGGAATCATTCTGGCGATGCACTATACCCCGCATGTGGATCTGGCCTTCGCCTCCATCGAACACATCATGCGCAACGTGAACGGTGGCTGGGCGATCCGCTACATTCACATGAACGGCGCCTCGCTGTTTTTCATCGCGGTTTACCTCCACATCTTCCGCGGCCTCTACTACGGGTCCTACAAGGCCCCGCGCGAGGTGACATGGATCATCGGCATGCTGATCTACCTGATGATGATGGGCACCGCCTTCATGGGCTACGTTCTTCCCTGGGGGCAGATGTCGTTCTGGGGGGCGACGGTGATCACCGGCCTCTTCGGCGCGATCCCGTTCGTCGGCGATGCCATTCAGACCTGGCTTCTGGGCGGCCCGGCGGTGGGGAATGCCACGCTCAACCGGTTCCTGTCGCTGCATTTCCTGCTGCCCTTCATCATCACGGGGCTGGTGATCGTGCACATCTGGGCCTTCCATACGACCGGTAACAACAACCCAACCGGGGTCGAGGTGCGGCGCACCTCCCGCAAGGAGGCCGATTCTGACACGCTGCCGTTCTGGCCCTATTTCGTGATCAAGGACTTCTTCGCCCTCGCCGTTGTGCTGGTCGGGTTCTTCGCTGTCGTCGGATTCATGCCCAACTACCTTGGTCACCCCGACAACTACATCGAGGCCAACCCGCTGGCGACGCCCGCGCACATCGTGCCGGAATGGTATTTCCTGCCCTTCTACGCGATCCTGCGCGCCTTCACCTCCGATGTCTGGGTGGTGATGTTCGCCAGCTGGATCACCGGAGGGATCGTTGACGCCAAGTTCTTCGGTGTGATCGCTATGTTCGGGGCGATTGCCGTGATGGCCCTTGTCCCGTGGCTTGACACGTCGTCGGTCCGGTCCGGTCGCTACCGTCCGCTGTTCAAGTGGTGGTTCTGGCTGTTGGCGGTCGATTTCATGGTGCTTATGTGGGCCGGGGCGCGCCCGGCGGAACCGCCCTATTCCACCATCTCGCTGATCGGGTCGGCCTACTGGTTCGCCTATTTCCTCGTGATCCTGCCGCTTCTGGGCATTTTCGAAAAGCCGATCCCGCAGCCGGCCACGATCGAGGAAGACTTCAAAGAGCATTACGGCAAGTCCGGGTCCAAGGGCGATACCGCCGCGACCCCGGCCGAGTAAAAGAAAAGGACTGCATCGCATGTTCAGGAAACTTGCACTCACCGCGCTGACCGCCGTTGCGCTTTCCGGTGCGCCGGCTTTCGCGGCTGGCGAAGGCCACGTGGAGAATATCCGCTTCTCCTTCGACGGTCCGTTCGGCACCTTCGACCAGAACCAGTTGCAACGCGGCCTTCAGGTTTTTACCGAGGTCTGTTCCGCCTGCCACGGTATGCGCTACGTGCCGATCCGCTCGCTGTCGGACCCGGATGGCCCCGGCATCCCGCCGGATCAGGTCCGCGCCTATATCGACCAGAACTTCATCGAGGTCTGGGACGCGGATCTGCGCGATTATCGCACCGCGACGCCGGGCGACACCTTCCCGGCCAACGACGCGGCCGGCGCGCCCGATCTCAGCATGATGGCCAAGGCGCGGCTCGGCTTTCACGGCCCCTACGGCCTGGCGCTGAACAACCTCGTCTTCGGCATCGGCGGGCCGGAATACATCGCCTCGCTCCTGCATGGCTATACCGGCGAGGAGGTGGAACAGTTCGGGGCGGTCCTCTATGAAAATACCGCTTTTCCGAGCGGACTGATCTCGATGCCGCCGCCGCTTTGGGAGGATGCTGTTGAGTACAACGATGGCACCCCGGCCACCGTGGAACAGATGGCAGAGGATGTGGCGGCCTACCTGATGTGGGCAGCGGAACCGAACCTGATGGATCGCAAGCGGCTGGGCTTTACCGCCGTGATCCTGTTGGTGATCCTCTCGACGCTGCTCTACCTCACCAACAAGCGGCTTTGGGCCCCGGTGAGGCGGGCCGCGAAGGAACAGTGATCCCGTCGCCTCGACCGACGTGATGAACGCGCCCTCCGGGGCGCGTTTTTCGTTACAGCCATGGCGTCAGCGAAGCCGGCGGATCGGCCAGCATCGGCGCAAGCGGACCGTGCAGGGCGATCGCGCCGTCCTCCAGCAGGCACAGGTCGGTGCAAAGCCGTTCGGCGTCGCGCAGGTCGTGGCTGACCATCACCAGCGTCAGACCCTCTGCGTTGCAAAGATCCCCCAGCAGGGCCAGCATCTCGCGGCGCAGGCCAGGGTCGAGCGCAGCGAAGGGTTCATCCAGCAGCGCAAGGGGTTTGCGGCGCAGCAGCATCCGCGCGATTGCCACGCGCGAGCGTTGCCCGCCCGAAAGGTCGCCGGGCCGCCGATCCCCGAAGCCTGACAGCCCGACCTGCGAAAGGGCCTGCACTACCGCCTCCCGCTCCGCCGCGCGCAGGCGCAGGCTTGGCGCAATGCCAAGCGCAACGTTGTCGAAGGCGGTGAGATGCGGAAACAGGTTGCCCTCCTGAAACAGGAACGACAGCGGCCGGTTCGGCACCGGCCAGTCGGTCACGTCCTGCCCGTCGATGATCACCCGGCCTGCATCGGGGCGCAGGAACCCCGAGATAACGTTCAGAAGCGTCGTCTTGCCGCCGCCGGACGGCCCTAGAACAGCCAACCGTTTGGCCAGGGCCACCGACAGGTCGGCGCGCAGGGTGAAACCGCCCAGCGTCAGGCGCAGATCCTCAAGTCGCAGCATTTACCCGCCCCCCGCGGTCGAAGATCCAGAACAGGGCCAGGCTCAGCACCAGCAGCACCAGCGCGGCGGCCTCTGCGTCATCAGTGCGATAAGACCCCATCAGGCGAAACATCTCCAGCGGCAGGGTGCCCGATTGCGGCGTGGCAAAGAGGGTGATGACCCCGAGATCGCCCATCGCCATCGCCGCCGCCAACCCGGCGCCAAAACCAAGCGGTCGCCGTATGCGCGGCAGCAGAACATGGCGCATCCTCTGTGCGGCGCTCATCCCCAGCGATTGCGCAAGCCTGCCATATCCGGCCTCCGCCGCCTCGATCGCGGGCACAAGTGCGCGCAGCAGGAAGGGCAGGGCAGAGAGCGCATTTACCAACCCCGTAACCGGCAGCGCGGAGTTGCCGGGCGCCACATGCGGGCGCAGGATCAGGAACAGCCCGGTTCCGATCACCAGTGGCGAAACCGCGATCGACAGCGCCCCGATGGTTTCCAGCAAGCCCTTCGCCCGTCCCCGCGCGATCAGGAGAGCCATGGGCAGGGCTAGCGCGACGGCGATGGCGGCGGTGGCAAGCGACAGGATGACGGAGCGTTCCGCCGCCTGCCAGACGCTGACCGGCAGCCCCGCAACGCCATTGATGCCGCGCAGAAAGACCGCGCCAAGCGGTAACAGCAGGAAGGCTGCGGCCAGCGTGATGGCCAGCATATCGCCGGCGCGTTGCCAGCCGCCCTGCGCATCGAACCGCTGCAATGGGCGGTCAAGCCCGCTTCCCATCCCGCCCGGCAGCGCCACGCGCAGCACCAACAAGCCCGCCACCACGCAGATCGCCACCTGCACAAGGCCAAGCAGCGCCGCGCGGCCAAGATCGAAATCGTAGCGAAAGGCCTGGTAGATTGCGAGTTCCACGGTGGTGGACCGCGGCCCGCCGCCAAGGATCAGCGCCACCGCGAAAGAGGTGGTGCAGATAAGAAAGATCACCAGGAACGCGCCGGGCAGAACCTGCCGCAACATCGGGCGCTCCATGTGGCGGACGATGTCGCGCGAGGTGAAGCCAAGGGTCGCGGCCAGCCGGAACCGCTCTGCCGGGATGGCAAGCCAGCCTTGCATGATCAGCCGCACCGCAAGCGGCAGGTTGAAGAAGACATGCGCCAGGACGACGCCGTGCAGCCCATAGATTTCAATGCCGTGCATGCCGATGGCCGCGAGTCCCGCGTTCAGCAGACCCTGTCGCCCGAAGATCGCGACAAGGCCCAGAACGGCGACGATCACCGGCAGGATAAAGGGCGCCCCCATCAGCGCGATCAGCGCCGCCCGCCCGCGAAACCGCCGCCGCGCCAGGGCGCGAGCGACGGGAATGGCCAGGGCCACGCTGAACAGCGCCGAAAGCAGTGCCTGCCAGATGGTGAAGCGGATGGCGGCAAGGTCGGCAGGGCCGAGGGCGCCTACGCCGTCCGCCCGCCACAGCACCGCGCCAAGCGGGCCGAGAATGGCGACGAGGACGAGCGCGGCAACCGCCGCACCCGCCCAATGCGCCGCGCCTAGCGGCTGAGCGCGGTGCGCCATTCTTCCAGGGCCTCGTCGCGCAGCGCCTGCGCCTCTTCGGCGGGCAGAAGCAGCGGGGTTTCGGGCGTCACGAGCGTGTTGAATCCATCGGGCAGGTCACCGGCCGGCAAGGCGGCGGGATACATCCAGTTGGTGGTCGGGATCGCCTGCTGAAACGCAGGTGTCAGCATGAAGGCCATGAACTGCCGGGCAAGCGCCATCTCGTTCGTAACGTTCACGATCCCGGCAACCTCCACCTGCATGTAATGGCCCTCCTCGAAGGCGGCGGCGGTGTGGCTGTCATCGTCCTCCGCGATCAGGTGATAGGCCGGCGAGGTGGTGTAGGACAGCACCATGTCGGCCTCGCCGTCGAGGTACAGGCCGTAGGCCTCCGACCAACCCGGCGTGACGGTGACGATGTTGTCGGCCAGCCCTTCCCAGATCGCGCCGGCCTCGTCGCCATAGGCGGCTTTCACCCACATCAGAAGGCCGAGGCCGGGGGTGGAAGAGCGGGGATCCTGGATCACGATGCGCAGATCGCTGGCCGCCAGATCGCGGAAACTGGTCGGCGGATTTTCCAGATCGGTGCCGTGGACGAAGGCGAAATATCCCCAGTCATAGGGGAGGAAATGCG
>PFEX01000168.1:0-17293 GCA_002783145.1 Rhodobacteraceae bacterium CG17_big_fil_post_rev_8_21_14_2_50_65_11 | reverse complement strand
GCACCACGTCGGCCTCGGTCCTTTCGCCCTCCAGGAACAGCCTTGAGAGCAGCGCCGCGCCGTCGCCTGCGCCGATGAATTGCAGGTCGCAGTCGCAGATGGCCTCGAACGCGTCCTCGACCACCGGGCCGGGGCCCCAGTCAGAGGTGAAACTGTCGTAAGTGTATACTGTCAATACAGAATCTTGCGCGGTCGCCATGCTGGCAACAAGCGCAAGTCCCGTGGCGATGATGGGTGATTTCATGTCACTTCCTCCAATACGCGACGGGCGGTGGAGAAGTGGCGAAAGCTTCGCGTAACCTTCCCTCCGCCGGTCCTAACCGGTTCAGGTTCAACGGGTTCGCATCATGCATCTCAGGCCTAGCGGCCACCCCGAGGTGAGGTGACAGGTAACGCAGAACAACGGTCCCGGCAAGGGCGTGCCGGGGTGAAAACGCTCCCCTCCCCCCCTCTCCCCGGACACACCCTGCGCAGCGAGATGGCTCGCCGGATGCGTGCAACGAAGACGCGCCCTGTCAGGCGGCGGCGGCCCTTGCATAGGCGGGGCGGTCGAACATCATCGCGCCGAAATCGTGCAGCCGGTCATCGACGACAGGGAATTTTGCCGCCACCGCCCATCGCAGGCAATGGGCCAGCAGGATGTCGGCGATGGTCATGGTTTCGCCCATCAGGAACGGGCCGGTTTCTGACATACGCGGCAGAAGGCGGTGCTGGCTTTGTTCGAATTCCCATTTCAGGCTGTCCTTGATCGCGGGCACCCGGTGTTCCTCGGGCAGGACGAAGCTGTGGCGCGCGGCCATCCACAAAAGCTGGTCGAATTCCTCGTGGATGAACTGGGTCAGCGAGTCCTGGTGGGCGCGGTCGATGGTGCCCGGCGCGAAGGCGAGGCCGGCATGCCGGTCGGCGAGATAGGTCATGATCGCCAGCGAATCGGTGATCGGTACGCCGTCCACGACAAGCACCGGCACCTTGCCCGCCGGGTTGACGGCGATGACGGCCGGGTCGCGCGGCGGGGCTTTCACATGTTCGTAGGGTTGCCCCAGCTCCTCCAGCACCCAGAGCACGCGAAAGGTGCGGGTCTGGGTGTTGCCGATGACCTTGTACATGGTCAGCCTCCTTGTTGCTGCGCTACAGTCTGGCGCGGCGCGCGTGACGCGTCCAGAGGGTTGCTGTGGGAGTGGCGAGGGCATAGCCGCGCAGCGTCGCGCCAATGGTCTGTCCCGCACATCGGCCCTTCCCACGGAGAGGCGCGGCCCGATGCCGCGCGGCCTGCGCCCGAACGCTCGCCGCTCCTACCGCATCCGGTCCGCCACCGTAGCCAGCCGGATCAGCACCCGCTCCAGAAGTGCCGCCTGCGGGGCCTGCTGGCTGGAGCGCAGCGTGAGGTCCACCTCCAGCAGCGCCTGTATCGCCTGTTCCAGCCGGGCCGCGCCCCAGCGGCCTGCCTGTCGCACCATGCGGTCGCGGCGCGGGCCATAGACCGGCGGGCGCAGCGCCCCGACCCCGGCGGAGGGGCCGTTCGGGTGGATCGCGGCGGCATGCAGCGTGCGGAAATGGCGCAGCGCCATGATCGCCAGCGCCACCGGCGCGACGCCCTGCCCGGTCAGCTTTTGCATCAGCGGGCCGATCCGGGCGACCGCGCCCTCGGCGGCGGCGTGGATGATGTCGTCCATCCCCGCCTCGATCGTGGACGGCGCGCAGGCCGCGACATCCGCAACGCTGACCGGCGCGGGATCGCCGATCTTGTAAAGCGAAAGCTTTTCCACGGTCTGCCGGAAATCGCCTGGATCGAGCTGATTGGCCAGAAGCGTCAGATGCCCCGAGGCGTCGCGGTCGATCCGGTTCACCCCGGCCCCGGCCAGTGTTTCCTCGATTTCCGCCCGGCTGGGCGGGTCGTCGTAGAGGCCCGCGCAATAGGTGCGCTTGTGCGATTCGAAGAGCTTGCGCAGCGCGGATTTCGCCGGAAGCTGCCTTGGCGCGGTGACGATGATCTGGGCATCACCGGGCTGCCATTGCTTCAGCGCCTCGCCGATCACCGGGGCAAGGCCATCGGCGGCATCCTCGACGAAGGCAACACGCGGGCCGGGAAAGAACCCGACGGCCTTCACGGCATCGAGTAGCAGCGCCTTGTCGCTGCGCAGATCACCGGCCGGGATGCGGGCAAGGCGCATCTCCTCCTCGGCGCCGGGGCCGAGCAGCCTGGCAATCACGTCCTGCCGCTTGATCGCCACCCGCATTGCGTCGGCGCCGAAGATCAGAAGCCCGGCGGCGTCGGGGTCGGGCCTTGCGAAATAAGCGGTCGCGTCGCGGGGCGAAAGCTTCATGACCAGCCGGCGGAGGCGGCAAGCAGCCGCGCCATCACCTGATCGGCGAGCGCGGTCATCAGCCGATCCTCTGCATCGCGGCGCGCGGCGGCGGTGGAGACCGGCGTGAAGGTGGTGGAATAAGCGGTGAAGGTCGAAACGGTGCCGTCGAGGCGCCGCGTGCCGCTGGCACTTTCGGTCAGGGTGAAGTGGACCGTGCCCTCGATATTGATCCGGGTGATGTCATTGGTTCCGGTGATCGCAAGCCCTGATTCGGTGGTCTCGATCCGGTATTCGAGGCGATAGGTGTCCACCTGCGGCCGGCCGAGCCGTTCCTCCAGCCGCGCCACCAGTTGAAAGCCGAGCCGCGTATCGGGGGCGGCGACGCGGACCTGCCTGCGCAGCGCCTGCCCGGAGCCGCCGGGACCATAGACCGGCGCAAAGCCGCAGCCCGCAAGCGGGGCTACGGCCAGAAGGGACAGGAAGCGGCGGCGGTCAGATGACGACATTGACGATACGGCCCGGCACGACGATGAGCTTTCTGGGTTGGCCCCCGTCGAGGGCCTTCACCACAGCGTTGTCCGCCAGCGCGATCTTTTCAACCTCTTCCTTCGGCAGGTCCTTGGGCACGGTGATCTCCGATCGGCGCTTGCCGTTGATCTGAATGGGCAGGGTGACGGTGTTTTCCACCAGCATCGCCTCGTCTGCTTGCGGCCACGGGGCGTCGGCCAGCAGCCCCTCGCCGCCGAGCGTGGCCCAGATGTCTTCCGCAAGGTGCGGCGTCATCGGCGACATGAGTTGCGCCAGCGTGCGCGCGGCCTGCCGGCGGGCGTCGGCCCCGGCGGTGGATTTCGCCAGTGTCGCGGTGAAGGCGTAGAGCCGCGCGATGGCGGCGTTGAAACCGAAGGACTCGATGCCGAGGGTCACGTCGCGGATCGTCTTGTGCATTTCCCGCAAGAGCGCCTCATCCGCGTCATTCGCCGTGTCTTCGGCGCGGGCGATGTCTGCTGCCAGGCGCCAGACACGGGCGAGGTGTTTGTGCGCGGCCTCGGCGCCCGCCGCCGTCCATTCCACGTCTCGTTCCGGCGGGCTGTCGGACAGAACGAACCAGCGGGCCGTGTCTGCGCCATAATCTGCGATGATTGTCATCGGGTCGACGACGTTGTTCTTGGATTTCGACATCTTGGCGGAAGGGATGACCTCTACCTCGGTGCCATCGGCGAGGAACGCCTTGCCGTCGCGCAGCGTCACGTCTTCGGGGTAGTGATAGACCGGGCGGCCATCCGCATCGCGGGTCTGGTAGATCGCGTGCGTCACCATGCCTTGGGTGAACAGCGCATCGAACGGCTCGATGCATTTCTCGGGCAGGTGGCCGCAGATCTGCATCGCGCGGGCGAAGAACCTTGAATAGAGCAGGTGCAGAATCGCGTGCTCGATGCCACCGATATACTGGTCGACGTTCATCCAGTACTCGGCTTCGGCCATGTCGGTAGGCGTTTCCGCGCGAGGCGCGGTGAAACGGGCGAAATACCACGACGAATCGACGAAGGTATCCATCGTGTCGGTCTCGCGCCGCGCGGGGGCCCCGCAGGCGGGGCAGGCGCAGTCGGCCCATGTCGGGTGCCGGTCGAGCGGGTTGCCGGGGGTGTCGAAGCTGACATCCTCCGGCAGTTCGACGGGCAGGTTTTCCTTTTTCTCGGGCACCACGCCGCAGGTCTCGCAATGCACCACCGGGATCGGGCAGCCCCAGTAGCGTTGCCGCGACAGGCCCCAATCGCGCAGGCGATACTGGGTGACGCCGGTGCCAAGGCCGCGCGCTTGCATGTCGTCGATGGTGGCGTCGATCGCCTCCTGCCCGGTGGCGACATCAAGCCCGGTGAAATGGTTCAGCCACCGGACTTTCTCGGTCTTGGGCGGCACGAAAGCGGTGTCGGTGACCGGTTCGGGGCTGTCCAGCGCCTCGAACGTGTCGATCACCGGCAGGTCATACTTGCGACAGAAATCGAGGTCGCGCTGGTCGTGGGCGGGGACGCCGAAGATCGCGCCGGTGCCGTAATCCATCAGGATGAAATTGGCGATCCAGACCGGCACCTGCCAGTCGGGGTCAAGCGGATGACACGCGCGCAGCCCGGTGTCGACACCAAGTTTTTCAGCCTTTTCAATCGCCGCCTCGGTGGTGCCGCCCTTGCGCATTTCCGCCACCTTGGCGGCCAGATCGGGGTTCTCGGCCTCCAGCGCCCGTGTCAGCGGGTGGTCGGGAGACAGGCCGATGAACGATGCCCCCATCAGCGTATCGGGCCGGGTGGTGTAGACCTCGACCTTGTCGGTCCCGTGCACCTGTTCGGTCAGATCCCAAGAGAATTGGAGCCCGCGCGACCGACCGATCCAGTTTTCCTGCATCAGTCGCACCTTGGCGGGCCAATCGTCGAGACCATCGAGCGCGTCCAGAAGCTCCCCTGCGAAATCGGAGATCTTGAAGAACCACTGCGTCAGTTCGCGCCGCTCGACCAGCGCGCCGGAGCGCCAGCCGCGCCCGTCCTCGACCTGTTCATTGGCCAGAACGGTCATGTCAACGGGGTCCCAGTTGACCACCGCGTTCTTGCGATAGACGAGGCCCTTTTCGAGGAAATCGAGAAACAGCGCCTGTTGCTGGCCGTAATAGTCCGGGTCGCAGGTGGCGAACATCCGGCTCCAGTCGATGCCGAAGCCCAGCGGCTTCATCTGCGCGACCATCGTGTCGATATTGTCGTAGGTCCATGTCTTGGGGTGCCCGCCCGAGGCCATGGCGGCGTTTTCCGCCGGCATTCCGAACGCATCGAAGCCCATCGGGTGCAGCACGTTGTGCCCGGTCGCTTTCTTGTAGCGCGCGATCACGTCGCCCATCGTGTAGTTGCGCACGTGTCCGATGTGGATGCGCCCCGACGGGTAGGGAAACATTTCCAGCACGTAGTATTTCGGTGTCGACTCGTCACGCTTGGCGAGAAACGTGCCGGCGGTGTCCCAGGCTTTCTGCCATTTCGGTTCGATCACACCGGGGTCGTAGCGGTCCATGTGCTGTCCTTGTCGTCTGGGATACGAAAAACGCCGGGCGTAGCGGCCCGGCGTCGTGTTTAGGTCGCATGTCGCGCGGAATCTAGAGGTCGCCGTCGCGAATCCGGATCTGGCGCGCGCGGGTCAGGATGGCATCCTCGACGGCGCGCGCGGTGTCGCGCCCGACCGCGCCTGACCGCGATTGCATCGCCACCCGCAGGCTGCGCGCGTCAAGCGCGGGGTCGGTGATGTAGACGGTGGCGCGGTAGGCGCGGGTGCCGCCCGGCGGCGTGCCGTAGCCATAGACGATAACGCCGGAAAACGGATCCGCCGCCTCGATCGGCATGAAATCGAGAATTTCCAGCGAGGCGTTCCACAGGTAGCGGTTGACCTCGACCGTGACGTTCGGATCGTCGACATTGGTGAAGAGATCCCAGATCGTGCTGCGGTTCGGGTCCGCGATGGCGCCGGAGTCGACCAGTTGATCGCGCGTTTCGGGGTTCATCGGGCGGCTGATGGACTCACCGACGCTGCTGCCGCAGCCCGCCAGCACCACCAGTGCCAGAAGTGCCGCCGTGATTTTTCCGGTCGGTCCGATCATGTCGCGCCCTCGCCAATCTGATGTCACTGGCCGCCCGCGGACGCCCGCGCCCTTGGTATCGCAGGGGCAAATGCGCGGCAAGGGTCTTCACGTGGCGCAGAACCGGGGCAAGAGTGTGGCATGTCTGCACCATCGCCGTCGCAAGATCGGACGTGGCTTTTGGCGTTTCTTGCATTCAGCGGGCCAAAAGACGAGGAAGTGGCATACCCAACGCGGATTCCCCGGTTGGGGAGTTTTATCTAACGAGGGAAAAACCATGAAAAAGGTTCTCTTCGCCACAACCGCGCTTGTCGCGACCGCTGGCATCGCCTCCGCTGAAGTCAGCCTGTCCGGTTCCGCCGAAATGGGGATCTTCGGTGGCAGCTACGGCGGCACCCTGCAAACCGCACAGGACCCGAACACCCAGTTCCACACCGACATCGACGTGACCTTCACCATGTCCGGTCAGACCGACAACGGCCTCGTCTTCGGTGCCACCGTCGACCTCGACGAGAATGCGGCCTTCAACCCGGCCACCCAAGGTGGTGAAACCATCTTCCTGTCGGGCAACTTCGGCACCATCACCATGGGCGACACCGACGGTGCGTTCGACTGGGCGATGTCGGAAGTTCCGGTTGGTGCAGGTTCGCTGAACGATGCGTCGACCATCCATGCTGGCTTCGATGCCAACGGCGGCTTTGACGGCGTATACGACGGCCAGATCCTGCGCTACGACCACTCGATCGGTGGCTTTGGCTTCGCGATCTCGGTTGAACTTGACGATGCCGATGGCACAGCCCACATCGTGAACCTGCCGATCGGCGCGACCGCGCTGACCCCCAACGCCGCAGGTACCGGCCCCGTCGGATCGACCCCGGTTGCATTTGCCGCGACCGACAGTGCCGATCCGATCATCGGCCTCGGCCTGACCTACACCGCCAACCTCGGCGGAACCGACGTGAACTTCGGCCTCGGCTACCAGACCATGGGTATCACCGTTGGTGCAACCAACGCGGATCCCAGCATCATCGGTGTCAGCGTTGGAACCACTGTGTCCGGTATTGCACTGGGCCTGAACTACTCCAACACCGATTATGACATTGCTGGCATCTCGGACCAGACCCATGTCGGGATCGGCGCAAGCTACACCATGGATGCGATCACCGTTGGCGTAAACTATGGTCGTTACCAGGACCGTTACGGCGCTTCCGGCTTTGACGCTGACGGTTTCGGCATCTCCGCTGGCTACGACCTCGGTGGCGGCGCATCGATTCTGTTCGGTTACGCAACCGACAGCATCGAAAACCCGGCCGGTGTCGAGATCTACAGCACCGACACCTGGTCGCTCGGCGTGTCGATGTCCTTCTGATCCAACCGGATCATCTGGTACGGAAAGAGCGGGCCTTGTGCCCGCTCTTTTCATTTGCGCGAGGGGATCTTGACATGACACTTTCCGATATCACGGCGGCGGTCGCCGCGGCGGCGCAAAAGGCGGGGCGCGACCCGGCCGGCGTGCGGCTGATCGCGGTCAGCAAGGTGCAGCCACTGGACCGGGTTGAGGCGGTGCTTTCGCAGGGCCACCGCCTGTTCGGTGAAAACCGGGTGCAGGAGGCGGCGGGCAAATGGCCCGATTTCAAGGCACGCTATGACGGGGTGAAGCTGCACCTGATCGGCCCCCTGCAAAGCAACAAGGCGCGGCAGGCGATGGAGCTTTTCGACGCGATCCACTCGCTGGACCGGCCCAAGCTGGCCAAGGCACTGGCGCGGCTGGCGCAGGAAGACGGGCATTGCCCCGACCTGATGATTCAGGTGAACACCGGCGAGGAGCCGCAGAAAGCCGGGGTTCTGCCCGGCGACGCGGATGCCTTCATCGCCGAGGCGCGGGCGATGGACCTGCCGGTCAAGGGGCTGATGTGCATCCCGCCGGTGGACGAGACGCCGGCGCTGCATTTCGCGCTGCTGGCGAAGATCGCGGACCGCAACGGGCTGTCGGAGCTGTCGATGGGAATGAGCGCGGATTTCGAGACCGCGATTGCCCACGGCGCGACCTGTGTGCGCGTCGGCTCTGCCATCTTCGGCGAGCGCGTGCCCGGCTGATCGCGCCGCCCCGGTCGGCGGTCAGACAGGTTCGCCCAGCTTGGCGAACAGCTCGGATATCTCGTTGTCCTTGGTGTTGATCTCGCGCACCAGCGCAAGTGTGTTTTCGGGATCGGCCTTCAGAGCAACGCGCAGGATGTTCATCCAGTTGACGTTGTTCTTGGTGCGCACCTGTTCGATCGCGTCGATCAGCTTCAGTTTTTGCTCGATCTGTTCGGGGGTCATGTCGTCAGTCCTTTCAGGGTTTCAGAAACCAGTCCATGCCAGCCGCATGGTGGGTGAAATGGAACCCGGCCGCTTCGAACGCCTTGCGGCTGGCCGGGTTGTCGGGGCGGATGCGGGCCACCCAGGGCCCCTTGCCGTCGGTTGCGAGGCGAAGCAGCGGTGCCGCCTGCCCGTGCCCGCGTGCCGCCGGGGCCAGCGTGATCGACACCTCGGTGCGGCGGTCCCGATCCAGCCGGACGGTGCCGATGGGCACGCCCTCCTCGGCAATCAGGATCTCGCGCAGGGGGGTGGCAAGGCTGGCGGTCAGCCACGTGACATGATCGTCCCACGCCACCGGATCGCGGTTGACCGAGGCCGCCCGCGTCACGGGGTCGTTGCGCCAGCGAAACAGGCGTTCGGCATCGTCCATTGTCGCGGGGCGCAGCCTCATCGCGGGGCGAGGTCGTCGTAGGTGATCGGGTCGTAGCGCGCAACGTCGCGCGCCAGCACCCGGTCGATCAGCGCCCGCGCGTCGCCGACCGGAACCCCGGCATTGGGCCGCACGAAGCGATAATCGGCCTGGGTCAGAACCTCGCCGGCCTTCAGGTCACGCAGCGCGAAGGCGGACCGGCGGAAAGCCGCGCGGTTGCCCGCCTCGGCGGCCGCCGTTTCCTTGGCGGGCGAGCCTTGCGCGGTCTGGATCAGGCGCACGCCGTCGGCGATCTCGCGCAGCACGTCGGGGGTGGCGGAAAAACGGTGATCGGGGCCGGGGCGCGTCATGTCGTCGGTGAAATGCTTCTCGATCGCCACCGCGCCCATGGCCGCGGCGGTCAGCGCGACCTGCGCACCGATCGTGTGATCGGAAAAGCCCACATGCCGGCCAAATCGGTCGCGCAAAGTCGCCATGGAGGCAAGGTTCACTTCCGCCACCGGGGCGGGGTAGCTGGACACGCAATGCAACAGCACGACCGGCCCGGCGCCGTGCTTGTCCAGCACCTCCATCGCGTGATCGACCTCCGCCAGGTTGGCCATGCCGGTCGACATGATGATCGGCTTGCCCGTCCGGGCGACAGCAATCAGCAGGTCGTCGAAGGTCATCTCGAAACTGGCGATCTTGTAGACGGCGCAGCCCAGCCCCTCGACGAAATCGAGGTCGCGCGGGTCGTAGATGGAGGTGAACGGGATCAGCCCCCGGTCGCGCGCCTTCTCGAATAGCGGCGCATGGAACTCCATCGGCATTCCGGCGGAATTGTAGAGGTCGTACAGGTTGTCGGTGCCCCATACGGGGTCGATCTTCATGGACGCATGCGTCGAGGGCACCGTCAGGCTGTCGGCGTTGTAGGTCTGGAACTTGATGCAATCCCAGCCGGCATCGGCGGCGATATCCACCAGTCGCAACGCAAGGTCGAGGTCGCGGTCGTGATTGGCGGAAAGCTCGGCGATGAGGAAGCATTTCTCCCCGTCACCAAGCGTCGCGGTTTCGATCTGGACAGGCTGTATCATGCGGGCGTTTTCCTGTTTGCGCATCACGGCGTCAAGGCGCGGTGATCTCGCCCGCGTCGATCAGCGCGCGGGCCATGTATTCGGCGCGGGTCCAGTCCTCGGGCGTGTCCACGTCCTGAACGAGGTGGCGCGGGATGTCCACCATCGCCGTGTCGGGGCCGTAAAGCGGCCGGTCCGACAGCCACGCCGCGCGCGTGCCCCATGCGAACAGGGCCGCGTCGTGAAACGCCTCGGGCAGGTCCTGGCTGCGGGTCTGGGCGTGGTCGGGCTGGAACATCGCAACGCGGCCTTCGGGGGTGCGCCGCAATGCGCGCTGGATCGGGAAGGGGAAGCTGGTGACGGAGAGAGAGAAACTTGCCCCCTGAAGCGCGTCATGGCCGCGTTCGAGGTCGGCGGCGCGCAAGAAAGGGGCGGTGGCGTAGACGAGGCACGCCTCATCGGCATCGCGTGCCTCTTTGGCCAAGGCATGCTGCACCACCGGCACGACGCCGGTGCGGTCGTCGGCAAGGTGGGCGGGGCGGATCAGCGCCTCCGCCCCGGCGGCGCGGGCCGCCTCGGCGATGCCCGCATCGTCGGTGGAGACAAGGATGCGGTCGAAAAGGTGCGAGGCGCGCGCCGCCGCGATCGGCCAGTGCAGCATCGGACTGCCAAGAAACGGCTTCACGTTCTTGCGCGGGATGCGCTTCGATCCACCGCGGGCGGGGATGATGGCCACGCGGGTCACGCGGCATCCCCTGGCGCGTCAAAGGTCAGCGGCGTGCGGCCGTGCAGGAGGTCGACCACCGTGGCCGCCACGAGGCGCGCGGTTTCGTCATCGGGGTGGTCGTGGTCGGCGCGGGCAAAATGACGCTGCACGTTGCCCGCGTGGGACCGCGCCTGAAGCCTCCCCACGAACCCTTCCAGCGCGGCCCTGTCGGGGGTGTTTGTCAGCACCTCGTCGAAGGTCAGTCCGGGCCGGTAGCGTGTCACCCCCGGCGCGCCGGACCACCACGCGGCGCCGAAACACAGGACCGGCTTGCCGGCGGTCAGCGCCTCCCACCCCACGGTGCCGGAAACATTGGCCACCGCCACCGACCGGGCCAGCAAGTCCGGGCTGCTGGCATAGCTTGGCATCAGCTCCACCTGCCGGATGCGGTCGAGGCGGTGGAAGAAGAGCGGGCTGCGCATCTTGCCGGTCTGCTTGGGATTCTCCTTGACGTAGATCCTGTGGCCTTCGGGCAGCATTTCGGCCAGCCGCTCCAGCGCAAGGATCTGGTCGCGGTAGCGCCCACCGAGGCTGCTGGTGGTCATCTCGGGCTGAAATTGCAGCGGAAAGTAGACGAAGGGCCGGTCGGGATCCGGTTCCCGGTCCTCCACTTCGGCAAGATAGTCGAAATAGGCCAGATGATCGGTGTGGAAGAAATGGAAAAACGGATCGCGCCAATCTGGAAATCGGCCGGCGACCCGCCGCATCCGGGCCAGAAGCCGTGCCATGTAGACCGGGTTGAGCAGTTTTGCCGGGTCGTTCACCGCGTGGTGGGCCAACATCTGCCCGATCCCGCGCACCGAAAGCCCGCCGCGCGCCGCGCGCTCTTGCCTGACGCCTTTCATATAGAACAGATCGCCTTCGGGCAGGGGTGCGGGCGCAGCTTCTGCATCGCCCGGCCGGGGCGCCATGTGGCCCTGATCGCGGGAATCGCGCATCGAAAAGAACTGCCTCGGGAAAAAGCTCTGCCGCAGGATCAGCACCTCCAGCCCCAACGCCTGCGCCGCCTGTTTCAGGCAGGTATCGTGGAACATGTGCGGAATGTCGAAAAAGAGGACATGGGTGATGCCCTCCTCCTGCAACATGGCCGCGTAGACGTCATGGGCGATATGGGTGATGTGCTGGTAATCGTGGAAATTGCTGATCCGGTGATGCTTGTAGGCCATCTGGTCCGACCCTCGGGTCAGGGTGTCGATCGCCTCAAGTTGCGCCTCGGCCATGGCGGGGCTCCATTCCAGCACCCGCGCCGCGCCGCTGAAACGGTCGGTCTGCATCAGGTCGCCACGCTTGCCCTGCACGGCGCGCATCCGGAAGAAATTGTTGGCCTTGTAGTCGGCATCCTTGCCGCCAAGGTGAACGATATGCGCGATGCCGCTATCGGGACGTTTGCGCAGGGCGACGATGGTCTTGGTGGACAGCTCTGCCGTTGCCACGACGGCAAGGCGGATCGGGGCGGTTGTCATGCCCGATCCTTGTGTTTGAGGAACGGCGCCACGCGCGGCGAACCCGGCGTTCCGGGCCGCGACCGGGTGCGCAGCACCGGCTGTGTCGAGGTGGTTGCGCGCCGGTCTTCACGCAGCACGATATAGAGGCCCGAGGCAATGATGATCCCGGTGCCGACCATGGTCATCGTGTCGAGCCGTTCGTCGAAGAAAACCGCCCCGAAGATGCTGGCCCATATGATCTGTGAATACTGCATCGGCGCGACGATCACGGCGGGCGCCAGCCGGTAGGCGGCGACAAGGCACCCAATGGCCGAAAGCGCCAGCACAGCCATTACCGCCGAGGCCCCGAGATCGACGACCGCAACCGGCACGTAGACGTAAGGCAGAAGCGCGCCCATCAGGATCAGGTTGACCAGCAGCGGGTAGAGTTGCAGCACGACGGTGCGTTCCTCGCGGCCGATCTTGCGCATGATGATGGAACTCAGCGCCGAGAATACTGCCCCCGCCAGCGCCGCCGCGTGGCCGAGCGAAAGGTCCGCACCGCCCGGGCGGAGCACGACGAGGACGCCGGCGAGCCCGACAAGGATCGCCGCCGCACGATGCAGGCCCACCCTCTCACCCAGCATCGGGATCGCCAGCACTGTGATCAACAGTGGCATTGCGAAAAGGACAGGGTAGACTTGCGTCAGCGGTAGAACCGAGAAGGCGTAGAAGGTACAAAACGCCCCGATCGCGCCGCTGATCGTCCGGGTCACCGTCCACCACGGATGCACCGGAACAAGCGATCCGCCCCCGGTATCGCGGATCATGACCAGCATCAGCATCGGAAAACTGAACAATACCGAAAAGAAGATGATCTGGATGGCGTTGTAGTTGCCCCCCAGATACTTGATCACCACGTCATGCGTGGCGAAGATGGCGAAGGCGAGAAGCGCGAAAAGGGCGCCCTTGAGTTGCATGGTAAGACGGGTCCCGATTGACGGTTTTGCGACTGCACCATGTCTGCAAGCGGCTGACAAGCCGCGCGCGGACGGGTTGGGCCGATCCGTGGCAAGAATCGTCGTCACCGGTATCACCGAAAGGGGCGGTTTGACAAATGGCGGCTGAATTTCTGGCCCTGACCGGCGGCGTGGGGCTTTTCCTTCTCGGCATGCAGATCATGACCGAGGCGTTGCGGGCGCTGGCCAGCCGCCATTTGCGCGCCTTCCTTGAGCGGTTCACCACCTCGCCGCTGACCGGTGCGCTGACCGGTGTAGCCAGCACAGTGGTCATCCAGTCCTCGACCGCCACGATGGTCACGGTGATCGGTTTCGTCGGGGCGGGGTTGATGACCTTCCCGCAGGCCATCGGGGTGATCTACGGGGCCAATGTCGGCACCACCTTCACCGGCTGGCTGGTGGCGCTGCTGGGATTGAAGCTGAGCCTCGGGGTTATTGCCCTGCCGCTGCTGCTGGTCAGCGTTCTGGTCATGTTGCTGGGCCATGGGCGCGCCGCGCGGATCGGGCGCGCGCTGACCGGCTTTGCGCTGATGTTCATCGGGCTCGACATGATGAAAGGGGCGGTCGACGGGTTGGAGGCGACCGTGCTGGCCGCAAACCTGCCCGGTGACGGGCTGCGGGGCCGGGTTCTGCTGGTGCTGATAGGGGCGGCGGTGACGGTGGCCATTCAATCCTCCAGCGCGGCGCTGGCGGCGACACTGGTGCTGCTGGCGTCGGGGGCGATCACGCTGGGGCAGGGGGCGGCGCTTGTGATCGGGATGAACCTGGGCACCACAGGCACGGCGCTGCTGGTCACGATCGGCGGGTCGCGCGACATGCTGCGCACGGCGGTGGCGCACGCCACCTATAACCTTGCGACCGGGCTGGCGGTGTTCGCCTTGCTTGGCGTGATGCTGCCGCCGCTGTCGCGGGTGTTCGCGCCGGATGATCCTTTGGCGCTTGTGGTGTTCCATACCGTGTTCAATGTCGCGGGTATGATCATCATGCTGCCGCTGACCGCGCCGTTCGCACGCGTTATCGAATGGCTGGTGCCGGGGCGGGCGGGCAACCTGACCGATGTGCTGGACCCGCGCCTGCTGGATGACCCGGGCGCGGCGATGGATGCTGCGCGCAGCGCAGCGCTGGCGATCATGCGGGCCGAGTTCGCCGCCGCCGGGGCGTATCTGCATCCAATCCCCGGTCGCCCACCGGCGCCCCGGATCGACGCGCTGCAAGGTGCGATGGAGGATCTGCAACGCTATCTGGCGCGGCTTCATGTGTCACAGGAAGACCCGGCCGCCGCCAAACGCTACGCCGCGCTTCTGCACATGGTCGATCACATGACCCGCTTTGCCGACCAGATGCATCAGGAGGATTTGCTGCCCCCGCTTTTGGCCGATCCCGGCCTGAGACGTCCGGCGTTGGCCTTTGGCGCGGCGCTGCGTCGCCATGCCGGGGATGCGCCGCCAGCCCCGGAACGGATGACGCGGCTTACCGCGCTGATCTCCGGTCGGGCGAAAAAGCTGCGCCGGTCGGCGCTGTTGCGGGAACACGTGGGGTTGGTCAGCGTGCCGCAGGTGTTCGAACTGACCGACGCAATGCGCTGGTTGCAGCGCACGGCGCATAACGCGGATCGGTGCCTGTATCATGCGCAGATTGCGGCCCACGCCCCGATGGAGCCGCCGCCCGCGCCAAGACCGGACGGGGCAGAGGAAAGCGGCACCCGGCCATGACTCCCACCTGAAACAAGGCACGGTGTGGCGGCCAGGAGCGCTTGGCGGACCTTGGTGCGCCGCTTGAAATGCGCTCGGATTTTGCAAAGATACAGCACACCGCACCGGCGTCGGATCGCCGCGCCGCGGCCCGATGGCGTGCGGATTGCACCCAATCGTCCGCAAAGTCCCGTGACGCTGACCTTCATGACGGATGCCGCCCGGCGTACGCGGGTCGCTGTCAGGTGCCTCGCCTAGAACGGCACCGTGGCCGAGAATGTCATCCCCTTGCCGCCATCGGGGTGCCTGAGGCGCAGGCTTTCGGCATGCAGCATCAAGCGGGGGAAATCCCGCGCGGGGCCGGTTGCATAGAACGGATCGCCAAGGATCGGGTGACCGATCTCGCGCATATGCACCCGCAACTGGTGCGAGCGTCCGGTGCGCGGAAAAAGCCTGATGCGCGTTTCTGCGGCGCCGCGCTTCAACACCCGCCACGCAGTCTGCGCCGGCTTGCCGGTCTCGTGGTCCACCATCTGCAGGGGACGGTTCGGCCAGTCCACGATCAGCGGCAGGTCAACCTCGCCGGTCTTTTCCGAGACCAGCCCCCAGACCCTTGCAACATAGGTCTTTTTCATATGCCGCTTTTCGAATTGCAGGCCCAGATGGCGTTGCGCATGGGGCGTCAGGCCGAACACCATCACGCCCGAGGTGTCCATGTCCAGCCGATGCACCAGAAGCGCCTCGGGGAAGGCCTCCTGCACCCGGACGATGAGGCAATCGGACAGGTGGTCGCCCTTGCCGGGGACGGAGAGAAGCCCGGCAGGCTTGTTCACCAGCAGGAGTTCGTGGTCGTGGTGCAGGATATCCAGCGGCACCTGCGGCGGGCGATAGTCGAGCGGTTGCATACCCCGCCCATACCCGTTCGCGCGGCCCAACGGAAGGGGCGGCGACCGCTTGCGTTGCCACCCGATCGCGCGCAAGTTCAATGAAAGATGCGGAGGATTCGACATGCTGACCATTTCGACCTACAAGATCGCGCAGATCATCCTCATGGGGCATGAGCTTGGCCGTGCCGAGGGCGAGTTGCGCGGCTTTGTCGAGACGCTGAACGAAGACGAACAGGCGGAACTGGTTGCCGTCATGTGGATCGGGCGCGGCACCTTCGAGGCCGAGGATTTCTCCGAGGCGCTTTCCACCGCGCGCACCGAAGCGACGACCCCGACGGTGGATTACCTGATGGGCACGCCGCACCTGTCCGATCATCTGGAGGCCGGGCTGGAATCGCTCGGCATCGACCCGTCAGAGGCTGAGGACGACCTTATGTAACGCCGACGGCACGGTCAGCCGACATGCTGGTCGAACGCCGCCCGAGCGCGGCCCCAGACGCCGACATCAAGATCGCCAAGGGCCAGTAGCGACGGTAGAAGCTGCATCGCGAAATCGTGGGAGGATTCCACCGGCAAGAGCGACGGCAGGTTGTCGATTGCCACGACGTCCATCGGCGGCGTTTCGTGAACGCGGCACACCGGCGCGCCCCATGTCGTGGCGCGGTCATAGACCGGAACCGGGTTGTAATCGCTGTCCGGGTCGCAGGCGATGTCGCCGATCACGCTCAGGTTGCGCGGCTCTGTCAGCGCCGCGCGCGGCACGAAGACCGGTGTGCCGGGGCGCGCGAAGATGCAGTTGAGAAGGATGTCATGCGCAAGGATCTCGGGGAACGGCCCACCGCTTGTGGTTTCGGCCATGTCCCAGCGGGTCACTGGCTGGCCCATGGCGTCGCACAGATCCGCCGCACCGGTGCCGACGCGGCCAAGTGCGCCGATGACGAGGATGCGGGGCGCGGGGCGGCCCGCCATGCCTCCGGCCAGATCGTCAAGCAGCGCATCCTTGCCGGGATAGGCGTCGACGGGCGGGCAGACGCTGCCGCCCTGTTGCGCGATCCATGCCTTAAGCGCCACCGCCGCGCCCGCGAACCCGGCCCAGTAGCCGAAGGCGGCGACGCGTCGTCCCTGACCATCGACAAGGTATTCGAGGTCGTAAAGCACCCCGCCTCCGGCCCGGAACCGGTCCAGCAGCCGGCGGCCCGAGTGCTGTCCCTTGTAGGCATGGCCGAACATGATGTGGCGATGGCGCAGCGGGGTGCCGTCGTCGGGCAGTTCCTTCAGCCCGAAGATGATGGCGTCGGCGGGTGCTTCGGGCCAGCTGTTTTCCGGTGCGACCTCTGCCCCTGCCTCGGCATGACCGGTCAGGCCCGGCGCGCGGGTAGAGCTTTCCTCGACCGTCACCCGGATGCCGGCACGGGTCAGGGCGCGCGCGCCCTCGGGTGTGATCCCGACGCGGGCCTCGTTCGGGCGCTGTTCGGCGCGGACCCAGAGATGTGTCATGCGGTTCCTTGCGGTCACAGGTGGGTTCGGGCGAATTGCCGCTCCGGGTCTTCGAGATGCGGCAGGGCGTTGAACTGCGTCAGGGCCAATGCGCCGCCGAGCGGCAGCCAGCGGTGCAGCGAGGTGTTCTCGATCGCCAGGCACACCCGCGCGAAGGCGTCCAGATCAAGCCCGAGGGTGATGCGCATCGCCATGCCGATGACACCACCCGAGGTCACGATCAGCGCCCGGCCCTCGTCCCGGCCAAGCTCGGCAAGGGCGTCGGCAACGCGTGCCTCGAATGCCGCGAAGCTTTCGGGGGCCTCGTCGATCT
>PFEX01000189.1:181-8428 GCA_002783145.1 Rhodobacteraceae bacterium CG17_big_fil_post_rev_8_21_14_2_50_65_11 | reverse complement strand
GATGCCATCGTTGAAGGCCCGAATTTCGAGTTCGCTACCGAAACGCGGGAAGAGCTGTTCTACGACAAGGCAAAGCTTCTGGAAAACGGCGACCGCTGGGAAGCCGAGATTGCCCGCAACCTCGAACTGGATGCGCCCTACAGATGAACCAGTCCCCGCAAAACCCGTTCGCCGCGCTGATGGCGCAGACGCAGGACATGGCCAAAGACTGGGTCAAGTCGCTGAACCCGGCGCTTGCGCAGTTCAAGCCGCAGGATTTCACCGCGCAGTGGCCGATCGTGCCCGCCGAGATGATGGAGGCGTTCATGGGCAAGCAGTTCAACCCCGAGGGGCTGGACAGCAAGACCCGCCTTCTTCTCACCCTGCAAGGGCTGACCATCCAGGGCGCGATTGCGGAACCGCAAATCCACCTGACCGTTCGCCATGCCTTGCAAGCAGGGGCGACCAAGCAGGAAATCGCGGAAACCATTGCGCAGGCCGCCATCTTTGGCGGTGTCCCGGCCATGAACAAGGCGATGGAGCTTGCGCGCCAGGCCATCGACGGAACCGAGGAGTAACCCCATGGGGATCGCCGATTTCACCTTTTACCTGTTCGCCGTGACGACCATCGTGGCCGGGCTTCTGGTTGTTGTCAGCCGCAGCCCGGTGCACTCGGTGCTGTGGTTGATCCTTGCCTTCCTCAGTTCCGCCGGGCTGTTCGTCCTGATCGGGGCGGAGTTCGTGGCGATGCTTCTGATTATCGTCTACGTCGGTGCGGTCGCGGTGCTGTTCCTGTTCGTGGTGATGATGCTGGACGTCGATTTCGCCGAGTTGAAGGCCGAGATGTCGAGGTATATCCCCGTCGCCGGGTTGATCGGTGTCGTGATCCTGATGCAATTGTCCATGGCCTACAGTGAATGGCAGTTCTCGGAGGGAATCGACGCGCGGCTTGGCAATCCGGCGCCCGCGATTGACGAGACGCACAACACCGCAGCACTTGGCGCGCTGATTTACGACCAGTATTTCCTGCTGTTCCAGTTGGCCGGGCTGATCTTGCTGGTGGCGATGATCGGCGCCATCGTGCTGACCCTGCGCCACCGGACGGACATCAAGCGCCAGAACGTGCTGGCGCAGATGTACCGCAATCCGGCCAAGGCGATGGAACGCAAGGACGTAAAGCCGGGGCAGGGGCTGTAATCCCCGGTTCGGGACGAAATCGGGCCGTTACGGCGCCCGAACGCTTAAAAAACCAAGGGGCGGGCAGCCCCGGAGGGACAAGATGAGTATCGCACTGGAACATTACCTGACGGTGGCCGCCGCGCTGTTCGTCATCGGGATTTTCGGAATCTTCCTGAACCGCAAGAACGTCATCACCATCCTGATGTCGATCGAGTTGATGTTGCTGGCGGTGAACATCAACTTTGTCGCCTTCTCCGCTTATCTGGGCGATCTGACCGGGCAGGTGTTTACCCTGTTCGTGCTGACCGTCGCCGCCGCCGAGGCTGCGATCGGGCTGGCCATCCTCGTCTGCTTCTTCCGCAACCGCGGCACGATCGCCGTGGAAGACGTCTCGAACATGAAGGGCTGAGCGACTCATGGAAACCATCCTTCTCTTTGCCCCTCTCGTCGGTGCGCTGATCTGCGGCTTTTCGTGGCGTTTGATCGGCGAGCAGGCTGCCTGCTGGGTGTCCACCGGCCTGCTGTTCCTGTCCATGGCGCTGTCGTGGGTCGTGTTCCTTGGCTTCGAAGGCGACACCTACACGCGTGACCTGTTCACGTGGATTGCATCGGGTACGCTTGATGTCATCTGGCAGGTGCGCATCGACCGGCTGACGGCGATCATGCTGATCGTGATCACCACGGTCTCGGCGCTCGTGCATCTGTATTCCTTCGGCTACATGGCGCATGACGAGAACTTCCGCGAGGGCGAGAGCTATCGCCCCCGGTTCTTCGCCTACCTGTCGTTCTTCACCTTCGCGATGCTGGCCCTGGTGACCGCCGACAACCTCTTGCAGCTGTTCTTCGGCTGGGAAGGCGTCGGCGTCGCGTCCTATCTCCTGATCGGGTTCTATTTCCGCAAGCCAAGTGCCGGGGCCGCCGCGATCAAGGCCTTCGTGGTCAACCGGGTCGGCGATTTCGGCTTCCTCTTGGCGATCTTTGCGATCTACAAGCTGACGGACTCGATCAGTTTCTCGGTGATCTTCGCGGAAGGTCCGTCCCTCGCAGAGCAGACCATCAGCTTCCTCGGCCGTGACCTCAATGCCGCCAACACCATCGGGGTGTTGCTGTTTATCGGTGCTATGGGCAAATCGGCGCAGTTGTTCCTGCACACATGGCTGCCCGATGCGATGGAAGGCCCGACACCGGTTTCGGCGCTGATCCACGCCGCGACCATGGTGACAGCGGGTGTCTTCCTTGTCGTCCGCATGTCGCCGATCCTCGAATACGCGCCCTTCGCTACGAACCTGATCATCATCATCGGCGCAACGACGGCGTTTTTCGCGGCGACCGTCGGGCTGGTGCAGAACGATATC
This sequence comes from Rhodobacteraceae bacterium CG17_big_fil_post_rev_8_21_14_2_50_65_11, assembly GCA_002783145.1. Taxonomy (GTDB): domain Bacteria; phylum Pseudomonadota; class Alphaproteobacteria; order Rhodobacterales; family Rhodobacteraceae; genus Nioella. Next base: position 5,915 of record PFEX01000189.1, on the reverse strand, counting down.
AAACGCGTGATCGCCTATTCGACCTGTAGCCAGCTTGGTTACATGTTCGTGGCTGCCGGTGTCGGCGTCTACCCGGTGGCGATGTTCCATCTTCTGACCCACGCGTTCTTCAAGGCGATGCTGTTTCTGGGCGCCGGGTCGGTGATCCACGCGATGCACCACGAACAGGACATGCGCAACTATGGCGGTCTGCGCAAGAAGATCCCCTATACCTTCGCGGCGATGATGATCGGCACGCTGGCCATTACCGGGGTGGGGATCCCGCTGACCGGGTGGATCGGCTTTGCCGGCTTCGCTTCCAAGGATGCGGTGATCGAAAGCGCCTTTGCCTTTGGCGGTCCCCTCGGGCGCTATGCCTTCTGGATGCTGGTGATTGCGGCACTGTTCACCGCTTTCTACTCGTGGCGGCTGATCTACCTGACCTTTTACGGGCGTCCGCGCGGCAACAAGCATGCGCATGAGCACGCCCAGGAAAGCCCGCGCTCCATGCTGATCCCGCTGGCTGTGCTGGCGGTGGGCGCGGTGTTCTCCGGTGCGATCTGGTACAACCAGTTCTTCGGGCACACAGATGCGGTCGCGCAATTCTTCGGTGTTCCCTACGCGGTCGAGGGTCAGGCCGATGAGCATGGCGAAGAGGCTGCCGATCACGGAGAGGCGCACTACATCCTGACCGGCGCACCGGGCGAGGGGTCGATCCACATGGCAGCAGACAACACCGTGCTCAACGACGCGCACGGGGTGTCCGTGTGGGTCAAACTCGCCCCCTTCATCGCCATGCTGATCGGTTTCGGTACCGCGACGGTGTTCTACATCCTGCGCCCCGGACTGCCCGCCCGCGTGGCGGACCTGTTCCAGCCGCTCTACCAGTTCCTTTTGAACAAGTGGTATTTCGACGAGATCTACAATGTGCTCTTCGTCCTGCCCGCCAAATGGATCGGTCGCACCCTGTGGAAACGCGGGGACGGCACTGTCATCGACGGCGGCATCAACGGGATTGCCCTCGGGATCATTCCGTTCTTCACCCGGCTCGCGGGGCGTGCGCAATCCGGTTACCTCTTCCACTACGCCTTCGCGATGGTTCTTGGCATCGCGGTCCTGATCACCATCGTCACCCTGAGCTTCGGGGGCTGAGAGCAGACACATGGAACAAAGCCTACTGTCCATCGTAACCTTCCTGCCCCTGGTCGCGGCCGTGATCATGGCGCTTTTCCTGCGCGGCGACGACGCGGCGGCGCAGCTTGGCGCCAAGCGTCTGGCGCTGTTTGCAACCGCCGCGACCTTCATCGTGTCGCTGTTCATCCTGTTCCAGTTCGATCCCGCCAATACCGGTTTCCAGATGGTTGAGGAAAGCGAATGGGTGATGGGGCTGACCTACAAGGTTGGCGTCGACGGGATTGCCGTCCTGTTCGTGATGCTCACCACCTTCCTGATGCCTTTGGTGATCGCTGCCTGCTGGCAGGTGGATCACCGCGTGAAGGAATACATGGTCGCGCTTCTGGTGCTGGAAAGCCTGATGATCGGCGTTTTCGTAGCGCTCGACCTGGTGCTGTTCTACCTCTTCTTCGAGGCTGGGCTGATCCCGATGTTCCTGATCATCGGCATCTGGGGCGGCAAGGATCGAATCTACGCCGCGTTCAAGTTCTTCCTCTACACGTTCCTCGGCTCCGTCCTGATGCTGGTCGCTCTGGTGGTGATGTTTGTGGACGCCGGTACCACCGACATTCCAACGCTGCTGACCCATGAGTTCAGTGCGAGCCCCGTCAGCATTCTCGGCTGGACCATTACCGGGGGGCTGCAGACGCTGCTGTGGGTCGCCTTCTTCGCCAGTTTCGCCGTCAAACTGCCGATGTGGCCGGTTCATACGTGGCTGCCCGATGCCCACGTGCAGGCGCCGACCGCCGGGTCGGTCGTTCTTGCCTCGATCCTATTGAAGATGGGCGGCTACGGTTTCCTGCGGTTCAGCCTGCCGATGTTCCCGATCGCCTCCGACCTGATGGGGCCGTTCGTCATGTGGCTGAGCGTGATTGCCATCATCTATACCTCGCTTGTCGCGTTGGTGCAGGAGGATATGAAAAAGCTCATCGCATACTCGTCCATCGCGCATATGGGTTTTGTGACGATGGGGATTTTTGCCGCCAACCAGCAGGGCGTTGATGGTGCGATTTTCCAGATGGTGAGCCACGGTTTCGTGGCCGGTGCGCTGTTTCTTTGCGTCGGCGTGGTCTACGACCGGATGCACACCCGCGAGATTGATGCCTATGGCGGCCTTGCAAGCCGGATGCCGGCCTATGCGCTGGTGTTCATGTTGTTCACCATGGCCAATGTCGGCCTTCCGGGCACCTCGGGGTTTGTCGGGGAGCTGCTTGTCCTCATCGGGGTGTTTCAGGTCAACACCTGGATCGCGGTCCTTGGCGCCACCGGCGTGGTTCTTTCGGCGTCCTACGCGCTTTGGCTTTACCGCCGGGTGATGTTGGGGGATCTCATCAAGGAGAGCCTGAAATCCATCACCGACATGACGCCGCGTGAAAAGTGGATTTTCGCGCCGCTGATCGCGATGACGATCCTGCTGGGCGTCTATCCGAGCCTTGCCATCGACGTTTTTGGCCCTTCGGTCGAAAACCTTGTTCAAAACTATCATCTGGCGTTGGAGCACGTTGTGCCTGAAGCCGCCGTCGCCGCCAGCAACTGAGGTACCATGATGTTCGGGTCCGATATCGCCATTCTCCTGCCAGAGATCGTGCTTGCCGTGTTCGCGATGCTGGGGCTTCTGGCAGCGGTGTACACCTCCGGGGATGGCAAGGCGCCGCTTCTGGTCTGGTTGTCTGCCGGGTTGCTTGCGCTGATAGGTCTGTACATCGCCTTTACCGGTGTCGGCGTCGAACAGGCGTTTGGCGGAATGGTCGTCAACGATGGATTCGCGCGTTTTGCGAAAGTGGTGATCCTGCTGGCAGCGGCCGCGATCCTGCTGGTTGGAAAGGATTTTCTCAAGCGCGACGGCCTGCTGCGCTTCGAATACCCGATGCTGATCGTGCTGGCCACGGTCGGCATGATGGTGATGGTCTCGGCGGGCGATCTGATGACGCTTTACATGGGGTTGGAGCTTCAGTCGCTGTCGCTCTACGTGGTGGCGTCGATGCGCCGCGACAGCGTGCGCTCTACCGAGGCGGGTCTGAAATACTTCGTCCTTGGCGCATTGTCCTCGGGCCTGCTGCTATATGGGGCGTCGCTGACCTACGGCTTTGCCGGGACCACCAGTTTTGCGGGCATCATCGAGGCGGCCGAGGGCGGTGCCTCCCTCGGATTGATCTTTGGCCTTGTGTTCATGTTCGCCGGGTTGGCGTTCAAGGTCTCGGCTGTGCCGTTCCATATGTGGACGCCGGATGTCTACGAAGGGGCCCCGACACCTGTCACCGCGTTCTTTGCAACGGCGCCCAAGATGGCGGGGATCGGCCTGTTGGCGCGGCTGGGGCATGACGCGTTCGGCGGGGTCGTTGGTGACTGGCAGCAGATCGTCGCGCTGTTGGCGGTGTTGTCCATGTTCCTCGGCGCGATTGCCGCGATCGGGCAGACCGATATCAAGCGGCTGATGGCCTATTCCTCGATCACTCATATGGGCTTTGCGCTGATGGGGCTTGCTGCCGGGACCGAACAGGGCGTCAGCGCGATGCTGATCTACATGGCGATCTACGTGACCATGAATATCGGCGCTTTCGCGTTCATCATGTCGATGGAAAAGGATGGTCGCCACGTCACCAATACCTCGTCGCTCAACGGCTTCGCCTCGAAAGAACCGACCAAGGCACTTGCGATCATGGTGCTGATGTTCAGCCTGGCCGGGGTGCCGCCGCTGCTCGGGTTCTTCGGGAAATACGCGGTTCTGTTTGCTGCCGTCGATGCGGGGCTGATGCTGGTCGCGATCCTTGGCGTGATTGCCTCGGTCATCGGGGCCTTCTACTACCTGCGGATTGTCTACTTCATGTATTTCGGCGAGCCACGCGAAGGCATCGACGGCAAGATGGGTGCCTTGTCCTATGTCGGGCTGGTCGCTGCCGCCGCGATCATGGTGTTTGGCGTGTTCAATCTCTTCGGGGTCGACAGTTTGGCCGAGGCAGCCGCCGCGACGCTGGTTCGCTAAGCCATGTCCGGCTGGCCCGAGGGCGTCGGCCGCAGGGTTTTGACATCGGTCGACAGCACCATGGCAGAGGGTGCACGGATCGCGCCCCGGCTTTCCGGCCCGGAATGGGTGCTGGCGTTGGAGCAGACGGCGGGGCATGGCCGCCGTGGGCGGGCATGGACCTCGGCCGCCGGTAATTTCCATGCGTCGCTGGTTCTGCATCCCGACGGCGCGCCGGACACGATAGCCCTGCGCAGTTTCGTGACGGCCCTTGCGCTGCGGGAAACGCTTGTTGCCGTGACCGGGCGCGCGGAGCCTTTCAGCCTGAAATGGCCAAACGACGTGTTGCTGAACGGTGGCAAGGTTGCCGGCATCCTGCTGGAAAGTCTTGGCGCAGGCCAGAGGGTCAACCACCTGATCATCGGCATCGGTGTCAACCTCGTCACCGCGCCCGGCGCGGACGAGGTGGACCCCGGCGCACTGAGGCCTGTCAGCCTTTTTTCGGAGACCGGACTCCGCATCGGCCCGGAGGCGTTTCTCGATCTTCTCGCCGCGACCTTCGCCCGCCATGATGCGCAGTTTCGAACCTACGGCTTCGCGCCGATCCGCACCGAATGGCTGCGTCATGCCGCGCGGCTTGGGCAGACGATCACCGCGCGCACCATGTCCGAGAGCATTCCCGGCCGGTTCGAGACGATCGACGCGACGGGCTCGCTCATCCTGCAAACGGCCAGGGGGCAACGCAGTATCCCGGCGGCCGACATCTTTTTCTGAGCGCCCTGGGAGGGGTCCCCATGCTTCTGGCAATCGACACCGGCAACACAAACACCGTCTTTTCGATCTGGGACGGCACGCGGATTCTGGCGACGTTTCGCACCACGACCGAACATCAGCGCACCGCAGACCAATATTTCGTCTGGCTTTCGACGCTGATGGCGCACAGAGGGCTGGATGTGCAAATCACCGATTGCATCATCTCCTCGACCGTGCCGCGTGTGGTGTTCAACCTGCGTGTCCTCTGCGACCGGTATTTCGACAGCCGGCCGCTGGTTGTGGGCAAGCCCGACTGTGGCCTGCCGATCGCGCCGCGCGTCGATGAAGGGACGCAGGTGGGGCCGGACAGGCTGGTCAATACCGCTGCGGCGTATGACCGACACGGCGGCAACCTGATCGTGGTGGATTTCGGCACCGCCACCACCTTCGATGTGGTGGCCGAGGACGGGGCCTATGTCGGTGGCGCGATTGCGCCCGGTGTGAATCTCAGTCTGGAGGCGCTGCACCATGCCGCTGCTGCGCTGCCGCATGTGGATGTGACCAAGCCGCAGTCGGTCATCGGCACGAATACCGTCGCCTGCATGCAATCGGGGGTGTTCTGGGGCTATGTCGGCCTTGTGCACGGGATCTGCGACCGGATCCGCGAGGAATACGACAAACCCATGCGCATTATCGGGACCGGGGGCCTCGCGCCATTGTTCTCGCAGGGGGATGTGTTATTTGACCTGATCGAAGACGATCTGACGACGCACGGACTGACCGTAATCTACAAATATAACAAGGAAAACGCACACTGATGACCTCTCCCTCACGCTTGATGTATCTTCCCCTCGGTGGCGCGGGGGA
>PFEX01000189.1:0-166 GCA_002783145.1 Rhodobacteraceae bacterium CG17_big_fil_post_rev_8_21_14_2_50_65_11 | reverse complement strand
CTATGTCTACGGCTACGGGCCGAAGGGAAAGGAACGGTTCATCCTTGTCGATATCGGTGTCGGCTTTCCCGATATGGACGGCACGCCGGGTGTGGACCTGATCCTGCCGGATGTCGCCTGGATCGCGGAGCGAGCGGACCGGCTCGACGGGATCTTCATCACCCAC
>PFEX01000204.1 GCA_002783145.1 Rhodobacteraceae bacterium CG17_big_fil_post_rev_8_21_14_2_50_65_11 | reverse complement strand
CACCAACACCTTCGGAGACCGGCACAGTTACGTCAGCGCACAGCCCGGTTTTGCGCCGATCCGGGCGACGGATGAATTGCAGGCCGTCAAGGTCATGCATGTCTCGCCGTTTCAGGACATCGCCGGCGGCTATCGCTTCCGCTTTCGCGTGACGCCGGCACGCATCGCCATTCGGATCGGGCATGAAGACGGGCCCGAGGGCGTCGTCGCCACCCTCACCGGTGCCCGCCGCCCGATGACCAACGCCACGTTGCTCGCCGCCGCGATCCGCCGACCGCTTGGCACCGCGCGCACTTGGGTGCTGATCCACTGGCACGCGGCTTTGCTGAAACTGAAAGGGGCGGCCTACCGCCCCCGCCCCGATGCTCCGCTCGACGAGGTAAGCTGATGTTGTTTCTCACCACCCGCATCAAACGCGATTTTCTCGACAGTTGCGGGCAGGTCACCCAAGGCAGCCTGCGCGTGCGCACGCCCGAGGGCGAGGTGCATGATTTCGGACACGGCGCACCTGCCGCCGAGATGCAGATCCACGACTGGTCTGTCGTCACCGCCTGCGCCGCGAAGGGTGATATCGGGCTGGGCGAGACCTATGTGGCGGGGCTGTGGGACACGCCCTCCATCGCCGATCTGTGCGAGGTTGCGCTTCTGAACATGGAGCGTTTGCAGACCTACGTTTACGGCGGCTTCTGGGCGCGGGTCGGCTACCGGCTGCTCAACACCGTGATGCGGGCCAATTCGCGCACCGGGGCCGGGCGCAACATCCGCAAGCACTACGACGTCGGCAACGAGTTCTATGCGCTGTGGCTCGATCCCGGCATGACTTATTCGGCGGCCCTTTTCGACGATGGCGACAATGACCTTGCCCGCGCGCAGGATCGCAAGAACGCCCGCATTCTCGACCGCGTGACCGGCGACCGCGTGCTGGAAATCGGCTGCGGCTGGGGCGGTTTTGCCGAGGCCGCCGCCGACCGGGGCCGCTATGTCACCGGCGTCACCCTGTCGCCGAGCCAGAAGGGATACGCCGACGCGAGGCTGGACGGGCGCGCCGAGATCCGCCTTCAGGATTACCGCGACGTGACCGGACGCTTTGACAGCATCGTGTCGATCGAGATGATCGAGGCCGTGGGCGAGAAATACTGGCCCACCTATTTCGCCACGCTCAAGGCCCGTCTGGCCGAGAGCGGCCGCGCCATGGTGCAGGCGATCACCGTGCCCGACGGGTATTTCGCCACATACCGCAAAGGATCGGACTTCATCCGCAGCCATATCTTTCCCGGCGGCATGTTGCTGTCGCCCGGCGTGATCCGGGCGCAGGCGGCGCGCGCCGGGCTGGAGGTGGTGGAGAATTTCGCCTTCGGGTCGCATTACGCCACCACCTGCGCCGCATGGCAGACCCGGATGGACGAAGAGGCGCGCCGCATCGCACGGCTTGGCCTGCCCGAGGATTTCCTGCGCGGGTGGCGCTTCTACCTCGGCTCCTGCACGGCGGCCTTCCTGACCGGACAGACCGGCGTGTCTCAGGTCGCGCTTGCCCATGCCGCGGAGGTGGGCTGATGCTCTATGTCTTGCTCGCCGTTGTCGCGGCGCTTGCCGGCTGGCTGATCTTTCGCACACGCTACGGCTTTCGCGGGCAGGATCCGCGCGCCTATGCCGGGACGCAACCGGCCTTCGACATCCGCCGCCACCTCGCTGGCCCGATCGACTGCGAGGGCGTGATCTACGGCCCCCTCGGCACCGTCACATCGCGCTTCACCGCGCGCATGCAGGGCGACTGGAGTGGCGCGACTGGCATGCTGGCCGAACATTTCCGCTATGCCAGCGGCGGCACGCAGGATCGCAAGTGGTACCTCGACGTGGCCAATGACGGCAGTTTCACCGCAACCGCCGACGACATTATCGGCACCGGGCGCGGCGTGATGTCAGGGGCGACAATCTGCATGTCCTACCGCCTGAAACTGCCGCAGGAGGCGGGGGGGCACGTTCTGGACGTGACCGACTGGATGTATCTGATGGAAAACGGGGTGATCATGAACCGATCCGAGATGCGCAAATACGGCCTGCGCGTGGCGGAACTGATCGCCACCATGCGCCCGGCGGCCTGAGGTGTTTCAGGGCAAGACCTACTGGCTCATCGGTGCCTCCGAAGGGTTGGGGCGGGACCTGGCCGGGCTTCTGGCAGGCGAGGGCGCAACGCTTGTCCTGAGCGCGCGCAACGCCGACCGGCTCGATAGCCTCGCCGCCAGCCTGCCCGGCGCCCGCGCGCTGCCGATGGATGTGACAGATGACGCCTCGGTGCGCGAGGCGGCGGCAACGCTTGGCGAGATCGACGGCGTGATCTACTGCGCCGGCGCCTACGAACCCATGAGCGCCGAGAACTGGGACGTGGCCGAAGCGCTGAAAGTGTCGGAGGTGAATTACACCGGCGCGCTGCGCAGCCTTGGCCACGTGGTGCCGGGCATGGCGGCGCGCGGGGCGGGGCATATCGTTCTGATCGGCTCGCTCGCCGGGTTCCGGGGGCTGCCCGGCGCGATCGGCTACGGAGCCAGCAAATCGGCGCTGATGCATCTGGCCGAAAACCTCTACATGGACCTGTCACGCAAGGGCATCCGTGTGCAGCAGGTCAACCCCGGCTTCATCAAGACGCGGCTGACCGAGAAGAACACCTTCAACATGCCCTATATCATCACGCCCGGGGACGCCGCGCGGCGCACGCTGAAAGCGATGACATCGGGCCGCTTCGCCACCTCCTACCCGTGGCAGATGGCGGCCTTCTTCCGGGCAGGCGCGGTCATGCCCATCCGCCTTTTCCGCCGCCTGATGGGCGCCTGAATTGACCCGCCCCGGCGCACCGGGGCGAGGCCTCGCTGGCTCGGGCCGCGCCAGCATTCCCCCCCCTCGTCACCAATCGCCCACCCGGTCATGCGAGACGAAGGCGATCACGCGGTTGAGTTCCGGTCCGTTCCGGAACACCGGAACCTCGTCGCGCCGGTCCTGAGCGATCACCGCAGTGCAGGAACGGGCGGTTGCGCCCATGATGAGGGCTGCGAGGGACGTCTTGAACATCGGATTGGTCCCGTCCTGAGATCATTGCCGAACCAGGGCGGCAAGCGCGTCTCGCGCCAACCCTACCCCGACCACACCGATCGTCCAGGCAGACGATATGACGACCTCACAAAGCGGACACGAAGCCTTTATGACATTGGAAACTTGTCCAAACCTCCCTCCGACGCGTGAAAACCGCGGGCCTGCGGATCGCTTGGCGGTATGTGTCTACGAGGCCCTCGACCGACAGGTTGCGGAAATCGGGCAGCGCAGCGGCAAAGGCTTCGTGGCTCCAGTCCCTCCACGCGATTTCTTGCAGCGCCGCGCCCCCTGTGCCTCGGTGAACCGGCGGCGGCTCCTGCGGATCTCGGTCGGCGCAGCGAAGCCCCTCGCGGCGCGCGCGCAAAGCCCCGAGTCCGGCCTTCATCGAAACTTCGCCCGCTTGCCGTGAAGCGGTTACATCCACGGGTCTTCTGATCGCAACGACAGACAGGAGCCCGGACCATGGTCGACACCACCGCCGCCGGTGGATTGCTTCGTGACAGAGGCCGGCGCGAATCGCCGGGCCGCCCCCCGGCACGGCTATTTGGCCGGTCTTGGCGCAACGCCCATGCATCGCTCGGATTTGGCCGGGATAAAGCACACAGCCCGAATGATGGATCGCCGCACCGCGGCCCGGCGATGCGCGGCTTGCAACGCTCAGGCCACCCGCACCCCATGCGACCAGACCCCGCGCAGCAAGGGCACCTCTCCCATTACTCCGAAGCGGATCACATCGGCCCGCAACCCCGGCGCAAGCCGGCCCCGGTCCAGCAGCCCCGCCGCCGTCGCAGGTGCTTCTGTCACCATGGCAAGCGCCTTTGGCAGGGCGCCCCGCAAGCGCCCGAGTTTCACGGCGGCGTAAAGCAGCGCCGAGGGCGCGTAATCGGAGGACAGGATATCCAGCAGCCCCAGATCCGCCAATTCCGCCGCCGCGACATTGCCGGAATGGGAGCTTCCGCGCACGAGATTCGGCGCCCCCATCATCACCGCGATGCCCTCGTTCCGGCAAGCCTGCGCGGCGGCCACGGTGGTCGGAAACTCCGCCAATGCCACGCCGTGACGGGCCGAGCGGCGGACATGATAGGGCGTTGTGTCATCGTGGCTGGCCAATGTCGCGCCATAGCGCTGCGCGGCCGCAACCGCCGCTGCCTCATGCAGCACGCACACCCGCGCGCCAAGCGCCTTGCGCTCCGCGACATGCGCCTCGAAAGCGGCCGCCGACAGCCCATGCTTGCCGCGCATATAGGTTTCATATTGGCGCAGATCCGCGAATTGCCGCTGCCCCGGCGTGTGGTCCATCAGGCTGAGGATGCCGACCCGGTCCTCCGGCCCGAAACCGGCCAGCTCTTCTTCCAGCGTTTCGGAACAGATCTCGGCGCGCAGGTGCAAGTGGTGGCTGATCTTCAGCGCCCCGGCCGCGCGCATCGCCAGCACCTCGTCGGCCAGCGGGCGCGCGTAGCGCCGCCAGCCGAAGGCCGTCCGTCCCTCGATGGACCCGACGCGCAGCGCGTCGAACACGGTGGTGATCCCGGTCGCGGCCAGTTCCGCGTCGTGGGCGACGATCGCGGCGGCGTGCGGCCAGTCTGCGCTCGGGCGCGGGCGCATATGCCGTTCGAGGTTGTCGGTGTGCAGCTCGATCAGCCCCGGCGCCACATAATCGTTGCCGCAATCCACCGCGCCAGAGGGCACGCCCGCGCCCTCGGAAATATCGGAGATCTCGCCGCCCTGCATGCGCAGGCTTCCGGTGATCTCACCGCCGGGCACGATCAGGCGGGCATTGGCAAGGATCGTCTCATCTGTCATCTCAACGTGGCCTCTTCGAGGTTCGAAAGGAATTTCCCATGACCGCCTATCACCGCTTTGGTCTTTATGTCGTGCCGGAGGGCGCCTTTTACCGCACCGGCGCCGCGTGGCTGGGGTGGGACAGCGCAACCGGCCAGCCCTTGCCGCAGCCCGTGTTCGACGGCCTGCCGCGCCCGGTGGCCGATATGACCGCGAAACCGCGCAAATACGGGCTTCACGGAACGGTAAAACCGCCCTTCCGGCTGGCCGATGGCACATCCGAGGCCGACTTGCACGAGGCCACAGCCGACCTGTGCGCGGGCATTTCCCCGGTGGAGGTGCCGGCGCTGTCGGTGCGCAGGCTGGGCGGCTTCGTGGCGTTGGTGCCGACCGAGCCTTGCCCGGCCCTGTCCGAAATGGCGGGCGCGGTGGTCAAGGGATTCGATCGTTTCCGCGCCCCCGCCACCGAGGCAGAGCTTGCCAAGCGCCGCAAATCCGGCCTCGGCCCGCGGCAGGAGGTGCTGCTGGACAGATGGGGCTATCCTTACGTGCTGGAGGAGTTTCGCTTTCACATCACCCTCACCGGCAAGCTCGGTGCAGAGGCCGCACCGGTGGCCGAGCGTCTGCACACCCATTTTGCCCCGGTCCTGCCGCGGCCCTTCCGGATCGGCAGCCTGTGCCTGATGGGCGAGGATGAGGCCGGACGCTTTCACCAACTGCACCGCTACGCCTTTTCCGGGTAAAGCGCTCCCAGGGCCTGATCGACGCAATCCGACAGCCACCCGCCATTGTCCACATGCGTCACCGGAAGCCCCTCGGGCAGGGGCACCTGCCGAGCCAGCCGGGCGCGGACCTGATCCACCGTTTCGCGCTCCCGCGCGGCAAGCCGCGCTGCCAGCACTTCGGTCGCGGCGGTGACATGCAGCACGTGGAAGGCCGGGAACACTGCCGCCGCCTGTTCCAGATGCGCGCGCGACAGATTGGCGAGCGTATCGACGCCAAGCGACAGCATGCGATGCACCGAGGCGGGGATGCCGTAAAGCAGCCCGTGCGCCTCCCACCACAGGGCGAAATCGCCGTTGTCACGGCGCGCCTCGAAAACCTCCCGGCTGACGCCCTCGAAATCCTCGCCGCCGGCGTCCCTCGGCCGGGTGATCACCCGCCGCACCCTGTGGAAATCCGGCTCGGCAGCAATCAGCGCCTCTATCAGACTGTCCTTGCCGACGCCCGAAGGGCCGACCACGGCGATGAAGCGGCCCTGTCTCATGCTGCCACCGCGGCAAAGCGGCGGACATCGACCTCACGGTCGGCGACCCGGCGCCGCGCCTCGGCGTCCCGGAAGATGCCGACACTGGCCGCCCCCGCTGCCTGCGCCTCACCGATCGGGGTCAGCACGGTTTCTCGGTTTGTGGCGTCAAGGCTGGCCGTGGGTTCATCCCGCAGCAGCGCGGGACAGCGATGCGCGAAACCGCGCGCAAGGTTCACCCGCTGCTGTTCGCCACCCGAAAAGGTGGTAGGCGACGGCGACCAGAGCCGTTCGGGAATGCGCTGGCGGGCCAGCAGGTCGCGGGCGCGGGCGCGGGCAAACGCAGCGTCATCCGAAACGCCAAGCGCCAGCAAAGGCTCGGCCACCACCTCCAGCCTCGGCACGCGGGACCCCACGCGCAAGAACTGCCTGACACAGCCCGGCCTCTCGCGGCGCGGCGCGAGGATGTCGCGCGGGGTGGCCTGCGCCAGATCCGCGCCGCCGAGGCTGACGCGGCCCGCTTGCGCAAGGCCGTTGCCGCAAGGAATGCGCAGAACGGTCGACTTACCTGCCCCGCTTGCGCCGGTCAGCGCCACGCATTCGCCGGGGCTGACCCGAAAACCGGCGCCCTCCAGCACCGCGACCACGGCGCTGCCCTGATTGTGCAGGGCAAGGGACGTCGACAGATTCTCGACCTCGATCATAGCCATTTCTTCCATTTGAAAACCAGGTAACAGCCAAGTGCGGAGGCCAGCATCAGCAACAGCGCCGCCGGATAGCCCCAGGGCTGATCCAGTTCCGGCATCAGGGTAAAATTCATCCCATAGATCGACGCGACCAGTGTTGGCGGCAGGAACAGAACCGCCACCACCGAAAAGATCCGCACCGTGGCGTTCTGCACCAGGCTGATCAACCCGAGCGTCGCATCAACGGTCAACCCGAGGCGCGAGGACAGGTAATCGCAGTGCACCGACAGCGCTTCGATATCGCGGAGCAACCCGTCACTCAGCCCGCGCACCGACGCGGCGCGGTTGCGCATATCAAGAAAACCCACCGCGCGTTCCATCGTCAAAAGCGCAAGGCGCACGCGGCCGATCAACTCACCCTGCTGGCCCACCTTGCACAAGGTGGCCTGCAAGGTCGTTGCCGCGCGCGGCACATCTTCGGAAAACACCTCTCGCCCGCAGGCATCCAGCACCCTGCCCGCCGCCTCCAGAAGGTCGGCCTGGCGGGCCACGACTTCCTCGGCGAGGCCAAGAAACAGCTCGACGGGCGTGGCACAGCCGGCACTGGACTGACCAGCGCGGGTGGGGAACGTCTCGAACGGGCGCGGCGTGTGATGGCGCACGGTAACAAGCCGCGCAGGCGTCAGGATGAAGCTGACCGGCGCCGCGATCTGCGCACCGTCATCGGTAAGCCCCGGCAACACCACGGTCAGGGTTTCGATCTCGTCTTCACGGTAAAGCCGGTTGGAAATCTCGATCTCTTCCATATCGGCCAGGCTTGGCACATCAAGCCCAAGCTCCGCCAGCGACCGAACCTCTTCATCATTGGGCCGGACAAGGTCGATCCACAGGGCATCCTCGATCCTGTCGGCCGGTCCAAGACCCCGGCCCATGATGGTGTAAGCCTTCAACATGTCACACCTGTAACACAGAACCGACCAGTCTTTGCTGCATCCCGCCCGAGAACCCCGAGGGCCGGTCATCCATGCCGCAAGTGTCGATCTCCACCCTGGTCTGACAATCGGCCGCCGCGCCGCGGACCTGGCCGTAAGGGCGCGCGCCTGACGCCGTGAGCCGTTCACCGGCATTGCCGCCGGCGCTGATCCGCATGCGCAGCCCGTCGCGCGGGCCCTCGGTGGTGCGGCTGTCGAAGATCGCCTCGCCGGTGTCCTGCGGCAGGTGGCCGGCCAGCCAATCGAGCAACGCCGACTTGCCCGAGCCGGATTCGCCCAAGATGCCCAGCACCGCGCCCGGCCAGAGCGTGAAGAACACATCCCGGCAGCCGACACTATGAGCACGAGACGAGAAGACGGTTCGAACCTCAAGAAGCGAAGTCATCTGCCCTACCCTTTCCGCTGGCGAAAAATTCTTCTGGAAGAATTTCCTCCCCCAGAAAATTTTCCTCGAAAATTTCCCGGCCGCAAGCCGCATCGTCGC
>PFEX01000163.1 GCA_002783145.1 Rhodobacteraceae bacterium CG17_big_fil_post_rev_8_21_14_2_50_65_11 | reverse complement strand
GCAACAGCACGGAGTTCTGCCCCGCCTCTTCCGCTGCATCGACACGCTCGCGGAATGCCGCGATGGTGGAGATCGGCTGCTGCCCGACCTCGGTGATCACGTCGCCGGGCTCCAGCCCGCGCGCCGCAGCCTCGGAAGACGGATCGACGTCCACCACCAGCAGACCATCAGAGATCCCGTTGGCCGCGCGCGCCTCGTCGGTCAGGGGGGCCAGCGTCAGGCCGAAGAGTTCCGCCGACGCGGGCGCTTCTGCGCCGGGAGCTTCCGGGAAGGCCTGCGCCGCCGCCGTCTCGCGGCGGCCAAGCGTCACCCGCAAGGTCTGCGTTTCACCGTCGCGCAGGACCACGACGCGCACGGTTTCGCCCACCGGCGTAGCGGCCACAACCCGCACCAGTTCGCGCGTATCGGTAACCTCGGCCCCGTCGAAAAAGGTGATCACATCGCCAACCTCCAAACCGGCGTCGCGCGCCGGTCCGTCCGGCACATCGGTGACCAGCGCGCCAGTGACAACGTCAAGGCCAAGCCCCTCCGCGATCTCGGCATTGACATCCTGAATGCGCACGCCCAGCCAACCCCGGCGGGTTTCGCCGAATTCCTGCAATTGCGCGATCACGCCCGACACCACGTTCGACGCCATCGAGAAACCGATCCCGATCGAGCCGCCATTGGGGCTGAGGATCGCGGTATTCACGCCGACGACCTCGCCATCCATGTTGAACAGCGGCCCACCGGAATTGCCCCGGTTGATCGCCGCGTCGGTCTGGATGAAATCGTCATAGGTGCCGGACAGCGCCCGGCCACGCGCCGAGACGATGCCCACCGAAACCGAGAAGCCCTGGCCCAGCGGGTTGCCCATCGCCATCACCCAGTCGCCGACACGCGCCGCGTCGCTGTCACCGAAACTGACAAAATCCAGCGGCGCATCAGGGGTGACCTTGAGCAGCGCGATATCGGTATTCGCATCGGTCCCGATCACCTCGGCCGGAAGCGTCAGCCCGCTGCGGAAATCGATCATGATTTCATCGGCGCCGTCGATGACATGGTTGTTGGTGACGATATAGCCATCCTCCGAGATCACGAAGCCCGAACCGAGCGCATTGGCCCGTCGCGGCGCGGGCCGGTTCAGACCGGGCTGCTGCCGGTCGAGGAAATCGTTGAAGAAATCCTCCAGCGGCGATCCCGGCGGCACCTGCGGCAACGGTCCGGTGCCAGAGGCAACAAGGCTTGAAGTCGTGATGTTGACAACCGCATCGCCGACCTCGTCCACCAGCCCGGCAAAGCTGCCGGGGCCGCCCGCTTGCGCGCGGCCCGGCTGTGCGGCCATGACCACCACCGCAAGCGCAATGGCAACGATCAGCGCCAGCGTCGTCACCTTGAAAAGAAGCATCCTGCCATGCGACGCGGCACGCACGCCGACCCGCGGGTTGATGGTTGGCATTGTCACTCGAAAATCCTCCTGTAGATCTGTTTTCAGGCTCCGCTTGCCTTGGCTATCTCACCATATTTGCCCGGTGGCGGTATCAATCAAGCAGCCCACCCGACATAAACGTCACATAGGCGTGATGACACCGACAGCGCAGTGGGCGCGACAACGCGGCACCGTTACGGCGCGCCCGGCGCACCGTCAGACCATCGGCGCCATGATTTCCACCGCCTCGCCATCGCGCACCGCCGTGTAAAAGCAACTGCGCCGGTTGGTGTGGCAGGCCGGTCCGGTCTGGCGCACCAGCGCCAGCAGGCAATCGCTGTCGCAATCGACGCGCAGCTCTGCCAACTCCTGCACATGGCCGGAACTTTCGCCCTTTACCCAGAACGCCTGCCGCGAGCGCGACCAATAGGTTACTCGCTTCGTTTCCAGCGTCCGCGCCACCGCCGCCGCGTTCATCCACGCCATCATCAGCACCTCGCCGGTGGCCTCTTCCTGTGCGATGCAGGGGATCAGCCCGTCAGCGGTATACGTCAACGTTTCGGGATCGAACCCCATGCCTGTCACCCTTTGCATTTCTGATCCTGTTCGCTACTTATAGGGAACACGACCGGGGGAAAAGCCCATGACCCAAGAGACCGACCTGATCAAGCTCTACTCGCAGCGCATCCTGGCGCTTGCCGCCGACATTCCCCTGACCGACCGGCTCGACGCACCGCAGGCGACGGTGCGCAAACGCGCGCCGCTGTGCGGCTCCACCGTGACCGTAGATCTCGACGTGGAACGGGGCCGCATCACCCGCTTCGGACAGGATGTGAAGGCTTGCGCGCTCGGCCAGGCCTCGGCGGGACTGATGGCCGCCAACATCCTCGGGCGCAGCCGCGAGGAGGTGGAGACCGGGCGCGATCAGTTGCGCGCGATGCTCAAGGACGGAGCGCCGCCGCCGCAAGCGCCCTTCACCGGATACGAGGTGTTGGAACCGGCCCGCGACTACAAGAACCGCCATGCCTCGATCCTGCTCGCCTTCGAGGCGACCGCTGACGCCATGGCAGAGGCCGAAGCCGCCGCCTGCGCCTGACATCGCGGCGTCGAGTGTCATCAGCCCGTTCGCGCCCGGTTCGGGCCGTCTTCGCACCCGGATTGGGCACATGTGGCTTGTCTGCGGCTGGTCGCTGGTCCGGCGGCCTTACCGAGGCAGGCTTTCAACCTGCGTCACGAAATCCTCGCCCCGTTTCTCGAAATTGTCATACTGGTCGAAACTGGCCGCGGCCGGCGCCAACAGCACCACCTCGCCTGGCTTCGCCTCGGCCGCCGCGCGCGCCACGGCCACCGCCATGCTGGTGCAGATTTCGGCCTCTACCGCACCGATTTTCAATGCAAAATCAGCAGCGTCCCGGCCAATCACGTAGGCTTTCACCACCGAGCCCAGCGCCGGTTTCAGCGCCTCCAGCCCGCCGTCCTTCTCAAGCCCGCCGCAGATCCAGCGCACTTGCCCGAACGCCGACAGTGCCTTGGCCGCGGCATCCACGTTGGCGGCCTTGGAATCGTTGACGAAAATCACCCCGCCAATCTCCGCCACCCGTTGCGAGCGATGCGGCAAGCCCTGGAAACTGTGAAAGGATTTTTCGATCCCACGGGGCGAAAGTGCAAGCGCCCTGACCGCCGCATAGGCACTGCACGCGTTCTGATGGTTATGCACCCCCGGCAACCCGGCAACATCGCGCAGGTCGATCGACGCCACCTGCCGATCCTTGCGCCATTCGGCCAGAAACCCCTTGCGCGCACAGACAGACCACCCCGGCCCGGTCAGCTTGCGGCCGACGGAAACGCGGATCAAGCGGCCGTCACCGACTCCCTCGCTCATCTGCCCGGCAAGGAACGCACCCTCGGGTTCATCGACGCCGATCACCGCCCGATCCGACCCGCCCTCCGCAAACAGCCGCCGCTTGGCCGCGAAATACCCGCCAAGACCGCCATGCCGATCAAGGTGATCGGGGGAAAGGTTCGTGAAAACAGCCACATCCGGTGTCAGGGCGCGGGCAAGCTCGGTCTGGTAGCTCGACAGTTCCAGCACGATGACCTCGCCATCCACGGGCGGGTCGATGTCCAGAATCCCGCGCCCGATATTGCCCGCCAACTGCACCGGCGTGCCGTTTTCGGCAAGCAGGTGCGCGATCAGCGCCGAGGTCGTGGATTTGCCATTGGACCCGGTCACCGCGATCACCCGCGGCGGCGTGTCCAGATCCTGCCATTCGGATCGCCCGAGCGACCGGAAGAACAGCCCGATATCGTTGTCCACCGGCACCCCGGCCTCATGGGCTGCCGCGATCACCTTGTGCGGCGCGGGGTAGAGATGCGGGATGCCGGGGCTGGTGATCAGCATGTCCACCCCCTCCAGCGCGCCAGTGCGCGACAAATCGACAATCCCGACCCCCTCGGCCTCTGCCGCGGCACGTCCCTTGGCGCCGTCATCCCAGGCCAACACCTCTGCGCCACCGGCCCGCAACGCCCGCGCCGCCGACAAGCCGGACCGCCCAAGCCCCAGAACCGCCACCCGTTTGCCGTCCACACCTGAAACCGGGATCATCTCGCATCCTTCCCCTTCTTCTTGGCCAAAATACTCGAAATCCCGCCAGCAATCCCCTCCGTCCGGCCCCGGACCCATGCACCACCCGTTTGGCCAGCCCCCCCCGCGCGAGGAGGCCGCAAGGCCGAGGAGCGCTCAGCGCAGTTTCAGCGTCGCCAGCCCGATCAGCGCCAGGATCAGCGAGATGATCCAGAACCGGATCACGATCTGCGGCTCGGCCCAGCCACGTTTCTCGAAATGGTGATGGATCGGTGCCATCAGGAAAACCCGTTTGCCGGTGCGCTTGAAGTAAAGCACCTGAATGATGACCGACAGCGCCTCGGCCACGAACAGCCCGCCGACGATGGCCAGCACAAGTTCGTGCTTGGTGCTGACCGCGATCGCGCCAAGCGCGCCGCCAAGCGCCAGCGACCCGGTATCGCCCATGAACACCGCCGCCGGCGGCGCGTTGTACCACAAAAACCCAAGCCCGCCGCCGATCAGCCCGGCGGTAAAGACCAGCAACTCGCCGGTGCCCGGCACGTAATGCACGTCGAGATACTCGGTAAAATCCACCCGGCCCACGGCGTAGGCGATAACACCAAGGGTCGCCGCCGCGATCATCACCGGCATGATCGCCAGCCCGTCCAGCCCATCTGTCAGGTTCACCGCGTTGGCGCTGCCCACGATCACGATCATGGTGAAGGGCACGAAGAGCCAGCCCATGTTCAGCAGCAACGCCTTGAACACCGGAAAGGCCAGCTGGCCCGACAACTCATCGGGGTGGACCAGCAGCGCGACGACGCCCGCGATCGCGGCGATGGTCAACCCGATGGCAAAGCGCAGCTTTCCCGACACGCCGGCGGTGGTGTTGCGGCTGACCTTGGCGTAGTCATCGACGAAGCCAACGGCGCCAAACGAAACCGTCACGAACAGCACCAGCCAGACATAGGCGTTATCGAGCCGCGCCCAGAGCAGCGTCGACAGCGTCAGCGCCGCAAGGATCAGCAAGCCGCCCATCGTCGGCGTCCCGGCCTTGCTGATCAGGTGGCTTTCCGGCCCATCCTCCCGAATTGGCTGGCCGCTGCTGTATTTGCGACGCAACGCATTGATCAGCGGGCGCCCGAAGACGAAGCCGAAGACCAGCGCCGTGAAGAACGCCCCGCCGGCGCGAAAGGTGATATAGCGAAACAGGTTGAAAAGATCGCCGCCTTCCGACAGCGAGCTGAGCCAGTAGAGCATCTAACGGGGGTCCTTTCGGGTTTGCCGGGCGGCTTGGCCCAGTTTTCGCAGGCCGTCAACGACAAGCGACAGTTTTGTCCCCTTGGAGCTTTTGACCAGCACGATATCGCCGGGCCAGAGCAGCCCCGGCAGGGCCTTCGCCATGTCCTCGGCGGTCGCGGTGTGCAGGCCGCGCCTGGCCGCCGGCAGCGCGGCGCCCAGATGCGCCATCAGCGGGCCGCAAGTGTAGACGAGGTCAATCTGCTCCATCGCCGCAAGCGCCGCAAGCCCGGCATGCAGATCGGGCGCGCCCGGCCCCAGTTCCAGCATGTCGCCCAGCACCGCGATCCGCCGGCCCTTGCCCTGGCGCGTCGCGGCGGCCAGAACCTCGAGGCTGGCCGCGACCGAGGTCGGCGAGGCGTTGAAGGCGTCGTCGATCAGGTCGATGGCCTGCTCGTCGGTCGGGTTCAATACGATGCGCTCGCGCCGTCCCCGCCCGGTCCCCGGCTGCCACGGCCCTAGCGCCAGCATCGCCCGCGTCACGTCGCGCCCGAGCGCCGCCACCGTGGCCAGCACGAAACAGGCGTTCAACGCAAGGTGGCGCCCCGGCGCCGCAAGCTTGAAAAGGATCGCCTCGCCGTCGATCCCGGCTTGCACAATCGTGGTTTCATCGTCAAGCGTGACCGCGACAAGCCGCGCGTCCCGGCCGTCTTGCCCAACCTCGATCACGCGGGCGGCATGGGCCTTGGCGATGTCGCGCAGGATCGGCGTGGTGTCGAGATCGGCATTGATCAGCGCAGTGCCGCCCGGTTCCAGCCCCGCGAAGATCGCCGCCTTTTCGCGTGCGATCCCGGCGACCGCGTCGAAGGCTTCGAGGTGGACGGCGGCCACGGTCGTCACCATGGCGACGTGCGGCCGGGCGAGGCGCGACAAGGGCGCGATCTCGCCGGGGTGATTCATGCCGATCTCGATCACCGCGTAGTCGGCATCGGCGGGCATCCGCGCCAGCGTCAGCGGCACGCCCCAATGGTTGTTGTAGCTCGCCTCGGCGGCATGGGTCGGCCCGAAGGCGGACAGGGCGGTGCGCAGCATCTCCTTCGTGGTGGTCTTGCCGACCGATCCGGTGACGGCGATGACCGTCGCGCCCGTGCGCGCCCGCGCCGCCCGTCCAAGCGCCTCCAGCCCGGCCTGCACATCGCCCACGACCAGCAACCGCGCCTCCTCGGTCAGCCCCTCGGGCAGGTGGCTGACCATCGCGGCGGCAGCGCCCTTTTCAAGCGCCTGCGCCACGAAATCATGCCCGTCGCGCGCCGCCTTCAACGCCACGAACAGGTCGCCCGGTTGCAGCGTGCGGGTGTCGATGGAGACGCCCGTCGCCTGCCAGTCGCCCCGCACCGTGCCGCCCGTCGTGGCGGCGGCCTCGGTCGCGGTCCAGAGCGGCGTCATATCCGGCCCTCCAATGCGGCCACGGCGACGCTGGCCTGTTCGACGTCGTCGAAGGGATAGACCACGTCGCCCACAATCTGCCCGGTTTCGTGCCCCTTGCCCGCAATGAGCAGCGCATCGCCGGGGCCAAGCGCATCGACGCCCCGCAAGATCGCCTCGGCCCGGTCGCCCACTTCGATCGCCTCGGGCGCGCCGCCCAGCAGCGCCTTTCGGATCGCGGCAGGATCCTCGCTGCGCGGGTTGTCGTCGGTCACGAAGACAACATCGGCATGCGCCGCTGCCGCTCGCCCCATCAGCGGCCGCTTGCCGCGGTCCCGGTCGCCGCCCGCACCCAGAACGATCACCAGCCGGCCCAGCACATGCGGGCGCAGCGCCTTCAGCGCGATTTCGACCGAGTCGGGCGTGTGCGAATAGTCGACGTAAACCGGCGCCCCATTGCCCCGTGTCGCAGCCAATTGCATTCGCCCGCGCACGCCCTTGATGCGCGGCAGCACGGCAAAGACCGCCTCCGCCTTCTCGCCGGCGGCAATCGCCAGCCCCGCCGCGGTCAGCACGTTCATCGCCTGAAACCCGCCGATGAGGTCGAGCCGCGCCTGGTGGGTCTCCCCCTGCCATCGGAACAGCACGGCCTGCCCGGTCTCGTCCATCCGCCGACCGGTGATGCGCAGTCGCGCACCTTCGGCATATTGCGCGACGGTGATCACCTCGATCTCGCGCGCCTCGCAGATCGCCGCGAGGTCCGCGCCCCTCGGATCGTCGAGGTTGATCACGGCGGTGGACTCTTCCGGCAAAAGGTCGCTGAAAAGTCGCGCCTTGGCGGCGAAATAGGCCTCCATCGTGCCATGATAATCCAGATGATCCTGACTGAAATTGGTGAAGGCGGCGGCGGCAAGCTGCACCGCGTCCATCCGGCGCTGATCGAGCCCGTGCGACGAGGCCTCCATCGCCACGTGGCTCACGCCGGCGCCCGCCATCTCCGCCAGCAGCCGGTGCAGCGTCAGCGAATCGGGCGTGGTGTGGAGGCCGGGGGCGGAAAACGCCCCCTCGACGCCAGTGGTGCCGATATTGGCCGCCTCAAGCCCGAGGAAGGCCCAGATCTGGCGGGTGAAGCTGGCGACAGAGGTCTTGCCATTGGTGCCGGTCACCGCGACCGCGGTTTCGGGCTGCGCCCCGAACCACAGCGCGCAGGCATGGGCGAAGGCGGCCTTTGCGTCCTCGGCCACCACGAGCGCGGCGTCGGCCCCGCGCAGCGCATCGGCGGCGATGGCGGCACCGGCGCGGTCGGTCAGGATGGCCCCGGCCCCCATGCGCAGGGCGTAGACGATGAACTCCGCCCCATGCACCCGCGTGCCGGGAAGCGCGGCAAAGAGCGCCCCGCGCACGACCTCGCGGCTGTCGAGCGCGACGCCGGTGACGGCCACATCACGCCCCCCCGTCGCGGTCAGCCCCAGGGCCGAGAGCGGTCTCGGGTCCATCTTCGCCATCTGCCCCCCATATCTGCGGCGCATGGCGCCTCGACTCACGACTTATTGTGAGGCACTGGATAGACGATAGCCCGCCTCGGGATCAACGTCTTGTGGCCTGAGCCCCAGAAGCGGCGCCACCCTGCGGATCACCTCCGCCGTGACCGGCACCGCCGTCCAGCCCGCCGTGCGCCGGGTTTCGCCCAGAACGTCGATGCTGGGTTCGTCCAGCGTGACCACCAGCACAT
>PFEX01000118.1:3556-8596 GCA_002783145.1 Rhodobacteraceae bacterium CG17_big_fil_post_rev_8_21_14_2_50_65_11 | reverse complement strand
CGCGGCACGCTGGTGGTGGCCTTGCAGCGCGATCTGGGCGAACTCGACCGCTTTTCTCGGCGCACGAGCGGGCATTCTCGGGTCACCGATATCGCCGCGCTGGAGCCTGAACTTGCGCACCACAGTGCGGCGTTGTTCTACGAGGGCGAGGCCCATCTGAACCCGCGCCGCGCTTTGAGCGATCTGACCCGAGCACTCATCGCGCGCGGTGTGCGGATCGAGCAGGCCGAGGCCGCGCCAGAGGAGATCGCCGGCCCGGTGATCGACGCGCGCGGCATGGCGGCGGGTCTGCCCGGCCTGCGCGCGGTGCGCGGCGAGATGCTGGTGCTGCGCGCGCCCGACATCCATCTGTCGCGCCCGGTGCGCCTGCTGCACCCGCGCCACCCGCTTTACATCGTGCCGCGCGGCGATGGCGTGTTCATGCTGGGCGCGACCCAGGTGGAAAGCGCGGATCGGCGCGGTGTGTCGGCGCGCTCGGTGCTGGAACTGCTCAGCGCGGCCTATGCGCTGGATGCACGCCTTGCCGAGGCGGAAGTGCTGGAAACCGGCGCCGACCTGCGCCCGGCCTTTGCCGATAATGTGCCGCGCGTGGTGGTGCGGGCCAGCCCGTCAAACCATCCGGTGCTGCATCTGAACGGGCTGTTCCGGCACGGCTATCTGATGGCGCCCGCGCTGGCGCGGCAGGCCACCGACTATCTGACCAAAGGCATCAAGGGGGATCTTGTCCATGCGGATTGAGGTGAATGGAGAAGCGCACGAGGTAACGTCCACGACCGTCGCCGCCGCACTGACGGAATTGGGCCTTGCAGACGCCCGCGTCGCCACCGCGCTGAACGGCACTTTCGTGCCAAAGGCCGCGCGGGACGACACGCGCTTGGCCCCAGGCGACCGGCTGGAAGTTCTGGCCCCGATGCAGGGGGGCTGAGGCGATGCGCACCATCTACGGCATCACGCTGGACACGCCCCTGATGCTGGGAACGGCACAATACCCCTCGCCCGCGATCATGGCCGAGGCGTTCCGCGCGTCGCGCGCCTCGGTCGCCACGGTATCGTTACGGCGCGAGGGGGGACAGGGCCAAGCGTTCTGGGACATCATCCGTGGGCTTGGCGTGCATGTCCTGCCCAACACTGCCGGCTGCTACAGCGCACGCGAAGCGATCACCACCGCGCAGATGGCGCGCGAGGTGTTCGAGACGAACTGGATCAAGCTCGAGGTGATCGGCCACGCCGACACCCTGCAACCCGACCCATTCGGCCTGCTGGAGGCGACAGCGACGCTGGCCGCCGACGGGTTCGAGGTGTTTCCCTACACCACCGAGGATCAGGTGCTGGCCGCGCGTTTGCTGGACGCGGGCGCGCGGGTGCTGATGCCCTGGGGGGCGCCCATCGGATCCGGCCTCGGGCTGAACAACCGCTACGGGCTGAAAACCCTGCGCGCGGCCTTTCCCGATGTGCCGATGGTGATCGACGCAGGGTTGGGCCTGCCCAGCCATGCCGCCGATGCGCTGGAGATGGGATTCGACGCCGTGCTGCTGAACACCGCCGTTGTGCAGGCGGGCGACCCGGTGGCGATGGCACGTGCCTTTGCGCTGGCGGCGCAGGCGGGGGCCTTGGCGCATGGTGCCGACCCGATGGCACCGCGCGACATGGCCGCCCCGTCCACCCCCGTTCTGGGAAAGGCATGGCTATGACCCTGCCCCGGTTCTACCCGATCTTTGACTCCGTTGCATGGCTGGAACGCGCTCTGCCGCTGGGCGTCACGCTGGTGCAACTGCGCATGAAGGACCGCGCGCCTGCGGATTTGCGCGCCGATATCCGCGCCGGGCTGGCACTCGCCCGCCGCCATGGGGCCGCGCTGGTGGTCAACGATCACTGGCAACTGGCGATCGACGAGGGCGCGGACTGGCTGCATCTGGGCCAAGAGGATCTGGACACCGCCGATCTGCCGGCGATCCGCCGCGCGGGGCTGCGGTTGGGCGTCTCCACCCATGACCACGCCGAACTGGACCGCGCCCTTGCCCTTGCGCCCGATTATATCGCACTGGGGCCGGTCTATCCCACCGTCCTCAAGCAGATGAAATGGCACCAGCAGGGGCTGGCGCGGGTCAGCGAATGGAAGCGACTGGTCGGTGACATCCCGCTCTGCGCCATCGGCGGCATGAACGTGGACCGCGCGCCGGGGGCGTTCGCGGCGGGGGCGGATATCGTCGCGGCGGTGACCGACATCCCCCTGCACCCCGACCCAGAGGCGCGGATGCGCGACTGGCTGAGGATCTGCGCATGACCCGCTATGCCCGCCAAGCGGTTCTGCCGCAGATCGGCGACCGGGGACAGGCGCGGCTGGCCCGCGCCCGGGTGCTGGTGGTGGGCGCGGGCGGCCTTGGCGTGCCGGTGTTGCAGTATCTGGCGGGCGCTGGTGTGGGGCGGATCACGCTGGTGGATGGCGACAGGGTGGCAGAACACAACCTGCACCGCCAGCCGCTGTATCGCATGGACCAGATCGGCCAGCCCAAGGTGCTGGCCGCCGCCGGTGCTTTGGCCGCGCTGAACCCTGATGTGCAAGTCACCCCCTGCGCCGAATGGCTGGACCCGGCCAATGCGCCTGCTTTTGTCTCGACCGCTGATGTGGTGCTCGACTGCGCCGATACGTTTGCGGCCAGCCTGACCCTGTCAGATGCCTGCCGCGATACCGCCACGCCGCTGATCACCGCCTCGGCCCTTGCGTTGGCGGGCTATGTGATGGGGTGCGGCGGCGATGCCCCGTCCTTGCGCGCGATTTTTCCCGATCTGACCGAACGCGGGGCCACCTGTGCCACTGCCGGTGTGATGGGGCCGGTGGTTGGCGTGATCGGAGCACTTCAGGCGCAGATGGCGCTTGCGGTTCTGCTGGGGCTGGAGCCGTCACCCTTGGGACAGGTGATCCGCCTTGACGCGGCAAGCTGGCGGATGGCGGGCTTTCGCTTTGATGCGGCGCCGGAGCCTGAGGCACCCCTGCCCTTCATCGCCCAAAGCCAGATCCGCGCCGACGACCTGCTGATCGACCTGCGGGTTGAGGCCGCTCCGTTCTGCGCCAGCGCCCGGCACATCCCGCCTGCGGCGATGGCTGCCTTCACCCCGCCCGACGCTGGCCGTGTCGTGCTGGCCTGCGCCACCGGCCTGCGCGCGCACAACGCCGGGCAAGATTTGCAAACCCGCTGGCCGGGCGACATCGCCTTGCTGGCAATCCAAGACTGAAAGGAAGCACATGAAAACCCTGCTTGCCACGCTGGCCATCACCGCCACACTGGCCCTGCCTGCCGCCGCACAGGACCGCCTCAGCCTGATGCTCGACTGGTTCGTGAACCCCGACCATGGCCCTATCATCCTCGCGCAGGAGTTGGGCTATTTCAGGGACGCCGGGCTGGAGGTCACGATCATCACCCCGTCCGACCCCAACGCGCCGCCGCGCATGGTGGCGGCGGGCAGCGTCGATCTGGCGATCAGCTATCAGCCCGAACTGCACCTGAACCGCCACGATGGTCTGGCGTTGCGCCGGGTCGGCACGCTGATTTCCACGCCGCTGACCTGCCTTGTGGTGCTGGCGGATGGTCCGGTGCAAACCATGGCCGATCTGCGCGACCGCAAGGTGGGCTTTGCCGTGGCGGGCGTGCAAGAGGTGATGCTGAACGCGATGCTGGCGCATAACGGCATGACGTCAGGGGACGTCGAACAGATCAACATCGGCTGGTCGATCTCGCCCGCGCTGATGGCGGGGCAGGTCGATGGCGTGATCGGTGCGTTCCGCAATTTCGAGATGAACCAACTGGCACTGGAAGGCATGGAGGGGCGTTGTTTCTACCCCGAGGCCGAGGGCGTGCCTACCTATGACGAGCTGATCTACATCGCCAATCCCGACCGGATGGATACCGCCACGATCGCCCGGTTTCTGGAGGCGACCGAGCGCGCGACCGGCTATATCCTGAACAACCCCGATCAGGCGTGGCAGATCTTTGCCGCCACCGCGTCCGAGTTACAGACCGAGCTGAACGCCCGCGCCTGGACCGACACCTGGCCGCGCTTCGACGCCCGCCCCGCCGCTCTGGATGCCGGGCGCTACAGGCGTTTCGAGGCGTTTTTGGCTGCGGGTGGCGTCACGCCCGGTGGGCTGACGGTGGACGCGCTGGCGCTCGACGTGACCGCGCCATGACTGCGCCCGACTATGGCCGGGCCTTTGCCCTGTGGCGTGCGCGCGCGCCACAGTGGCAGTCCTACACCCACCACGCCTTTGTCGAAGGGTTGCGCACCGGCGATCTGTCGCGCGCGCGGTTCCTGCACTATTTGCGGCAGGATTATGTATTCCTGATCCACTTTGCCCGCGCCTGGGCACTGGCGGCGGCCAAGGCCGATACGCTGGCGGAACTGCGGGCGGCCTCGGCCACGGTGCAGGCGCTGGTGCATGTGGAAATGCCGCTGCATGTGCAGGTCTGCGCCGCCGCAGGCATCGACGCCGCCACACTGGAGGCGACCGAGGAAGCACCGGCAAACCTCGCCTACACGCGCTATGTGCTGGAGGCGGGCTATTCGGGCGATTTTCTGGACCTGATGGCGGCGCTGGCGCCCTGCGTGCTGGGCTACGGCGAAATCGGCGCGCGGCTGGCGGGCAGCGGCGGGCCCTATGCCGATTGGATCGACACCTACGCCGGGCCCGACTATCAGGCGCTGTGCCGCGATGTCGGCGCGATGATCGATGGCGCGCTTTTGCACCGTCTGGGGCCGGGTTGGGCCGATCTGCCACGCTTTGACCGCCTGACGCAGCACTATTCCACCGCCACGCGGCTGGAGGTCGGGTTCTGGCAGATGGGACCAGCGAGCGCATGACCGGGCTGCGCATGACTGGCGATCTGTGGCTGGGCGGCGCGCGGCTGATCCGCAATCTGGCGATCGACATGCCCGCCGGGCAATGGTCGTGCCTGCTGGGCCGATCGGGCGTTGGCAAATCCACGCTCGCGCGGCTGATCGCGGGACTGCCGGGGCCCTATCGGCTGGCGGGCGTGCTGGTGG
>PFEX01000118.1:191-3549 GCA_002783145.1 Rhodobacteraceae bacterium CG17_big_fil_post_rev_8_21_14_2_50_65_11 | reverse complement strand
TGACCTGCCACTGACGGGCCGCGTCGCGATGATGGCGCAGGACGCGCAACTGCTGCCCTGGGGAGATCTGGTGCACAACGTGACCATCGGCGCACGGCTGCGCGGCACCCTCCCCGATCTGGCCCGCGCCCGCGCGCTGCTGGCCGACGTCGGGCTGGCAGGGCTCGAGGCCCGCCGCCCTACAGAACTGTCTGGCGGTCAATGCCAGCGCGTTGCCTTGGCCCGCACCTTGATGGAGGACCGCCCGCTTGTGGTGATGGACGAGCCGTTCTCGGCGCTGGATACCGTCACGCGGCTGGCCATGCAGGATCTGGCGGCGCGCGTGCTGACCGGGCGCACGGTGATCCTGATCACCCACGACCCGCTGGAGGCTGTCCGCCTGTCCGACCGCGCCTGGCTGCTAAGCCCGGAAGGCGCCGATGAATTGGACCTGCCCGACCTCTCCACGCCCCGCGATTGGCGCGCGCAAGAGACACTTACGGCGCAGGCGGCATTGCTGACCCGGTTGCACCGGCCCGAGGAGAGACGATGCACCGGCTGAACACACCGTTTTTACGCGGCATACTCACCTTTGGCTTTGCGCTGGCGCTGTGGCAGGGGGTGGTCTGGGTCAGCGACGTGCCGCATTTCATCCTGCCGGGGCCGGGACGTGTGGCGACCAGCCTGTGGGCCAATGCGGCGCTATTGGGGGAACATGCGCGTTTTACCGCGTTCAACCTGCTGGTCGGGCTGTCGGCCGGACTGGCGCTTGGGGTGGTGACCGCGTTGAACCTTGCGCTGTCACCCGGCGCGCGGCTGCTGCTGCGTCCGATGCTGATCTTCGCGCAAGCGGTGCCGGTGTTCGCGCTGGCCCCGATCCTGACGTTGTGGCTGGGCTATGGGGCCACATCAAAGATCGTCGTCGTGATCCTGGTAGTCTATTTCCCCGTCGCTTCGGCGTTTTTCGACGGGCTGATGCGCCTGCCTGCGCCACTGGCTGATCTGGCGCAGACCCTGGAGGCCAGCCCCATGCGGCGGCTTTTGCTGCTACAGGTCCCGCACGCCCTACCCGCGCTTGCATCTGGCCTACGGCTGGCCGTGGTCATGG
Source organism: Rhodobacteraceae bacterium CG17_big_fil_post_rev_8_21_14_2_50_65_11 (assembly GCA_002783145.1). GTDB lineage: Bacteria > Pseudomonadota > Alphaproteobacteria > Rhodobacterales > Rhodobacteraceae > Nioella. The sequence continues at coordinate 2,462 of PFEX01000118.1, read as the reverse complement.
CCCCCTTTGCCGTTATCGTCGGTGAATGGGTCGGGTCATCGCGTGGACTGGGTTATCTGATGCTGATGGCGAATGGTCGCGGGCAAACCGACCTGATGTTCGCTGCATTGGTTGTGCTGGCGGCGCAAAGCCTTGTGTTGTTTGCGGGCGTAGAACGGATTGCAAAAGGTCGGCGCAAAGCGCATCACGCAAACCAAGAGACGGGATCCGCTTTACAGTAACTTTGACACGAATTCCGCACGAACGTCTGCAGGCGCACGGTCTTAGGGTACCCGTCCGGTCTGGCCGCTACCCGTTCCATCGCCACGGCAGCAGTTCGTCAACCTTGGTGATCTTGCAGTCCGGGATTCGGGCGAGGGTGTCGGCGAGCCAGGCGTGGGGATCGACGGCGTTGAGCTTGGCCATCTCGATCAGGGTGCAGGCGATGGCGGCCGCCTTGCCGCCTGCCTCCGAGCCGACGAAGAGGTAGGTCTTCCGCCCGAGGGCGATGGCGCGTTCGGCTGCGTTGTCGTCGAAATCAAGGATGCCATGGACGAGGTGGGGGCGCATAGGTCCTGACCTGCCACTGAACATTCATCCGGTCGGGACCAGAGCCCTTTGAGTTGATACGCCGTTTGGCGCGGGTGGAGCAACCGACATTCGCGCGGAGCTTTCAGATGGCGCAGCGCGGGTGGGCGCGTGCTCTCGCGGCGGATCCTGAAGGGCCGGGCACGACGGCGGCTGAACCCGCTCTTCGTCGGCTGGCTGATGGGCTGGCCCATCGGGCACGCGCTCTGCGCCTGCTCGGCAACGGAGTTCATCCACTGGCAGCAGCGCATGCGTGGCGCTCTCTCGCGGCTGCCCATGGCCTCGGGCCCGTGGATCTGGCGGCCGACGGAGGGACCAGAGGGTCCGGCCCAGATGCACCTGTTTGACGGATTGCAACCATGAGCATGCAGGCACGGATCGGCCGCACAGGCAGCACCAGGGTCAAACGCGCGCTGGGCGTTCAGACAGCGCTGGAATGGGCCTTCCAGGTGGAAAAGGCGCAGCTGGAACTGCCGCCGCCCCCTGACATCACCGAGGAAGGCTTCGGCTTCGGCCGCGAATACGTTCTGCCGCAGCGCGCCGCGCTGGGCTGCAAGGTGGACGGCGGCCAGCACAAGATCGGTGGCTACACCCAAGCGGACGCCGAGGTGATTGCCGCCACCGTCGCCGGGATGCCCGACAGTTTGGGTGGTACCCGCATGGCGATCCGGGTGGCTGAACTGGCGCGCGCCGGGCTCACGCCCGACTGGATGCCCGGCGTCGTTCCGCGCTGCGTGCCGGTGGAAACGCGGCAAAATCAGCATGGCGTTCGAGCTATGACGGAAGTCGTAGGCACCGAACGGATCCTCTCGCGCGGACGCTGGCGCACGGTCGAGGTGCTGGCCTGCCCCGTTACCTGGCGGCCAAACCCGGAGCAGATCGCATCCGCCCGGCGCGGGTATCACGACTGGTGGCAAGCGCTGGATTGGGTGCGGGACGGGCTGGCGGCGGGTGGGATTCTGCGGGAGGTGGAGGTAACGGAGGTGATGCCGAAGAAGCGGCCGTGGGACGAAATCAGAGCATCAGGCGGCCCATGAACTGCTCTCTGTCGACGCCAGCACTGGCCCCTTGATTGTTTCGCAGCAAAATTCCCGGAAGCGGTGTCGGAGCGTCTTGATTGCAATGCAATCACTGTTTAACTTGGTCAAGTGGTAGGAGGATCCCATGGCCAGCATTACGATCCGCAACCTTGATGATGATGTGAAACGACGTCTGCGCATTCGCGCCGCCGAACATGGCCGCTCGATGGAAGAGGAGGCCCGCGAGATACTGCGCCACGTCGTTGGCGAAGCGAAGCCACCCCACGATCTTGCTGCCGCCATCCGTGCACGTGTCGCGCCGCTGGGCGGCGTTGATCTCGACCTTCCGCAGCGAGAGGCCATGCGTGAACCGCCCGCGTTCGACCAGGCATGAGCATGATCATCATCGACACGAATGTCATCTCCGAGCTGTTGCGCCCGGCCCCGGAGCCGAAGGTCGAACACTGGCTGTCCGCGCAGGATGGGCTAAACGTCTACCTGACCTCGATATCGGAGGCGGAGCTGCGCTACGGCCTCGCTATCATGGGGAACGGCAAGCGCCGCGCGGCGCTGGTTGACGCCGTGGATCGCATCCTGCGTGAGGACCTCGCCGGTCGCATCCTGCCCTTCGACAGCGACGCCGCGCAGTCCTATGCCACCATCGCCGCAGCACGACGGTCCGCCG
>PFEX01000118.1:0-158 GCA_002783145.1 Rhodobacteraceae bacterium CG17_big_fil_post_rev_8_21_14_2_50_65_11 | reverse complement strand
ACCCCTGGACAGCCGCATGAACGCCGTTGAAATCGAACAAGCCGTTTCCGAACTGGCCGAACAGCCCTTTGACGCGGCCGAGTTTCCCTATGCCTTCCTCATGGCCTTCGGCAACAAGGACACGACCATCAAGCGGCTGCGCACCGGCGCGTCGAACA
>PFEX01000223.1 GCA_002783145.1 Rhodobacteraceae bacterium CG17_big_fil_post_rev_8_21_14_2_50_65_11 | reverse complement strand
CCCGCCTGCATGTCGCGGTGGCAGCTGTTGCGGTGATCGCTGTCTGGGTGCTGGCGCAGATGGACCTTGCGGCGTTGCCGGCCGAACCGTGGTCTGATCGTGAGTGGTTCTTCAACCCGTTCGGCTGGCAACTTGTCTTCTTCACCGGCTTTGCGCTCATGTCCGGCTGGCTGCCTGCACCACCGGTCAACCGGTTGCTTGTGCTTGTCGCCGCGGTGATCGTTCTGGCCATCGTGCCGCTGGCGTGGTTCCGTATCCTGCGCGAGGTAGCGCTGTTTTCCGAATGGCGCGCGGCGCTGGGTCCGCTGATCGCCAAGACCGATTTCGGCCTCCTGCGCTACGTGCATTTCCTGGCCCTGGCCTACCTTGCCTGGGTCGCGGTGGGACCACGCGGCGCTCGGCTCTCGCCGCCCGAAGGTGACGGGATGCTGGCCCGCGCATGGCGCGTCGGCCTTGCGATGATCCTGAAGGTCGGGCAGCAGTCGCTCGCCGTGTTCATCGTCTCTATGTATGTTGCCCGGCTGCTGGGTGTCGCTTTGGATGTAATGGGGCGGTCTCATCTGAGCATGGCACTGATCAATATAGGGGGTATGATGATTCTGGTGGCTGCGGCCTATTGCGCGGGCTGGTTCAAGGCGCATCCCTGGCGCAAATCGGCAAAGGCGCCGCGTCCATGATGCGGCGAGAATTCCTGGCCTCGTTGCTAGCCTGCGCGGCCCTTCCCGCGCACGGGCAACAGGCCGACGGCCCGGTCGGCCTGCGCCTTGGTGCGGCAGAGCCCTTTGATCACGATGATCTGCGGGCGATGGCGCGTCGGATGGCGGCAGCGCCCCATGTGCCGGCGCAGCGCATTCCGCAGGCCTGGAGCGACATCAATTACGACACCTACCGCGCGATTTGGTTCGATACGCGCAACGCGCTTTGGCAGGGCGAGGCGCAGGCGCCGTTCCGCGTCGACATGTTTCCCCCCGGCCTTTATTTCCCGACCCCGGTGCGCATGGATGTGATCGAGGATGGCACGGCGCGGCCGGTTCTTTTCGACATGCAGGTATTCGACCGCACCGACCGGTTTCCCGATCTGCCGGTCGATGACACGCTTGGCTATTCCGGCTTCCGCCTGCGGGCGGAGCTTGAAACGCCGGGTATCTACACAGAATTTGCCGTCTTCCAGGGGGCCAGCTACTTTCGCGGAATCGGCACCGGACAGATATACGGCCTGTCCGCACGCGGTCTTGCCCTCGACACCGGCGAACCCAGCGGCGAGGAATTCCCCGAGTTTCGCCATTTCTGGATCGAGCGCCCGGACCGCGGCGCCAATGCCATCATCGTCCATGCGCTGCTCGACAGTCCAAGCTGCACGGGGGCGTATCGGTTCCGTATCCGTCCCGGTGCGGCGCTGGAAATCGGCGTCGAGGCCGAGGTCTTCGCGCGCCGGCAATTGCGCCATGTCGGGCTAGGTGCCTTGACCTCGATGTTCCAGTTCGATGCGACCAACCGCGACCGGTTTTCCGATTTCCGGCCCGCCGTGCATGACAGCGACGGGCTGCTGATCCACAACGGCGCGGGTGAGACCCTGTGGCGGCCGCTTGCCAATCCACGGGAGTTGCAGCTCAGCGCCTTTCGGGACAATGACCCGCGTGGCTTCGGCCTGATGCAGCGGTCGCAGGATTTCGACGATTTTTCCGACCTCGAGGCGCTTTATCACCGGCGCCCTTCGGTGTGGATCGTGCCGCGTGGCGGATGGGGGCGCGGGGCTGTCACGTTGGTCGAGATTCCAACGGAAGATGAGATCTACGACAACATCGTGGCCTACTGGCGCCCAGACACCCCGGTTGAGGGGGGGGGTAGCCTTGCCTTCGCCTATGACATGTCATGGTCGGGCGCGACGGCGTGGGGCAACGGGCTGCGGGTGATCGACACCCGCGCCGGGCAGGTGCGCAGCGATGGCATCATCTTCGCGGTAGATTTCGAGAACGGGCCGGACCTGCCCGCCGACCTCGGCGAGGTGCGCGCGACGGTGCGCAGCAGCGCCGGCGAGGTCAGCACCGGTATCTTGCAGCGCAACCCGTCGACCGGCGGCGCGCGCTTCAGCTTCACGCTGCGCCCCGGCACCGCGACACTTGCCGAAATGCGGGCGGAGCTGCGCACCGCCGACGGCGCCGCGCTAAGTGAAACCTGGCTTTACCGCTGGACGGCAGAATGATGGGGGCCTCCGGCGATCTCGACTTCATGCCGCCCGAAGCACCGCTGCTGATGGCGGAGCAAAGCCTGACCCGCGCGCCGCCTGTCTTGCGGCAAGCCAAGCGCGACACCCAGGCCAAGCTTTGGTGGCGGCTTGCTGCCCTCGGGCCGGCCACCGCGCTGGCGGTCGCGCTGGTCATCGGTGTCGGGTGGTGGATCGGGGCGGGCCGCGCCAGTCCGGGCGAGGCGACGCTGATGCTGCTGATCGGCTTCAGCCTCGTCTGGATCACATTGTCCGTCAGTTCGGTGGTCCTGGCGCTGATCCACTTGCCCGGTCGCCCGCCCCGCGCACGGCCGGGGTGCAGCCGCCCGGTTAAGGTTGCGATCCTTGTTCCGGTCCGCGATGAGGCGACGGCCGAGGTGATGGGCAACATCGCGGCGATGCGCGCGGCGCTGGCCTCTGGCCCGCAGCGGCACCGCTATGCCTTTTTCGTTCTGAGCGACACGCGTGACGACGCAATTGCCACCGATGAAATGCGCGCGATCACGCAATTGCAACGCACCGGCAACGTGCGCATCCCCGTCCATTATCGCCGCCGCCGCGACAACACGAACCGCAAGGTTGGGAATCTGCACGACTGGATCACGCGCTGGGGCGCCGCGTGGGAGGCGATGATCGTGCTCGATGCCGACAGTCTGATGTCGGGTGCGGCGATCCGACAGCTCACCGATGCACTGGCCGACGATCCCGATGCCGGGTTGATCCAGTCTTTCCCGGAACTGGTCGAGGCCGAAACGCTGTTTGGCCGCATGCAGGAATTTGCGTCCTCGGTGTATGGCTGGCTGCCTGCTGAAGGGCTTGCCCTCTGGGCCGGGACCGAGGGTAATTTCTGGGGCCATAACGCGATCATCCGGGTGCGCGCCTTCGCCCAGAGCGCCCGCTTGCCGCATCTGCGGGGCCGGGGCGGCGCGCCGCAATTGATCCTCAGCCATGATTTCGTCGAGGCGGGGTTGCTGCGGCGCGCGGGCTGGTCGGTGCGCTTCCTGACACGGCCCGGTGGCTCTTACGAGGAACCGCCGGCCACCCTTGTCGACTACGTGCTGCGCGACCGCCGCTGGTGCCGGGGCAATATGCAGCATCTGCGCCTGCTGTTCGCGCGCGGGTTTCACCCGATGTCGCGCTTTCACCTGTTGCACGGGGCGACCGCCTACCTGCTGTCGCCCGCGTGGCTGGCCTTCATGGTGATCTGGGCGGCGTTGCTGCCGCGCGTGACGCCGCCCGACAGCTATTTTACCGCCGACAACCCGCTCTACCCGGTCTGGCCGATCTGGTCCGAACTGACCGGGATCGCGGGTGGCTGGATGCTGGCGGCGATCATTGCCCTGCTGCTGTTTCCAAAGATCGCAGCGGCCGGGTTGATGATGCGGACGCCGGGGGTGCTGCGGCGCTATCGCGGCCCTGTCCCGTTCCTTGCCAGCACGGCAACGGAGATCGTGCTGGCGGTGATCTATGCGCCGATCCTGATGGTGCAGCAGACCAAGGCGGTGCTGCGCGCCGCGATCGGCCGCCCCGAGGTCTGGGCCCCACAACGGCGGGGGCGGGTGACCCATGGATGGGGGACGCTGCTGCGCTTTCACTGGCTTGAGGTAACGCTGGGCGCCGCCTTGATCTGGGGCATTGCCGCCGGGGTTCTCTCCGGCTGGCTGGTGCTGGTCACGGCGAGCCTGATCGCAGCGCCAGTCCTGTCGAAACTGTCCGGGCTGCGGGTCTCGGGGCGGCCCCTCGGCCCGTTGGCGATGGCGACGCCCAAGAGCTTGCGGGTTCCGCGTGTGGTCCGGGTCGCGCGGGGGGAACGGGTGCGGATGCAGGCCGTGCTGGCGGCGCCCGGCACGGCCCTGCCGGTTGCCGCGGAATGACCCGGGACGAATTGCGGAATGACCCGGGACGAATTGAAGAGCGATCTGCCATGAAGGGAAACAAAATGAACGCCAAGTCATGGAACCGCCTCGCGGTCTGTGCGCTGACCCTTGCCATCGGTCTGGGGGCAAACGCGGCCAGTGCGGCCTGCGGGGCGGATGCCGGGGCCTGCGAGATCGAGGGCGGCACTTATCATCTGATCTTGCCCGAAGGCGACGCGGGCGACCGCGCTACGCTGCCGGCGCTGATGTTTCTGCACGGCTGGGGCGGGTCCGGGCAGGGGGTGCTGGGCATGCGCGATCTGGTGCAGACGGCGCGCGACCGTGGCTACGCGGTGATCGCGCCCGACGGGCAACCGCGCGAGGGGCGAACCGGTCGCGGCTGGGGTTTTCACCCCGACCGGCCAAGCGACCGTGACGAGATTGCCTTCCTTCAGGCCGTGCGCGACGATGCGGCCGCGCGCCACGGTATCGACGCCGGGCGCGTGCTTCTCGCGGGGTTCTCAATCGGCGGGTCGATGGTCAGCTACCACGCCTGTGCCGCGCCGGATACTTTTGCCGCCTACGCGCCCGTCTCAGGTGCCTTCTGGTCTTCGCAGCCCGAGTCCTGCGTCGGTCCGGTGAACCTGTTCCATACCCATGGCTGGACCGACGGGGTGGTGCCGCTTGAGGGCCGTCTCCTTCGCGGTGGGTCGTCGACCGACGAGGCCGATATCTTTGAGCAGGCCGATGTCTGGCAGGCAATGCAGACGTGGCGCGAGGCAAACGGCTGCCGGGCCAATGCCACGGGCCATGGGCAGACCGGCATCTTCTGGCGCCGTGAATGGCGGCAATGCGACAGCGGTCGGCACCTCGACTTTGCATTGTTCAACGGCGGCCACCAGGTGCCAAACGGCTGGACGGCCATGGCGCTCGACTGGTTCGAGGGAGTGTAATCAACACGCCGATCAAACGACCTGACTGCCGCGCGGCGCTATTGGCCGGGCGGCAAAGCGGCACAGATCGCCCCGCCCGAAGACTGCCCGGACCCAAGCGCAATCAGCCGCGGCACATGGAACGGATCAAGCGGCGCGCTTGTGGCAAGATCGAGAGAGATCAGCGCCGCCAGCATCAGGGCCACGCCAAGCATGGTGATCCGGCGGGTCATCGCCGCCCCTCCAGCCCCAGTCTCGGGCGCAATTGAACGCCAAGCCACGATCCGAGAAACGCCATCACGAACCACGCCCATCCGTGCAGGCTTCCGGTCGAGACGCCGCTGAAGAACGCGCCGACATTGCAGCCGAAGGCAAGGCGCGAGGAGTATCCCAGCAACAGCCCGGCGACGACTGTCGCCACCCACGCCCGCAGCGGCAGATCCGGGATCGGCTGGTTGAAGCCGTGCCGCCAGACTGCGACCAGGAACGCGCCGCCGATCAGCCCGATATTGGTCAGCGAGGTGACATCGGTCAGCAGCGTTTCGCGCACCCGCTCCGCGTTACCCGGCGCCGCCCAGAAGGTCGAGGCGGAGAGGTCGACGCCGATCGCCGCCGCCCCTTTCGCCGCCCAGAGGCCGAGGCCGTAGACCACACCCCAGGGCTGACCGGCGACGACCAGATTGCCAAGCGCAAGCGCCGCGATCAGCGCCGCCGCAATCCACAGCCGCCGCGGCACCTTGCGCCGTGCAGGGTCCGCCAGAAACAGCAGAGCCGTCGCCACGAGGATCAGCCCCAGCAGCGTCAGCGCAAGCCCGCTATAGCCCCGGAACACGACCACCGGCGCGGTGCCAAGTGCGGTCCACCACGGCAGGTGCCACGCCCCGGCAAAGCTGCCGATTGCGAAGAAGGGGAGGGCGAGAAGGCTTACCGGGTTGCCGCTGCCGGCATTGACCAGCGTGCCCGATCCGCAGCCGAGAACGACCTGCATCGCCGTGCCAAAGACGAAGGCGCCGCCGAGCATGGCAAAGCCCACCGGGGCGTGCGCGCCGATAAACTCGGTGCTACGCGCGGTGATCAGCGGGATCGCGATGACCGAGACAAGCCCGATTGCGAAAAGCTGCGCCAGAAGCCCACTCGGATCGCGGTTGACGATCATCGCGCGCCACGGCCCCGCAAAGCCGAACCGCAGCCCTTCCAGAACGATCCCGAAGCCGAGACCGATCAACAAAAGCAGCCCGTAGCGGGCACCAGTGGCTGCGGCCACGACAAAGGCCACGATCAGCGGAAGCAGGACAAGCATGCCCCGTTCGAACCAGAGCCGGGCGGGTCGGTAGGTTGCTGCGTCAGACATCATGCGCCTCAGAAAACATCGCTGATCTGGTTCCAGACGCGCCGGAACGGCCCCGGAACATTCGCCATCTCGTGCCCCGGACCGGCATTCGACCATCCGACAATGGATTCCGGGTAAAGCCGCACGTTCTCGATCCCGGCCAGTTCGCTCAGCGCGAACCAGTTGGTCGATGCCCAGTGCCCGGTGTTGCAGAACGAGATCAGCGCATCTTCATCCGTGTATCCTGCCTCCTGTGCAAGGGCGCGGGCGGCATCGGCATCAATGATCGCGGGGCCGCCGCCAAACCAGTTGGAATGGGTAAAGTACTGCGATTGCGGCAGCGTGCCGGGCCGTGCTGCGGCTGGGTGCATGTCGCGCCCGGCCCAGAACGATTCGGGCCGGGCATCGACGAGCGTTGCCTCGGCCTCACCTTCGACAACGGCCAACACGTCCGCCTCGGTGGCAAGCCACTGGTCGGAAAAGGTCACCTCGATCGTGCTCGGGGCGGGTGTCGTCGGCGTTTCGACAAGCGGCAGGCCGGCGTCGATCCACGCATTGACACCACCGTTCAGGATCGACAGCGTCTGCACCCCGCTCGACTTAAGTGTCCAGTAGACCCGCGCACTGGATCCGAAATCGGTGTCGTTCATGCCCTGATGGATGATGATCGTGCGCCGGTCGGTCGTCACGCCAAGCGATTGCAGCACCTGTGTCAACTCGTCTACCGTCGGCAATTGGCCGGGGTTTTCGGGTGGGCCGCGAAACAGCGCGTAGGGCGCGTTCAAGGCCCCTTCGATATGTCCGCCGGCGTAGGTATCCGCCTGTCCCGGCCGCCCGGCGGGGCGGATGTCAAGGACGAGCGGCGCGCTATCCTCGATAAGGACAGCAAGCTCATGCGGGGTGATCAGCGGCGCGTGATCGGTTTCGGCAAGGGTCGGCGTGGCCAGACCGGCCAAAAGAAAGGCGATGGCGGCGATCCGAATGGTCATGACGATCTCCTCATGGTGATGGTCTCTTTTTGCTTGGACCGGTGGTGTCCACGCACCACCTGCCACCGGCAAGACAAGCGACCGGTCCGGCCAACATTCAGGTGCGCGAACGGAAATTCGCGCACCTGTCGGGGTCAAGCTGCCCTGATGGCATCAGCCGGTCTGATCGCAGCGGCGGCGGTCAGTTGGCGATCCGGTATTCTTCCGGCACATAGGTCATGCTGTCGGTCTCGGCCCCCATGCCAAGGTGGCAATCCGCGCAGAACTGCACCCTGCCATGGTTCGGACCACCGGTCGGCCCAAGGACCGAGCCATTAGGCATGATCGCGCTGTAGATCCAGTCCCCCATCTCGGGGTAGGCGCCATCCTCGGCCCGTTCCATCAGGAAAAGCGGCCCAAGCCGCGCTTCGCCGGTGTCCGACACGACAAAGCTCGGCTTGGCAAGGATGCCGCCAACCGGCATCGGAGAGCCGGCTTCATACTGGCTGTAGGACGGCATCGCGACCGGATCGGCAAGGTTATACACGTAGCGACCGCCATGCGTCCCCGATTCATAGGGCACGCGCGCCACGCTTTCGTAATCGAGAAACGCTTGCGCCTCCGGCGCGTCCGAAAGCAGCCATGACGGACCTTCGATCTCGCCACCGGCCTCCAGCGTCGTGCGATGCTCTTGCATCACGGCGATGATGCAGTCGTAAAGCGCCTGTGCATCGTCGTCGCTGATCTCTTCGGGGTTGGGCACCGTGCAGGACGCCACATTCGCAGAGGCAGAGCCGGGCAGCGCCACGGACAGGCCCAGCGATAACACCACGGCAGCCGCCCCGATGGTTGCCTTGGCCGCGTCTTTGGTCTTGATTTTTGTCATTTCAAGTCTCCCTTCGTTTTAACGTTCAGGTGTATTCACCGGCGCTTTCGGTTTTCCCGCGCCGGGATGATGCCACTGTTTATTGGTCGGTCTGGTTTGTCGCGCGCGCGGCAATCGCGGTGAAACGAAGATCAAGCTCTTGGGCAATCTCCGCGAGGTCATCGCCGCCTTCATCCGCATACGGGGCGAACACGGCACTCGGTTCTTTCCAGCTTAGCGTGGCGGTGCCATCGGCATCTTCCGTCACGTAAAAGCGGATCGGCGCCTCGATCATCGCGGCGGTGCTGAGGCCGAGGATCCGCACCGCGAAGTCG
>PFEX01000235.1:2310-10741 GCA_002783145.1 Rhodobacteraceae bacterium CG17_big_fil_post_rev_8_21_14_2_50_65_11 | reverse complement strand
GCGCGCGCATGGCCTGCAACAGCGGGCGTTCGATCAGGAACTCCTCGGTGAACAGCTCGCTGCGCAGCGCAGTGCGGTCGGCCCCGCCCGCGGCCTCGGCGGCGCGAATGGCAATCATCTGCTCGGCAAAATTCCACTCGTAAACGGCACTGGCCGCATCCAGCCCTTCGTAGCATTGCAGCCGGATCAGGCGGCGGCCGAGTGCTGCGGCGAGGGCCTTGGCGATCTCGGTCTTGCCGGTGCCGGCCTCGCCTTCCAGAAACAGCGGCCGGCCGAGGCGCAGGGCCAGAAAGACCACCGTGGCAAGCGGCCTCCCGCAAATATAATCCTGCGCCGCAAGCGCGGTCTGCACGTCTTCGATGGATTTCATGAAACCTCTCCGTCCTTCGCGCCCATCAAGACGCTCCGGGCGACGGCGGTCAAGCCCGTGTCGAGGCGCGGGCGCGACTCCCGGTGGCGTCGGCGGCGGGCGCAGGGTCACGGCATCCGCCACGGGAGCGGTCCAATCGCAAGGCGGCGGGCGGTATTGTTGCGCAGGCGCGGGGCAGCGGCACGAAAACGGCCCGGAATCACGCACTGATACCGCATCCGTGGCATGGCAATGCCTTACTCTCGGGGTAGACTTCCCCTAGTTTAGAGAGTGTCGAGCGAGTGAGTCAGATGAACGACATGCAAATGCCAGATGCGCAACCCCGCCCGTCCCGCGCCGATCTGTTCGCGCGGCTCGGGCAAATCGGCGACATGCACGGCTTTTTCGCCCCCGTGGGGGCCCGGCACCACGCGCTTTACGTGCAGGAGGGCGACACGCTTCTGGTTACTTTCGACGAGGTTGGCCATGTGCTCAAACACGGGCGCGATACGCTTCCGGCGGGGTTCGACGCGGTCAGCAAGCGCGAATGGTCGTTGCTGAGCCTTGTGGCCGACGGCGCGACATGGTTCCGCGACGACGCCCTCTTCAGGTTCTTCGACCGGCTGATAGACGAGGACTTCTTCGACAGTTTCGATCAGGTGATCTTCTTCGGGGCCGGGCCGATGTGCGGCTATGGTGCCGCCGCCTTTTCCGCCGCCGCCCCCGGCGCCAAGGTCTTCGCCCTGTCGCCCGCCGCGACGCTGAACCGCGAAGACGCCCCGTTCGAGCTGCGCTTTCGCCGCGCATGGCGCAAGGATTTCAGCCACCGCTACGCCAATGCTGCCGACATGATCGGCGCCGCCTCGGCGGCGTTCATCGTCTATGATCCCGGCGAATTGCTGGATGCCGGTCATGTCGCGATGTTCCGGGGGCCAAAGGTGACGCGGCTGCGCTTTCGCGGCGGCGGGCGCGATATCGGGCACCTGCTGGAGGCAAGCGGCAGCCTCGACCGCTGCCTTAAGGCGGTTTCGAACGGCCGCATGTCGCGCCTGCGCTTTGCCCAGATCATCCGGCGCCTGCGCCAGACCAACCCCGATTACCTCAAGCGCCTTCTGGCCCGCGCGCTGGAACGTGGCGGAACGACGCTGCCGTTGGTCGTGGCGCGCGAGGGGCTTTCGGCCACCGGCGACGCCCATTTCGCCCGCGCGATGATGACGCTCGAGGCAGAGGCGGGCCAAGGCGACCGAGCCTGAGCCTGCGCCTGGGTCTGCGGCTGCGCCCGGGTCTGCGGCTGCGCCTGGGTCTGCGGCTGCGCCCGGGTCTGCGGCTGCGCCTGGGTCTGGGCCTGCGCATGGGCCTGCGCATGGGTCTGCGCATGGGTCTGCGCCTGCGCCCTTGCGCGAAGGGCTACTTGTCGTCGTCTACCGGTGGCTGCGGCGCTCGCGGCGGCTCCGCCGGGGCCGGGTTGCCGGGCAGCACGCCGGCGCCGGCGCCAGTCATCACCGGTTCGCCGTCCTCGGTGACCACCGGCGGTTCGGTCGAGATGCGGGTCGGCATTTCCGGGGTGAACGCCTCGTTCGCATCGGCACCGCCATGGTAAATCGCGAAGCCGAGGCTCGGCAGGTAGGTCAGGTGATCGACGAAGGTGGCGCCGTCATTGCCGGTCGTCGCCACCTGCATCGGCCAGCTTTGGTAACGGCACGCGCCGATGATCATGCTGCTTTCGGGCGACATCGTCACGACCACCGTTTCCACCTTGGTGGTGCCGTCATCATGCTGGCGCAGGCTGCTGCCTTCCCATGTCTGACCGGGAAAAAGCGTCGGCAATCCCTCAAGCCCGACGGCATAATCCGTGGTCTCGGTGGTGCCGGTGACAATCGCGCCGAAGCGGGTCGACCAGGTTGTCAACACGAACGCGCCAGAGATGCTGTGCACCCGAAAACCGAGCCCGTCCGCTTGCGAAACCTCATGCTCCAGCACCGACCCGTCGGCCAGCCGGTCGTAGCGCACAAAGACATCGGCAAAGCTGACATAGACGCCATCGGCGCTGTCGGACATGTCGACAGGGCACTCGGCGAGCACGGCGCCACCAGCCAGCAGCAGCGCAGGCAACAGGGCAACGAAGCGGAAAATGCGGTTCGGTGTCATGACAGGACCCTTCTTGAAATCAATCTCTGGACGCAGCGCGGCAATTTCCCCGGCAAGTCCGGGTTTCCTCTGTCAGAGTGGCATTGCCCGGAGTCCAGTCTTGACCAGAAATCGCATCCTGAACAACCCCGGCGGCGAAACGATCCCCCGCCGGCGCCGCAAGGCAGGTCCAGCGGGCGCCCCGGCGCATTCCCCTTTGCATGGGGCGCCAAACCGGTGTAGCGCAAGCGCCATGACCGAAAGCCTCACGATCCGCCGCCCCGATGACTGGCACCTGCACCTGCGCGATGGCCTGATGCTGGCCGGTGTGCTGCCCGAGACCGCGCGCCATTTCGCCCGCGCCATCGTCATGCCCAACCTCGTGCCGCCGGTGGTGACAGGGGCCGAGGCTGCCGCCTATCGTGGCCGGATCATGGCCGCCCTGCCCGAAGGCATGCACTTTCAACCGCTGATGACGCTCTACCTGACCGAAGAGACCGACCCCGACGATGTCGCCGCGGCGCATCGATCCGGCCTGGTGCACGCGGTCAAGCTCTACCCGGCGGGGGCGACCACGAATTCCGCCTCCGGCGTGCGCGACATCGACAAGCTGCACCCGGTGTTGGAGAAGATGGCCGAGATCGGCCTGCCGCTGTGCATCCATGGCGAGGTGACGACGCCCGAGGTGGATATCTTCGACCGCGAGGCGGTTTTCATCGACACCGTCCTGCACCCGCTGCGCGACCGCATTCCCGGCCTCAAGGTGACGCTGGAACACATCACCACGGCCGAGGGCGTCGACTATGTCGCCGGGGCGGCGGGCGATATCGCCGGCACGATCACCACCCATCACCTGATGATCGACCGCAACCACTTGCTCGTGGGCGGACTCAAACCGCATTACTATTGCCTGCCCGTCGCCAAGCGGCGCAGCCACCGCGACGCCTTGCGCCGCGCCGCCACCTCCGGCAACCCGCGTTTCTTCCTCGGCACGGATTCCGCCCCGCACAACGATGACGCCAAAGAAAGCGCTTGCGGCTGCGCCGGCTGTTTCACCGCGACCAACACCCTGGCCTGCCTTGCGCATGTATTCGAAGAGGAAGGCGCGCTGGACAAGCTGGAAGGCTTCACCTCGCTGCACGGTCCGGCGCGCTACGGCCTGTCACCGAACGACGACACAATCACGCTGGTCAGGCACGACAGCCCGGTGTCCACCCCCGACAAGATCGCCACCGGCGCCGGCCCTGTCACCGTCTTCGACCCCGGCCATCCGCTGTTCTGGCGCGTGACATGAGCCCTTCTTCTTGGTCCAAATACTCCCGCCGGAGGCTCCCCCGGCCCGCCACGAGAGGTGACAGATGATCCCCGCAAGCTATCCCGACCCGGCCACCATCGCCGAGATGACAGCGCGCATGCTGCTTGACATCAAGGCGGTGCATTTCAACGCCGAAACCCCCTTCGTGCATTCCAACGGCAAGCAGGCGCCGACTTACGTCGATTGCCGCAAGCTGATCAGCTACCCGCGCATCCGCTCCACCCTGATGGATTTCCTGACCTGCACCGTCTTTCGCAACGCCGGGCTGGAGGCGTTCGATACGGTCGCGGGCGGCGAGACGGCGGGCATCCCGTTTGCCGCTTTCGTGGCCGAACGCATGGCGCTGCCGATGAGCTATGTGCGCAAACAGCCCAAGGGGCATGGCCGCAACGCGCAGATCGAAGGCGAGATGCATCCGGGCGACCGGGTGCTGCTGATCGAGGATCTGACCACCGATGGCGGCTCGAAGCTCAAATTCGTCGACGCGATCCGCGCCACCGGCGCGCAGTGCCACCACACCGCCGTGATCTTCTATTACGGCATCTTCGACGAGACGATCCCGCGGCTGCGCGCCCACGGGGTGGAACTGCATCACCTGTGCACCTGGTGGGACGTTCTGGCCGAGGCGCGCCGAGGAGAAGATTTCGACGAGGCGACGCTGGACTCGGTCGCGGCGTTTCTCAAGGATCCTGACGCCTGGCGCGCGACCCATGCATCGGGTCGGGACGCATGATAACTCATTGAAATCAGGCTGTAACGGCGCAATATACGCCCGTTACAGCCGCAATTCCCACTCTATCCACAGACATATCCAGATTGCCGAACACCGCCTTGATTTGCTATGTCACGGGCCTTGGGACAGGCACCGACGAGGGGCAAGGCGATGAACGAGATCCGCAATGTGGCGGCGGGCGCACCGCAAAGCGCTGAAACGGCGGAGCTTCCTCAGAACGTCGAGGCCGAACAGCAGCTTCTGGGCGCGATTCTCTCGTCGAATGAGGTTCTCGACCGCGTCGACTCGCTTATAAAACCGGAGCATTTCTACGATCCCGTCCACGCCGACATCTTCGCGCTTGCCGCCAAGCGGATCACCGACGGCTTGCAGACCGATGCCACGACGCTGAAGAATTTCATGTCCGATCACGACGGACTCAAGGCGCTCGGCGGGGCGGAATACCTGTTGCGGCTCCAGCTTTCGGCCATTGCCACCAGTGCCGCGCGCGATTACGCGCAGCTGATCCACGATCTGGCCATTCGCCGCGCCCTGATCGACCTTGGCAAATCCATCGCCGACAACGCCGCCACCCTGCGCGAGGACAGCGCCCCCGATGACCAGATCGTCGAGGCCGAAGCGCAGCTGTTCCAGCTCGCCGCCACCGGGTCCGCGTCAAAGGGCTTTCAAAGCTTCCTGCGGGCGCTGACAGACGCGGTGGACATTGCCAATGCCGCGTATAACCGGGGCGGCGGGCTGGCCGGTATTTCCACCGGGCTGGTCGACCTCGACAAGAACCTCGGCGGCCTGCACAATTCCGACTTGCTGATCCTTGCCGGGCGTCCGTCTATGGGCAAGACCTCGCTGGCCACCAACATCGCCTTCAACGTCGCCAAGGCCTATCAGCGCGGGCCGAAACCCGATGGCAGCGTGGGCACCATTTCGGGGGGGGCGGTCGGCTTTTTCAGCCTTGAAATGTCGGCGGCACAACTGGCGCAACGGGTGCTGTCCGAGGCAGCGGAAGTGCCCTCGGAACTGATCCGCAAGGGCGACCTCAACGAGCAGGAGTTTCAGCGCTACCTGCGCGCCGCGCAGGAACTGGAAAGCTGCCCGCTCTTTATCGACGACACCCCGGCCCTGCCGATCAGCCAGGTCGCGGCGCGGGCGCGGCGGCTGAAACGCTCCAAGCTTGGGCTTGACCTTCTGATCGTCGATTACCTGCAACTCCTGCGCGGCTCGGGGCGCAACGAGAACCGGGTGAACGAAATCTCGGAAATCACCCAAGGCCTGAAGGCCATCGCCAAGGAGCTGAACATCCCGGTGATCGCGCTATCGCAGCTCAGCCGGCAGGTGGAAAGCCGCGAGGACAAGCGCCCGCAACTCAGCGACCTGCGCGAATCCGGCTCGATCGAGCAGGACGCCGACGTGGTGATGTTTGTCTACCGCGGCGAATACTACAAGGAACGCGAGAAACCGGGCGAGGACAACCTCGACGCCATGGCCAAGTGGCAGCAGGACATGGAAAACCTGCACGGCAAGGCAGAGATCGTCATCGGCAAGCAGCGCCATGGCCCGGTGGGCACGGTGGAGTTGAGCTTCGACGGGCGCTTCACCCGTTTCGGCAACCTCGTGAAGCCCTGGCAGCAGGGCAACGAAGGCTTCTGATTGCGGTTTGTCCGGCCCGGCGCTCAGGCGTCCTTGGGGCGCAACGCCAGCCAGATCAGCGCGCCGCCCGCGAGGGCCAGGAACGGGATCATCGCAAGGTTGACCGCCGTCCAGCCCGCCGCGACCGACCCGCCGGAGCAGTTCATCAACCCGCCCGAGGCCAGCGAGGCAACCGTCACGCAACCGAAAACCAGCATGTCGTTGAGCCCCTGAACACGGCCCCGTTCCTCAGGCGCGTGGGCGCCTTGCAGCATCGCGGTCGCACCGATGAAGCCGAAATTCCAGCCCACGCCCAGCAAGATCAGCGCGATATAGAAGTTTTCCAGCGTCACCCCCATCAGCGCGACGCCGCCTGCCCCGGCAAGGATGAACAGGCCAATGGCGACGATGTTGGTGCTGCCGAAGCGCGCGATCAGGTGGCCGGTGAAGAACGAGGGCACGAACATCGCCAGCACATGGGCCGAAACGATATCGGCGGCGATGTCCTGTTCAAAGCCGCAGCCGACGACCGCCAGCGGCGTCGAGGTCATGACGAGGTTCATCAGCGCGTAGGACACCATGGCACAGATGATCGCCACGACGATCTTCGGGTCACGCAGCAATTCCTTCCGGCTGCGACCGGAATGGGCGGCATTGTCGGACTGCGGCGGCCTGGGGATATCGAGAAACAGAAACAACAGCACCCCGAAAACGTTGATCGCGACAACGCTCAGGTAAATGCCGAAGAACGGCACCACCGTCAGGTCATTGGTCAGTTTGACAAGCTGCGGCCCCATGATCGCCGAGGCCAGCCCGCCCGCCATCACGTAGGAAATCGCCTTGGGGCGAAACCTGTCTGACGCGGTATCGGCTGCGGCGAAGCGGTAAAACCCCTGCGCCGACATGTAGATACCGGTGAGGTAGGAGCCAAGCAGGAAGACAAGGAACGAATCGATCCATAGCCCGTAGGCCGCTATCGCCGCCCCGCTGGCGCCGCCAATGGTTCCGATGGCGAACCCCGCCTGCCGGCCAAAGCGCTGCATCGCCGCCGACAGCCAAGGCGCGGTGGTCATCGAGCCAAAAACGATCAGCGAGATCGGCAGGGTGGCAAGGCAGGGGTTTGGCGCCAGCATCTGCCCGGCCAGCCCGCCGACGACGAAGATCATCGGCATCTGGCTGCCGAGAATCGCCTGCGCGGCAACCAGCACCATGACATTGCGAACCGCGCGGGTGTCGGCGCGACTATCCTGAACCGTGTCAACCATGGCGTCATCGCTAGCCCCGTTTTGCGCGGAGGGAAAGAGGGCGGTATGCAAATACTTGCGCCGTCAAGTCACGATTGTCCCGGGCACCCGGTCATCGCCCATCCCGATCCCGGCACCGCTTGGCAAGTCCGGCGCGCTCTGCAAGGGTGGCGGACATGGTTGGACGGATCATCGAAACCCCCGACTGCGTGGCCGAGGGGGCGGCGTGGCTGGCGACGGTGGAGCCGCGCTTTGCCCATGCGCTGACGCAGACCGGCCCATTGCCCCTGCGCCGCCGCACCGACGGGTTCGAGCAGGTGCTTTCCGCCATCGTCAGCCAGCAGGTTTCGGTCGCGGCGGCGAACGCGATCTGGGGGCGGTTGAAAGCGGCCCGCCTCACCGGTCCGCGCAAGATCATGTGGGCGCGCGACGAAGACCTGCGCGCCTGTGGCCTCAGCCGCCAGAAGATCCGCTATGCCCGCGCGCTTGCCGGGGCGCGGATCGACTTTCGCGCCCTGCGCGCCGCCCCGGATGAAGAGGTGATCGCGATCCTGACGGAGGTGCCCGGCATCGGCCGCTGGACGGCGGAGATCTACGCGATGTTCTCGCTTGGCAGGGCGGATGCGTTCGCGCCTGCTGACCTGGCCTTGCAGGAATCCGCACGGCTGCTTTTTGACCTGCCCGAGCGCCCGAGCGAGAAACACCTGCGCATGATGGCGCAGGACTGGTCGCCTTGGCGCGCGGTTGCCGCGCGGGCGCTTTGGGCCTACTACCACGTGGCAAAGGACAGGGAAGGGATCCGATGACTCGCACGCTCGAATTCGGCTGCCGCGCCGCCGCCTCGGGGCAAGCCGACAGTCTCGTGATTTTCCTGCACGGCTACGGCGCCGATGGCAACGACCTGCTGGGCCTTGCCGAACCGCTGTCCGAACACCTGCCCGACACGGCCTTCGCCGCCCCCGATGCGCCCGAACGCTCGACCATGAACCCGATGGGGTATCAGTGGTTCCCGATCCCGTGGATCGACGGCTCATCGGAAG
>PFEX01000235.1:805-2283 GCA_002783145.1 Rhodobacteraceae bacterium CG17_big_fil_post_rev_8_21_14_2_50_65_11 | reverse complement strand
CACGGTTCTGGTCGGGTTTTCGCAAGGCACGATGATGGCGCTGCATGTCGCCCCGCGCCGCGAGGACGCCTTCGCCGGGGTTGTCGGCTTTTCCGGTCAACTGCTGGAGCCCGAGTCACTGATCGACGAGATCGTCAGCCGCCCGCCGGTCCTGCTGCTGCACGGCGATCAAGATGACGTGGTTCCGCCGCAAAGCCTGCCGCAGGCGGCAGAGGCATTGCAGGCTGCGGGCGTCGATGTCTATGCCCACGTGATGCGCGGCACCGGCCACGGCATCGCGCCCGATGGCTTGTCGGTCGCGCTTGCGTTCATCCGGCAGGTGCTGGGGCTGGAAGAGGACGACGGCGACGGGGACTGACCACGCCGGGCGCGGCTCCTCGCGCCACGGATCGAAACCGTCATGGTCCCGTCATCCTCCTGCGCTAATCATCAAAGGGCCACATCCAAAATGTGGCGCTTGTCAGACAGGTTTTGGCAGATATAGTAGTTACATGGCTGGGGCGGGTGCGCCCGCTCTGGTGTCGGGCAACGGGCAGACAGGGCGAGGGCGGAGTCACTCATGGACGGCGATGGCAGTTTCAGAACCAATTTCGTGCGGGAACCGGCACGGCTTTCCCAGCATCCGGCGCTGGTGCTGAATGCGGATTATCGGCCCCTCTCCTATTACCCCCTGTCGCTGTGGTCGTGGCAGGAGGCGATCAAGGCGGTGTTTCTCGACCGGGTCGACATTGTGGCGCAATACGACGATTATGTGCATTCGCCGACCACGCAGATCCGCATTCCTTCTGTCGTGGTGCTGCGCGACTACATCAAACCGCAGAAACGGGTCGCCTTCACCCGCTTCAACCTGTTCCTGCGCGATGAGTTTTCCTGCCAGTATTGCGGCGCCAGGGGCGAGTTGACGTTCGACCACGTGGTGCCGCGCGCAAAGGGCGGCGTGACAAGCTGGGAAAACGTGGTCGCGGCCTGTTCGAAGTGCAACCTCAAGAAGGGCGCGCGCAGCCTGCGCCGGTCGGGCCTGTCGCTGCGCAAGCCGCCCCGTCAGCCCGGCGCCGAAGAATTGCGCAACAGGGGCCGAAAATTTCCACCCGGCCACCTGCACGATAGCTGGATCGACTTTCTCTACTGGGATGCAGAACTGGAGGCGTGACTGTCCCGCCATCTGCCGCTAGCGTCGCGGAAAACTGGTAAGGGAGTCCGCCATGGCCGATCCGTTCTTCACCCCCGTATCCGGCTTTGACCTGCCGCGCTTTGCCGGCGTTGCCAGCTTCATGCGCCTGCCGCATGTGCCGCTGGATCACCCGCGCATCGGTGAGGTCGAGATCGGTCTTGTCGGGGTGCCGTGGGACGCTGGCACCACCAACCGGCCCGGCCCGCGCCACGCGCCGCGCCAGTTGCGCGACATGTCCACCATGATCCGGGCCGAGAACGACGCCACCGGCATGCGCCCCTATGAGGCGCGCAACTGCGCCGACCTC
>PFEX01000235.1:439-775 GCA_002783145.1 Rhodobacteraceae bacterium CG17_big_fil_post_rev_8_21_14_2_50_65_11 | reverse complement strand
CAAGGCGCGCGGCATCCGGCCTCTGACAGCGGGCGGCGACCACCTGACGACGCTGCCGGTTCTGCGCGCGCTCGCCAAGGACGGCCCGCTTGGCATGGTGCTGTTCGACGCGCATACCGACCTTTACCACAGCTATTTCAACGGCTGCATGTATACCCATGGCACCCCGTTCCGCCGCGCGGTCGAGGAAGGGCTGCTCGATCCCAGACGCGTGGTGATGATCGGTATTCGTGGCACCATGTATGACAGCGAGGACCGCGATTTCGCCGACAACGCCGGGATCCGGCTGATCCCCATCGGCGAGTTTCACGACCGGGGGGTCGAGGACGTGATGGA
>PFEX01000235.1:154-296 GCA_002783145.1 Rhodobacteraceae bacterium CG17_big_fil_post_rev_8_21_14_2_50_65_11 | reverse complement strand
AAAGTGGCTGGTGATGACCCTCTGGGCAGAAAACTTCAGGATGCTAAGCTGTTGGTAAAAGAACGCGCACCGAAAAAGAGTAAGTAGCCATGGCAAAGGAAACTCATCAACGAGCCATACTGGTTTATGCGGATTGGATAGG
>PFEX01000235.1:0-147 GCA_002783145.1 Rhodobacteraceae bacterium CG17_big_fil_post_rev_8_21_14_2_50_65_11 | reverse complement strand
CAACCTACTCACATGGGTACGTTGTATGCTACACATGCTCGCGGTAAAGAAATTTTTTCATTTGAGTACAATGAAGCCTGGTTGAAAAGTAGTGCACACCATCTTGATCCCGATCTTCAATTGTATTCAGGGCAACAATATCTTTCA
>PFEX01000215.1:383-8913 GCA_002783145.1 Rhodobacteraceae bacterium CG17_big_fil_post_rev_8_21_14_2_50_65_11 | reverse complement strand
GATCATTTTCCGGCGGCGGCGCGGCGGGCGCGGCTTTGGTTGAGGCGATAGCTTTCGCCGTTCATCTCCAGCATATTGACGTGATGGGGCAAGCGGTCCGGCAGGGCGCCGGTCAGGCGTTCCGAACTGACGAAGCGAAAGACGCAGAACGTCGCATGTCCCCTCGGTGTTCAACACCGTTCTTGCGGGACAAGATCTTCAATAAAATTGTTGACATTTTTGCGTTTCAAGAAATAGCCTGCCGGCCAAGGGAATTGCTTGACTGGGGTAGGCTCATTTGGAATTCGGGACGAACAAGGTCGCAGCGCAGCTATATGAAGATATCGCCGTTGGCGCTTTTCCGTTCGGAACCAAGCTTGTCGAAGAACGTCTTGTCGAGATTTACAACGTCAAGCGACACACACTCCGTGAGGCGTTTGGACATCTGGAAGAGTTGGGCTTTGTCGGGCGCATCCCGAACCGCGGCGTTTTCGTGCGCGAACCTCATCCCAAGGATGTCCGGGAGCTTTACAGCCTGCGATCGTTGCTGGAACGCGAAGCGGTCCGGGAAATGCGGCTGCCTGCCCCCAAAGAGACGATCGAGGAGATGCGGTTCATACAGGACCTGCACACAACGGCCGTGCACGACCTGAATTTTCGCGATGTTCTGCACCTGAACACAGACTTTCATCGCGTCCAGTATAGTGGGTGCGAGAACAAGACGCTGGTCTCGGCGATCGAATTCTATGCCACGCGAACCCACCAGATCACGGCTCTCAAGTTCACCGATGCCCGCGCCATGCAGAACGTGATCCGTCAGCACGAAGCCATCATAGACGCGATGACGGGCGACAGCGCGCAGGTGCTGGAACAGCGCATTGATGAGCATTTCAACCGTGAGCGCATCGACCAGTATGAACGCGAGTACACTCTGCGCCATGACAGGGCCAGCGGCACCGGGTCCGGTCCTCTGGCGCTCGCCTCTCGACGGAATGATGCGCGCTGAGGTCACGGCATCCGGTTGACGATATTTTCCCATTCCTCGGGATTGAAGGCTCGCGTCGCCTTTGCCACGACATTGCCGGTCCTCTCGACCGCCATGCAGAAGGCTGTCACGGTCTCGTCGTCGGGGGCCTGCACTTTCATCACATAGTCGAACAGGGCGGTACAGTAATAGAATTCGAGGATCTCGACCCCCATGCTGGCCGCGAACTTCACAACACCCCTGGCGCGTTCGGGCGCACCGCTCATGCCCATGGCGCCTTGAACGGTGGAGTCTTCGGTAATGAAATATAGGGGCATCTCAGGTTTCCTTGTTTGAGGACAACAGGTGAAGTCGGACGAATGTGGCGCCGCGCTGCAACGTGATTGCAGCGATCAGCATGCAGCCGATGTAGATGTTCATCACGATGCCGGGCACGTTGACGAGGGACAGACCGAAGGTCAGCAGGCCAATCAGGAACACCGCGAGCGTGACCCCGAGGATGGTGCCGGCCCCGCCGGCGATCGCCACCCCGCCAAGCACCACCATGGTGATGACCTGCAATTCCCAGCCCGTCGCGATGTCGAGGCGGACAGAGGACAGGCGGCTTGCCAGCAACACCGCAGCAAGGCCGCACATGAACCCGGTCAGGGCGAACAACGCAACCCGGTAGCGGGTGACGGGCACCCCCGAATAGCGGGCGGCGTCGGGATTGGTGCCGATGGCGTAGATCCGGCGCCCGTGGTTTGTCGTGTGAAGCAGCACGCCGAAAATCAGCGTGGCGATGACATAGATCAGGAACTCGACCGGCACGTAGCCCCAGAGATAGTGCTGTCCGAACCATGAAAATCCGCCTGGAAAGCCGGTGTAGGATCCATCGCGCACGATCGACACTGCAATCCCGCGATAAAGCGACAGCGTGCCAATGGTCACGACGATGGAATGGACGCCAAGCGCATTGACGATCAGACCATTGAACGCGCCAGCGGCGGTGCCGACGCAAAGGCTCAGCAGCGCCAGGACCGGCACCGATGCGCCCGCGTCCGCCGCCACCCCCATCAGCACGGCGCAAAGGGCAACGATCGAGGCGACCGAAACGTCGATCTCACGTGCGATGATCAGAAGGGCCATTGGCAGCGCGATCAGCGCTTTTTCGGAGAAGCTGAAGGTCGAATCGATCAGGTTGTAGACATCGAGAAAATACGGCGAGAGCCACGCGTTGAGAACAATCACACCGGCAAGCAGGAAAAACAATGCCACTTCCCAGAGCCCGAGGGCACGGATTTTCATTTGACCTCTCCTGTCGTCTGCTTGTGCCGCGGCAGAATCTGTCGCCCTGGGCGCCGCTCGGATCGGGCATTGGCGGCAACCGCGAACAGGATGACCGCGCCGATGACGGCGGTTTGCAGGAATGGGCTGATCCTCAGGTAGGGCAGCGCCGACTCGACAATGGCGATAAAAAGCGCCCCCAAAGCAGCCCCGAGCACGCTGCCGCGCCCGCCCGTGATGCTGATCCCGCCGATGACGCAGGCCGCGATGATCGCGAATTCGCGCCCTTCGGCAGCTTGTGTGTAGGCGATCGCAAAGCGCCCGGCCCAAAGATAGCCGCACAACCCCGCTGCCGCACCTGACAAGGCATAGACCAGCAGTTCGATACGGATACGGGGCACACCGGCATTGCGGGCGGCGTGGGGATTACTTCCGAAAGCGTAGATATCCCGTCCGATACGGCGATAATTCAACAGCACCCAGAACACCGCGATGACGACAAGCGCCACCCAGAAAACCTGCGGCACACCGATGAAAGCGCCGGCGGGAAACGCCTTGAAGGCGTCCGACATTTCATGGCTGGAAATCCATGCGCCATCGCTGAGCACGAATATCAGGCCGCGAATGATCGTCATCGTGCCCAGAGTCGCAATGATCGGCGGGATGCCGACAATCGAAACAAGTGCCCCGTTGACGAGGCCAAGACACAGGCCCATCAGCGTTGCGAGGACGAGAAACGCCGCTGCCGGCAGGCCCGGCATGGACTGGCTCAGAAGGGCAAGAAACATGCCCGTGAACGCCAGCACGGACGCTTGGCTAAGGTCGATCCCCCGGGTCACGAGGACGCAAAGCTGCCCCATCACCAGAATCGCCAGAAATCCCCATCCAGACAGGATGTTGGAGATATTGCTGGCAATCAGGAATTCAGGCGCTCGCACAATCACGATGACGACGATCGCCACGATGATCAGGCTAAGCACGGCCTCCCGGTTCGGGGTCATGGCTTTCACGTGTTGCCTCGGGATGCTGCTGCAAGCACGGCCTCGGACGAAAACGCCGCCCGCTCCAATTCCGCCACGACCCGGCCCTCTGACATCACCATCAAACGGTCGCAGATGCCCAGAGCCTCCTCCAGTTCCGACGACACCAGGATGACCGACAAGCCATCGTGGACCAATTGGCCAATGGTTTCGTGGACGGCGGCCTTGGACCCGACATCAATGCCCTTGGTCGGTTCGTCGAGAATGATCACGCGCGGTCTGGTGGCGAGCCATTTGCCGATGACCACCTTCTGCTGATTCCCCCCGGACAGTTCCGCGACCGGCTGGTGCCACGAACTGGCGCGAATGTGGACACGCTCGGCGAATGCCTCGACGAGGGCGGTCTCGGCCCGCGCATTGAGGAAAATTCCGTGCCCGATCCGGTCGAGTTGCGGCAACGAGATGTTGGCGAGGATCGAGAATGGCAATATCGCGCCATGGTGCTGCCGGTCTTCAGGAACATAGGCGAGGCCCGCTTTCATCGCCGCTGCGGGGCTGGCGATGTCGATCGGTTTACCATCGAGGGAAAGGCGGCCGCCGCTGCGCCCCTTGAGGCCGAAAATTGCCTCCATCACCTCGGTCCGCCCGGCCCCGATGAGGCCGTAGAATCCAAGGATCTCGCCCTTGCGCACGTGAAAGCTGACATCGTCGAATTCGGTTGGATGCGAATAACCGCTGACCTTCAGGACCACATCACCGATTTCAGCCGCGGTCTTGGGGTAGATCTCGGTCAGCGTCCGTCCGACCATCATTGCGATCAGGTCGTCCTTTCCCACCTCCGCGATCCGGCCTTCGCCGGCCGGCATGCCGTCACGCAAGACCACGTAATCGTCGCAAATGCGGAAAATCTCATCGAACTTGTGACTGATGTAGACGATCGCCTTTCCGGCGTCGCGCAGTTGCTCGATGATCGTGTAAAGATGCTGGATTTCAGATTGGGACAACGCCGCTGTCGGTTCGTCGAAGATGATCAGCCGGGCATCAGCAGACAGCGCTTGCGCAAGCGAAACGATGTGCCGTTCGGCAACCGAGAGGCTTTTCATCGTGGCATAAGGGTCGATATCGGACCCGATCCGGTCCAGAATCCCGCTTGCCGCCGATGTCATCGCGCGCCAGTCGACCATTCCGAACCGCCCCTGCGGCTGGGCACCGACAAAGATGTTCTCGGCCACCGTCAGATCGTCAAACATCGACGGTTCTTGCTGAATCGCGGAAATCCCGACCAGCGCCGCGTCCTGAGGGCCGGAAAAGACGTGAGGCACCCCATCGACGCGGATGCTGCCCGAGCTGGGCGCGTGGATGCCGGTCAGGCATTTCACGATCGTTGATTTACCGGCGCCATTCTCACCGACCAGCGCCAGCACTCGGCCCGCGACCGCGCGCAACGAAACGGAAGTCAGGGCGTGCACGCCGCCAAAGTGCTTGCTCAGATGCGAGACTTCGAGAAGGGGGGGGAAATCGGACACGGGTTGCCATGGGTTTTGTCGGAAAAGAGGGGTGGTCCGGGCGCGGCGCAGCTGCGACCGCACCCGGACTCACCGGTTACTCGCTGACCGAGTTGATCAGATCGGCGGCCGCCTGCACGTTGCTGGCGTCGTAGACGAAAAGTTCGCCCATTACAGCAACACCGTCCGCACCCACCGTGATCTCGCCCATTCGTCCCGCGTCGATGACGTCGCCCTCAGCGCCAGAGATGTCGCCGTTCAGCAGGTTGTAGGTCGCCTCGACGGTGGTGTAGCCCACATCGACCATGTTCCA
Source organism: Rhodobacteraceae bacterium CG17_big_fil_post_rev_8_21_14_2_50_65_11 (assembly GCA_002783145.1). Taxonomy (GTDB): domain Bacteria; phylum Pseudomonadota; class Alphaproteobacteria; order Rhodobacterales; family Rhodobacteraceae; genus Nioella. The sequence goes on along the minus strand of PFEX01000215.1, from coordinate 3,885 downwards.
GATCGCAAATGCGGGCGTGGCGCCCGATGTGACGTGATCCACCATCTCGGTGGGGAAGCCAAGGCCGGTGACACTGACCTGACCGACAAGACCCTGATCGCGCACCATCTGCGATGCCGCGGCAATCGCTACCGAGGAATAGGCCACGATGACCTCCAGGTCGGGGTACTTGTTCACTAGGCCAAGGGCTTCACTATAGGCCTTGTCGGACCTTTCGTCGCCATAGGCGACTTCGACAACGTTCAGGCCTGCGAACTCCGGGTTTTCCTCGGTCAGGCGAAGCAACTCGTCAACCCAAAGGTTTTGTGTGGTCGAGCTTGCGGGACCGGAGATCACACCGATATCGCCTTCACCGTCAGCAAGCTCCAACGCGATACGGGCCGGTCCCATGGCGATCAGTTCATTGGTGGCGGAGGCAATGAACAGGGTGCGGGCGTCAACCTCGGTGTCCTGATCCCACGTGACGATGGCAATGCCGCGTTGCGCCGCGCGCCGGAGGGCGGGCGTCAGCGCGGTTGCATCATTGGCCGAGAGCATGATCGCATCGACGCGCTGCGCAATCAGCGAGTTGATCAGGTTGACCTGACCTTCGGCCGTATTCTCGGTCGGACCGGTGAAGATCAACTCCACCCCCAGGTCGTCGGCCGCTTCCTGGGCGCCGACATGCGCAAGCTCGAACGCGGTATTGCCGAGCACGCGGACGAGCATCGCGTAGCGCGGCGCGTCCTGCGCGGCGGCGGGAACCGCCCCGGCCATCACGGTCATGGCAAGGCCAATCAAGCCTGCACGGCGACTTATCTTCATGATCATCGTTGTTCCTCCCCAGGTGTGTTTCGGCGCGCAGCCGTCGATCTCGAATATCAGCTTTACAATTGTCATAAATTTTGTCAACAATTTATATGACAGATCTGCTGTTGGGTATTTTCCTGGCGTTTGGGGCAGTGGTCGGAGGCGCAGGACACAACGGAGGACGTGATGGGATTGACCGTGAAACGGGTCGTGACCGCCAACGATGAAACCGGGAAATCGTATTTCCTGTTCAACGGACCCGCCGACACGGTGGTTGTCCAGCCGGGGCGCCAGTTGACGTTCCATGAACTGTGGGAGACCGATGGCCCGCTTGCGTCGAACGAGGGCACCGAGGACGCGGCCAAGCGCAAGATCACCCATCACCCGCCCCATGGCGGAACGCGGTTCCGCATTGTCGAGCTGTTGCCGGACAGTCGCGCGCGATCGGATGATGACGGTTCAATCGCTGCCGATTTTGCCTCCATCGACGCCGCAGACATTCAGGTCGAAGGCGCCGCCGACCCAACCATGCATCGCAACGAAACCGTGGACTACAACATCATCCTGTCGGGCGAGCTTGTCGCTGTCACCGACCGTGATGAAACCGTTCTGCGCGCCGGCGATGTCTTGATCCAGCGCGGCACCGCTCACACCTGGCACAACCGCTCGGATGCGCCCTGTGTCTTTGCCTCGGTGATGGTGAGCGCCGCACCCCATAGTCATTTCGTCCCCCGTTCAGGAGCGTCAGCATGACCGAGTCAGTTCGCATCAAGGTTGAGGATGCGCGCACGTTCATCACCGACATTCTCGGTAAACTTGACCTGCACCTCGCTGATGCGCGCGCGGTCGCTGACGATCTGGTGACGAGCAACCTTTGGGGTGTCGACAGCCATGGGATCCTGCGCCTGCCGATCTATGTAGAGCGGTTATTGAACGGGGCCGTCAAATCGCATCCCGAGATCAAGACCGTTGGCGGGCGGGGCGGTTTCGAGGTGATGGATGGCGATTCCGGGCTGGGCTTCATCGTCGGTCGCCGGGCCATGGATCGCGCGATCGCATTGGCGGACGAGCATGGTGTGGCGGCTGTAAACGTGCGTAATTCCAACCACTTCGGCGCTGCCGGTCTCTATGTGAAACAGGCGACCGATGCCGGCATGATCGCCCTGTCGATGACGAATGTCGGGCCCAACCTTGTCGTGCCGGGCGGCGCGAAACCGATCACCGGCAACAACCCGATTGCATTCGGTGCGCCGACCCCGCTCGGCTTTCCGCTGATCCTCGATATCTCGATGTCGTCGGTCGCGGGCGGAAAGCTGCTCCTTGCCAAGGAAAAAGGTGAGAAAATTCCGTTTGGCTGGGCGACGGACAAGCAGGGCAAGCCGACTGACGACCCCGCCACCGGCTTTGACGGGTTCTTGCTGCCGCTCGGCGGTCACAAGGGGTTTGGCCTGTCTTTGATGGTCGACATTCTGTGCGGTGTCGTTTCCGGTGGCGCGTTCCAGTTCGACCTCAAGAGCATGTATGCCTTCCCAGAGGATCCCAGTGGCACCGGCCATCTGATGCTGGTGATCGACCCCGATGCCTTCCTCGGCAAGTCGGCGTTTCTTGATCGAATGGGCACCTTTTGCGCCACCATCAAGGCCTCGCCGATGTGGGATGACACGGCGCGGATGTTGATCCCCGGCGAGTTGGAGCATGAACGGTGGCAACAGCGCCTGACCGACGGCCTGCCGCTGCCCCGTTCGCTTCTTGCAGACCTCACGGACATCGCCGCCCGGCTTGAGGTCGCTGTTCCGGGCACCGTCGCCGCCTGACCCATCAACCATACCAGGAGATCAACATGACAAAGCTTTTCAAGACACGCATGCGCGCCGGTGATATCCTGGTCGGGACGTTCCTGAAAACCCCCGCCCCCGAACTGATCGAGGTTCTCGCCAGATCCAGCCTCGATTTCATCTGCCTTGACGCCGAACACGCGCCATTCGATCGCGGCAGGATGGACCTTTGCCTTGCCATGGGGCGGGCGCTTGGCGTTCCGATGCTCGTGCGGGTGCCCACCGGCACTCCGGTCGAGTTGCTCAAAGCGCTCGACAGCGGCGCTGTAGGGGTCGTCGTGCCGCATGTCGGCAGCGAGGAAATGGCGCGCGAGATCGCGCGCGCCGGCCGGTTCGGCCATGGCGGGCGCGGATATGCCGGATCAACCCGCTGGGCCGTTTTCGGGACGCGCGCAATGAAGGATGTCCTGCGACAGAGCATCGACGAAACCATTGTCATCGCCCAGATCGAGGACCCCGAGGCCGTGGAGCTTGCGGACGGGATCGCCGGGGTGGACGGGATCGACGGGGTGTTCGTCGGGCCTGCCGATCTTGCGGTGTGCTTTGGCAAGGATGACCCGTCCGATCCGATGGTCCTCGATGCGATGCGCAAGACGGGCAGAGCGGCCAAGGCGCACAACAAGGCCTTCATGACCTTCGCAGGCAGTGCCGCCGCCGGGCCGGACCTGCACGACATGGGCATCACCATGTTCTTCGTCGCGTCCGAACACGCGTTCATGTTGCGCGGTGCAACTGCCGAGGCGGACATGCTGCACAAGCTTGCCTGAGCGCCGCCTGTTGGCCCATGGCACCAGCGCCCCTGACACATCGCTGGTCCTGGATGTCTATCCCTTCCTGCCCGGGACCAACTTCGCCACGACATCCGCCGCGTCCTATAT
>PFEX01000215.1:0-327 GCA_002783145.1 Rhodobacteraceae bacterium CG17_big_fil_post_rev_8_21_14_2_50_65_11 | reverse complement strand
CCTGCGCCTGCCCACCTTCCTGCGCGAGCACGACAAACAGGCGCGTATCTGCGCCGCCGAAGGCGTGGACCATGTGCGTTATCTGGCCCGCCTGACCGAGCTGGAACTGATCGACCGGGAACGGCGCATGGTCGAACGCCGGATCAAGGCGGCGAAGTTCCCGGCGATCAAAAGCCTCGACAGCTTCGACTTCAAGGCGATCCCGTCGCTCAACAAGATGATGGTACTGGAACTGGCCCGCTGTGATTGGATCGAGCGCAAGGAGAACGGGCTGGGGCTGGTCGGCTGCCAGAAGGGCCTGCCGGTCGCCTTCGTGACCGCGGCGTC
>PFEX01000115.1:33757-35768 GCA_002783145.1 Rhodobacteraceae bacterium CG17_big_fil_post_rev_8_21_14_2_50_65_11 | reverse complement strand
TCCATTCGGAGCGGTGTACGCAGATCATCTTGCGGAACGCGGTGCGAGCGGTCTCTGTGCTGCCATCGACGAAGAAGGTCTGGATCTCGGAGGTCTTGAGTACGCGCTCCTTCTTCTCGCCATCGAAGCTGACGGCCGACTTCGCGATGGGGGAGAGCACCTTCTCGATGTCGACCAAGCTGTTGTTGTCGAGGTCTCCTTCAACCAGGATCCACTCTCGCCCAGCGCCGGGGCGAAGGTCGCCGAAGACATTCTTGCCAGAGATGACCTCGACGTGAACCTGTGGCTCCTGGCTCCACTCGCTCTGCCCGAAGACACCAGAGACGCCGATCTTCTCGCCCGACGCGACGGGGATCTCCACGAGGATAATGTCTCCGTCGTAGAACGGTTTGAGCTTCGTCTCCTTGGCGAATTTCGTCGGGCTGATGCCATCGGCGACAATAGGGTTTCGCTTCTCGCGGGGGAAGGCGTTGGCGTCGGTGTCGAAGCTGTAGTCGTCGGTCGTGGGCGCGTTGAAGTCGCCCCCGAGCAACGTGTTCACCCACGGGACCGTCGTCAGCTCGTCGGCCCCACGCAACTTGTGCAGATGCATGTAGAGCGAGAACCAGTACTTGGGCTCCGCCTCCTCGCCCTCGACAACAACGGCCTCCTCGGCCATCTCGTGGCGAATGAGGACAAAGCTGGCGTCGCCGAGATCGACGCGGTTCACGTTGCGAATGGCGACGATGGTGCCTTTCGACATCGCATAGACCGGCGTCCCCTCATCGATATGCAAGTGGACGCCAGAATGCCAGGTCTGATTGGCGCCAATCGGGTACCAGCCCCCCGTCTCGTCTCCCTCGATGTTGTCGTAAAATCGGTTCAGCTCGTCGGTGAGCCCCTGTCCCATAAGGTCGGGCAAGTTCTTTCCGCCAGCCATGAGCACTGGGAAGCTGTTGCGTTCACCGTGGACCCCGGCCAACACCTTCATCCAATCGAACGCGGGACCTGGATCCCATTTGTTCGCGGAGCAGTGATAATGCCCCAAGAAGCCGACGAACTCGGTGGAATTGGCGAGCATCCGAGTGATCACCTCGCCTTCGGCGTTCATCGGCGGGAAGCAGCTTCCGCCCAGAACCGGGAGTGGGATCCAATAGAACTTGGCCTCGAGCTTCAACGGCGTGATCAAGGCTCTGAGCAACGCGATGAACGTCGCGTACTGCGCCTCGGTGTAGCCCAGCATGACCTTCATCGAGCGGTTGATGTTGCCCTGGAAGACCTGACGCGGTGGATTGGCGGGATCCTTGTCGGCCAGCTCGAGCTTGACCGGGTTGTTGAGGTCGAGAGAGATGCAGTTGTTGTTGTTGTCGCCGGTCGCCCACGCCGAGTGGTAGGGATCCAGCGCTTCGTGCAGCGTGCCGTCGTGGTTGATCAGGAAGTGGGTCGATAGGCCACGGCTCACCAGAACGCCGAAGCAATCCTCGGAGCTGAAAGTCACGTCGTGGTGAAGGACGACTTGGAAGAGGGTGTCCCGCAGCTCGTCGAATTCCTCGGTGCTGACCTTCGCAAAGGTGTTCATGTCGAGGTTGTGCCTTGCCCCGCGCACACCGCGCCGATTGCTGTACACCCGCCCCGATGGGCGCCGCATCATCATGTTCCCGTAATTACTAACGCCAGCCGTTTGTGGGTTGTAGAAGGACATCCCCCCGTCCATGTAGGTGTGGACCGCCGCATCGCAGCGGATAGGGATAGGACGTCCGGCTAGGTAGATGACCTTGTCACCCATGTCGCACTCCCAGCGTTCGCCGCCAGATGACGGCGAGCCGTGTAGACCAAAGGGTCGAGTTCAAACGCCCGCTTCGCAGAAGAGGCAGACGTCCCAGTGGGATTTCATTGCGCGCTTGCATTTCGGGCACACTCTCTCGGCCTCTGGCGCTCCACCCTGGGCGGCTCGACCGCCAGAGCCCCCACCGCCGGCCATCATCGCGGCCCCCACTGCCATCCCGCCCGCTGAGCCCACTGAGCCCCCAGG
>PFEX01000115.1:31635-33716 GCA_002783145.1 Rhodobacteraceae bacterium CG17_big_fil_post_rev_8_21_14_2_50_65_11 | reverse complement strand
TGCCCATCGGCGCGCTGCCGCCGATGCCTGCCTTGCAGAAGAGGCACTCGGTCCAGCCAGGCATCATCACGCGGCCGCAGCTCATACACTGCCCACCGCCCGCCTCGGGCTTCTTGCTGTCCTTCTTCTTGTCGTCTTTCTTCTTGTCGTCCTTCTTGGCGTCTTTCTTGGCGTCGTCTTTCTTCGCTGCCGCCTTCTCTTCCTTCTTTTTCGCCTTCTCTTCCTTCTTCGCCGCCGCCGCCACCTCGGCGTCGCGAGCGCAGAACATGCACTCGTCCCACTCCGCCATCATGGTGCGCTTGCACTTGCCGCAGACCAGGCCCGCTTCGACCTTCTCCTGCAGCGCCTCGTCGTTCTGCTCGAGCTTCTTGGCCTTGCGTTTGCGCAGTATCCGGCGCACGACCAGGAAAATGATCAGCAGCAAGAGGAGGACGACGACGGCGACGATGGCCCAGATGATCAGGCTGCGCCATGGGAAGGCGATCTTTTCGAACTGCACCTCAGTGAAGGGGCGCGTGTTCACAGCGGCCCCAAAGTCCCGCTCGAAGCCGATCTGGAAGTTGCAGGTGTCGCCCTCTTTGACGTCTTCGTATTCGAACTCCACCACCAGCTGCCCGTAGATCTCACCGAAGGTGTAGTTGACGTTGCGCAGGATGCCGTCGGCAGAGGTGGTCTCTCGATAGGTGCCCTTGGTCTTGCGGGCCATTCCTTCGAAGTAGGGGACCAACTCCGAGATGATCGGCTTGTACATCACGACGAAGATGATGACGCCCTCGGCTTTGGCCTTCATGTAGAGGTCCATCAGGCGGGTTTGGACCAAATCCGGCCGCAAGGTCTCGATGTCGAAGCCGTCGGTGACCAAGATGATGGCGCGTCGCCGCTCGGGATCCCCTTGCTCGACCAAGGTGGTGATGGCGCGCTCGAGGCCACTGTAGAGGAATGCGCCGCCGCCCTCTGGGGAGGCGTCGGTGATGTACCCTGCGGCGTCGGCGGGCGCGCCCAGCGAGGAGTGCACGATGCCGACGCCGTTGTCGACGAAGGCGGCCACGCGATCCTCTTTGCGCATCTGCCCGATGATGTTGGCCAGGCCCTCTTTGATCTGGGTCTGGACCTCCTCCGGAAAGCGCTTGGAGACCGGGAGGACGATGCCGACGTCCATGAGGTCGGCGGTGTCCGCGAAGGTCTTGATCTCCTCCGCAATAGCCACCTGAACTGGCGCGGCCTCAGGGTCGTCGGGGTTGGCGCAGGCGATGTAGGCTGTGCGGATGGTCTCCGGCTTCACCGGCCGACCTTTGCCGGTGAGGAACGTCGTGTAGATCTTGACCAGCGGGGCTTCGCTGATGTCGACCTTGTCGATCTTGGCTCGCGAGGTCTGGGGCACGTAGGGGGAGGCCGAGCCCGTCCCCGTGACGGAAAGCAGCAACAGGAGCAGCCCGATCGAGCCCACTCTCACGCCGATTTTGCCGTGCGCTCTCGTGCTCATGCCTCACATCCCCAAAGGAAAGTTTGCAACGACCACTTCGAGCGCTTCGCTCGTGCCGACCGTCTCGTCGCGCTCGTCGCGCAGCTCGGCGACGACGATATAGGACTCGCGCTCCCGCTCACCGCCCTCTAGCGGCGCAAAGGGCACCCTCAGGGCTCGGCGAGCCACTCCGCCGAAGAGCGTCACGGGCTCGCGGGAAACCGTGCGGCGTTCCCCAGTCGGCAGCTCGCGGACCAAGGCCAAGGTCAGTGGAGCGTGCGCGAGCGAGGCCTCGACGCTGACCCAGATCGACCGCTCCGGCCGCGACCGGCGCCGATCGAGCACGACTTTGGCCGCGGGGCTGGAGTCCAGCGAGAGCGCTGCGGCTGCACAAGCGCAGAGGCTGCCTCCGACGAAGTGCCTGCGGCTCATCCCCCGAGCAGAAGCTATCTGGCTAGGTTTTGAGCCTCTCTCACCCACGTCTTGCGCACTCCGGTCTGCTGGTTCGGACGTCTTGCCCAGAGGTTCTTGCCAATCGCGAAGAACTTCTGCACCAACGTTTGCCCACGAAGATACCAACGGCCAATCCGCACTGTCAACGCGACCTTCCTCTCGCAGC